>NZ_JBIVMI010000031.1:30923-117981 GCF_044753005.1 Kitasatospora sp. NPDC088548
GCCGGCGACGCACCGGGGGCCGGGGGGGGGGGGGCCCCCCGGCCGGGGCTCCGCCCGGCCGCGGCCCACCCCGGGGGGGCGGGGGTGGTTGTCCCCCCCCCCCCCCCCCCGGCCCCCGGCCGTTTCCACCGGGCTCAGAGGCCCAGGTCGTCCAGGGTGTAGGCGGTGACGTACGGCAGGTCCGCCGCCTCGATCGCGGGGGCGGCGCCGCGCTCCACGATCACCGCGACGCCGACCACCTCGGCACCGGCCTCGCGCAGGGCCTCGACGGCGGTCAGCACCGAGCCGCCGGTGGTGGAGGTGTCCTCGACCGCCAGCACCCGGCGGCCCTTGACGTCCGGGCCCTCGATCCGGCGCTGCAGGCCGTGCGCCTTGCCCGCCTTGCGGACCACGAAGGCGTCCAGCTCACGGCCGCGGGCGGCGGCGGCGTGCAGCATCGCGGCGGCGACCGGGTCGGCACCGAGGGTCAGACCGCCGACGGCGTCGTACTCCAGGTGGGCGGTCGCGTCCAGCATCACCCGGCCGACCAGCGGGGCCGCCTGGGCGTCCAGCGTGATCCGGCGCAGGTCGACGTAGTAGTCGGCCTCCTTGCCGGAGGAAAGGGTGACCTTGCCGTGCACGACGGCCTTGTCCTTGATCTGTGCCAGCAGGGCGTCGCGGTCGTTGCTCATGAGCGTTCAGTCTAGGCCCTGCCCACACCGGACGGGTGCCCGGCGTGATGGGGCGGCTAGCGTCGGCGCAGGGCCCTGACCAGCACCACGGCGCCGCCGAGCAGGGCCACACCGCCGCCGATCATCCACGGGACCGGGCTGCGGCCGCCCGGGCCCGGGACCACGATGCCGCCGGCCTCGCCGCCCCAGCGGGACGCCGCCCGGGCCCGCGCGCTGCGGGCCGGCAGGGCGGGGGCGTAGCGGCCGCGCGGCGGGGCGTGGTCGACCTCCTCGGCGGAGCGGCCGACGATGCTGCGGCGGACCGGGCCGCTGAGCACCGGCTCCTCCTCGTACGCGAAGGGCAGGTCGGCGGGGAGATCGGTGGGCAGGTCCTCGGACTCGGCGGCCGGCTGCTCGGTGTCGGCCTGCTCGTCCTGGCCGTCGCGGTCGCCGGTGGGGAGGCCGAACCGCTCGGCGTCGGCGTCGGAGAAGGCGATCAGGTCGGAGAGGTCGTCCTCCAGGTCGTCGCCGGGTTCGTCCTGGCGGTCCTCGAGGAAGTGCACGGTGGCGGTGGTCTCCTCGGCCTCGTCGGCCTCCTCGGTGCCGTCCCCGGTGCTCTCGTCGGTGCTCTCGCCGTCGGCGGCGCTCGGAGCCGCGTCGGTGCCGGTGCCGGAGTCCGCGTCGGCATCCGTGTCGGCTTCGGCTTCGGTGTCCGTGTCGGCGTCGGTCTCCCCGTCCGGGGAGACGAGGGCGGCGGCGAAACGGTCCAGCAGCCTCCGGCCGGTCGCGGCGAGGGTCTCCTCGTCGAACTCGGTGAGCCGCCCGGTGGCGCTCAGGTCGCCGGTGAAGCGGACGACCGCGGTGCCGGCCCCGGCGCCGTCGGCGACGCTGATCCGTACGGTGGCGGTGGCCTCACCGCTGCCGCGTGCCTCCTGGCCCTCGGCGAACGCGGTCAGCACGCCCTCGCGCCCCTCGATCAGCGACAGCACGCCCTTGTACGTGATGGTGGAAGCGCCGATCCGCAGCCGCAGCCGCCCGCCGATCTCCTCGGCGGGGCCGCTGCCGACGGCGGCCGGTTCGGTGCTCAGTCCGGGCACGGAACGGGCCAGCAGCGCCGGATCCTGCAGGGCCTGCCGGACCAGCCCGGCCGGCATCGGGACGACAACCTCATGCTCCATGTCACGGAGCCTACCGACCGAAGCCCGTGTGGTCCCCGTGGTGGCCCCGGTCGGCTGCCCGGACGTCCCGCGGAGCCCGCCCCGCCCCACCCGCCGCAGGGGGGGTCAGCGCGGTCCGAGCAGCGTGAGGGCGGCCGGCGGCCGGGCCGGGCGCTGGGCGGCGAGGAGGGCGGCGGAGGAGCGGAGCCCGTCCGGGGTGAGCGCGCGCGGTGGCGGCGCGTCCGGGGCGAGCGTGAGCGGGGGCTCGGCCGCGGCCGCGAGCAGGAAGTCCTGGCCGCTCTCCGGGCCGGGGCGGCAGCTCGCGGTGGCGCTGCCCTGGACGGCGTACGGGACGGTGCGCAGGCCGGCCGCGCGGAGGCCGGACTCGACCTGCCAGAGGCCGTTCTGGTCGCCGCCGGCCCGGACGGCGAGCCGCCCGCCGGGCGAGAGCAGCCGGGTGGTGAGGCCGTAGAACTCCTGCGAGTGGAACTTCACCGGGCCGCCGTCGGCCGGCGCGGGCAGGTCGGCGAGGACGACGTCGAAGGCCCGGTCCGTTCGGCCGCGGTCGCGCAGCCAGGCCAGCGGGTCGGCCGTGGCCGTCCTGACCCGGGGGTCGTCCAGCGAGCCGCCGGAGAGCGCGGTCAGGCCAGGGTCGGTCCGGGCGAGCCGGGTGAGCGCCGGGTCGGTGTCGACCACCAGCACCGAGCGGACCCCGCGGTGGCGCAGCACCTCCCGCAGGGCGAGCCCGTCGCCGCCGCCGAGCAGCAGGACCCGGGTGTCAGGACCGGCGGCCATCGCGGGGTGGACGAGCGCCTCGCTGCCCCGGTACTCGTCCGGTCCGCAGACCGCGAGCCGCCCGTCCAGGTAGAGCCGCAGCGGGCCCTCGGCGGGGCCGGTGAGCACGATCTCCTGGTACCGGCTGTGGGTGGCGAAGCGGACCTGCGGGCCGTACAGCGCGTGCCGGGCGGCCCGTTCGATCGCGTCGGACCAGGCGGCGGCCGCGCCGAGGGCGGCGAGGACGAGGGCGCAGCCGCCCCAGAGCAGCAGCCGTATCCGCGGCGCGGGCTCCTCGCGGAACAGCCAGAGCACCACGGCGCCCCCGGCGACGGCGTTGACCGCCCCGGTGACCAGCGCGCCGGTGCCCGGCCCGAAGCCGGGCAGGATCAGGAACGGGAAGGCGAGGCCGCCGATCAGCGCGCCCACGTAGTCGGCGGCGAACAGGTCGGCGGCGGCCCGCCCCGCGTCCTCCCGGCGGATCCGTTGGATGAGCGTCATCAGCAGCGGGATCTCGGCGCCGATCAGGATGCCGATCAGGCAGGTCAGGGCGACCATCGCGGCCTGGTAGCGGCCGATCCAGGCCCAGCAGGAGTACAGCGCGAGGACGGAGAGCCCGCCGGTGAGCGCGAGCGCGCACTCGATCAGTGCGAAGGAGGTGGCGGGGCGGCGGGTGAAGCGTTTGGCGAACAGGGAGCCCAGGCCCATCGCGAACACCATGACGGAGAGCACCACGGAGGTTTGGGTGACCGAGTCGCCGAGCAGATAGTCGCCGAGCGCGACGAGTTCGAGTTCGTAGACGAGTCCGCAGGCGGCGCAGATGAAGGCGGCCAGCAGGACGGTCAGCCGGGCGAGCCGGGGGTGGGCGCGCAGCCGGGACCGACGGCGGGCGGGCAGAGGGTTCAGGCTCCGCCCGGGCCGGGGTGGGCTGCCGTCGTCGAGGTCGAGTCCCGGTTGTACGGGAGGACCGGCCGGATGGTTGATCACGAACAAACGCTAGGCGACGTTCGGTGCGGATAGCTGCGTCCATTCGGCGGACAGAACGGTGCGGCAGGTTGACAGATCGTCGCTGTGTGCGAATCGGGGCGTGCGGGTGGGCGGGGGAGCGGGGGCCGTCATGGCCTGGGGACCACGAGCGAGGAGCGGGTACAGACCAGCCGGCCCTCCTGGGGGTAGGCGTGCCAGGTGCGCCAGAGCAGCCGGTCCGCGCCGCCCTGGGTGACCAGTGCGGTGAAGGCGCTCGGATCGCCGGGGAAGACGCCGGCCAGACCGCGTGGATGGCCCTCGACCAGGGCCAGCAACTCCTGCGCGCGGGCGGCGAAGTCGTGCGGTGGCAGCGCCTCGATCCGGGCCGCGAACTCGTACTCCCAGCCGCCCACCTGCTTGGCCACCCGGGCGGGCAGCGGGGTGCGGCGGCCGGGCAGGCAGGCGACCGTCTCCAGGCACTCGCCGGGGCCGGCGGCGATCACCACCTGGTGCGAGGCGCCCAGCAGCCGCAGCTGGAGCGTGCCGGGCGGGCCCGGGTGGCCGGCACCTTCGAGTCTCAGGTCGCGGACCGCGAGAGCGGGCAGCGGGTCGCCGCCGAGACACCAGGCCAGGTCACCGGCGCGGGTGTCCGTGTAGGAGGTCTGCAGTGTGGTGAGCATGCTCGGCTCCGCGTTTCAGCTCCGTGCGCGCCCGCCGGGCAGCAGCGAGTAGGCCTAGGCATGGGGCGAGGCTGTTCGTGGCTGTACGGCCCAGGGCGCGGCCGGCCGTGGAAGGAAGGATTCCGGCTGGAGATTCAGCAGCAGAGAAGCATGAATACGCCGGGTCCGTCGGTGATTTACCCAACTTTGTCAAGCATTCACTGTTTCGAGCACACCTGCTTCCCTGCTCTGATCGACCCGGTGTGCGACTCTGCTCAGCGCGCGCCCTTTACCCCGGGTCGCGCGCCGTGCGCGCTGGCTACGAGCCTGCCGCACGACTCGCGCGCCTCCGGCCCTCACGCGCCCGGCGCACCGACCCGGCGCCGCGCCGTCGGGGCGGCGCCGATCGCCCGGCTGGCGGCGACCGGTCCGCCGAGGCATGAGAGTTGACTGATCGTCAGTGATGAACCGGAGGCCGGTCGGAAGGCCGGAGCCGAACGAGCCGGGCGACGGCCTTCCCCAGGACGTGCGCCCTTGTGCGGAACGTGAACCGGATCGCCACCACCCCGCACCGCCCGGGCCGGGACCGGCAGAACTCACCGCCGTCCTTCTCGCCCAGCGGGGTGATGCCGGCGGGTGGCGAAGCAGGTGCCCGCCGCCGCGGTTGCCTTCCCCGCCGGCCCCAGCGCGTCCTTCATCACCGGTCAGTCGTTGCACGTCGACGGAGGCCGGCTCCTCCACTGACCGGCACGTCCCACCGAACAGGAAGCAGACCACCATGCGGCACCGCGTCCGAGCCGTCCTCCTCACCCCGAACGACACCATGCTGCTGATCAAGCGCATCCGCCCCGGCGTCGACCCGTACTGGGTGATCGTCGGCGGCAAGATCGAACCCACCGACGCCGGCCCCGAGGACGCCCTGCGGCGCGAGGTCCGCGAGGAGATCTCCGGCGAAGCCCGGATCGGCAGCCTCCTCCACACCATCGAGACCGACGACGAGCGCCAGGACTTCTACCTCGCCACCATCGAGAAGTGGAGCTTCGACGACCGCACCGGCCCGGAGTTCAGCCAGGAAGGCCGAGGCGAGTACCTCCTGGAGGAGATCCCCCTGACCGCCGACGCTCTTGACGCGGTCAGCCTCCTGCCCCAGGAGTTCGCCGCGGTCCTGCGCGAGGCTGTCGAGCGCGGGGAACTCCTCGCCGCCCGGTAACCGCAAAAGGGATGGCCGGGCCAGTGGACCGGCCCGGCTACCAGAACCCACCCTCCCCACCGAGCGGGCCGACCGGCCGTCGGCCGTCGCCGACCAGGCACTCGACCCGCCCGGAGAGCGGGAGGAGGGCCCAACGCCCTTGGCGGTACCGGACGATCAGGTCCGCGAGGCGGTCGCGACGCTGTTTCGGGTGATCCGGCCGGAGCCGCGCCTGCGGCTGGGCGGGACCGGGGCGATCGGGCCCGCACCGCACTCCGTGCCGCCAGGGCCGGGCTGGACGTCGGTCGGCAGGTGGCCGGCGCGGCAGGGTAGGCGCTGGTGGGACCGCCCTGGCGGCGGCCTCACCGGCATCGGTCAGAGCTGCTGGAGCCGGGCCACCGCCTCTTCCAGGACGTGCACCCTTTTGCAGAACGTGAACCGGACGAGCGAGCGCCCGGCCTCGGTGTTGTCGTAGAAGACGGCGTTGGGGATGGCGACGACGCCGCAGCGCTCGGGCAGGGACCGGCAGAACTCGATGCCGTCCTTCTCGCCGAGCGGGGTGATGTCGGTGGTGATGAAGTACGTGCCCTCGGGGTTGAAGACCCGGAAGCCGGCCGCGCTCAGCCCGTCCGCGAGCAGGTCGCGCTTGCGACGCAGGTCGGCGCGGAAGTCGTCGAAGTAGCTCCCGGGCAGCCGCAGCGCCTCGGCGACGGCGTACTGGAACGGCCCGGCGCTGACGTACGTCAGGTACTGCTTCGCCGTACGGACGGCGGCCACCAGCGGCGCGCTCGCCGTCACCCAGCCGACCTTCCACCCGGTGAAGGAGAAGGTCTTGCCGGCCGAGGAGATGGAGACGGTGCGCTCCCGCATGCCGGGGAGGGCGGCGATCGGGTGGTGGGCGCCGCTGAACACCAGGTGCTCGTACACCTCGTCGGTGATCACCAGCAGGTCGCGCTCGACGGCGAGGGCGGCGATCGCGGCCAGTTCCTCGGGGTTGAGCACCAGGCCGGTCGGGTTGTGCGGCGAGTTGAGCAGCAGCAGCCGGGTGCGCGGGGTGACCAGGGCGCGCAGCCGCTCCAGGTCGGGCCGGAAGTCCGGGGCCCGCAGGGTGAGCGGCACACGGACCGCTCCGGCCATCGCGATGCAGGCGGCGTAGGAGTCGTAGAACGGCTCCAGGGCGATCACTTCGTCGCCGGGCTCCAGCAGGGCCAGCAGCGCGGCGGCGATCGCCTCGGTGGCGCCGGCGGTGACCAGGACCTCGGTGTCCGGGTCGTAGGTGAGGCCGCGGAAGCGCTGCTGGTGCTCGGCGATGGCGTGCCGGAGCTCGGGGATGCCCGGGCCGGGCGGGTACTGGTTGCCCTGGCCGCTCAGCACGGCCCGGGCCGCCGCCTCGGCGATCTCGCGCGGTCCGTCGGTGTCCGGGAAGCCCTGACCGAGGTTGATCGAACCGGTGGCGGTGGCGAGGGCGGACATCTCGGCGAAGATCGTCGTGCCCATCCCGTCCAGCCGGCGGTTCAGCAGCGGCCTCGTACCCATTACAGCTCCTCACACCTTGGCGTCGCCCCATCCTGGGGGCAGCCGGCGGCCGGGGACAAGGACGGCCCGCCACCGGGGGTTGCCGGTGGCGGGGCGTTCGTAAGGCCGGACGCGGTGAGGGGCTCAGGCCTCGTCGGTGCCCTCGGGGGCGCCGCCCTCGCCGTCCTCGCCCTCGATGTCCTTCTGCAGGCCGAGGCGCTCGACGATCCACTGCTCGAAACCGACGGCGGCCTGGGTCCAGTTGGCGGTGGTGGTGACGAAGTAGTCCAGGTTGACACCGGTGCCGACGATCATCTGGGCCTCGCCGATGAGGCGGACCACGCCGTCCTCGTGGGTGTGCGTGTAGACCTTGGGCCAGAGGGTCTCGCGGTTCCACTCGTCGATCAGGTCGAGGATCTCGCCCTTGTCCTCAAGCGGGTAGGCGCGGTCGTAGAACGCGCGGACCGCGAAGAGCTCCTTCTGCTCGCCGCGGAACATGTAGTAGACGCGGAAGCCCTCCCAGGGGGCGGTGAGGTCGCCCTCCTCGTCCACGACGTGCTTGAGCTGCATCTGGTCCAGGAGCTGGGTCACCAGGGCCTGGTCCGGAACGATGATGGGCGGCGGGCCGGCCGGCCGCCCCTGACCGCCGGGCTGACCGCCCTGCGGTGCGCCGAACGACGGGATGGACGACGGGTCGATGCTCATGGGGGTCCTCTTCCTCAGTGCACGTGGTGGCCGGCAATGAGAGGCCGCCCTTTCCACCTTCCATCCTGCCTCATCCGGGCGGCGCCTTACAGGGGCACCCGGCGGCGGGCCGGGGCCTGTTGGATCATGCCGGAGCCCGGGCGCCGGCGGCGGCCACCGAGGGTGAACACGGTGGTGGGCCGCCCTGCCGTGCGAGGGCGGCCCACCGTGCTCCGGGCGCTACTTCTCCAGCGGTCCGCGGGCACGGACGGTGAGGCGGTCGCCCTCCTCGTCCCGTTCGACCAGAACGGTGTCTCCGTCGTGCACCTGGCCGGAGAGGATGGACCTGGCCAGCTGGTCGCCGATCGCGGACTGCACCAGACGCCGCAGCGGACGGGCGCCGTACGCGGGGTCGTAGCCGGTGAGGGCCAGCCAGTCCCGGGCGGCCTCGGAGACCTGGAGGGTGAGCCGGCGCTCGCGCAGCCGCTCGCCCAGCCGGGCCACCTGGAGGTCGACGATCCGGGTGAGCTCCGCGGTGCCCAGCGGTTCGAAGACCACGATGTCGTCCAGCCGGTTGAGGAACTCCGGCTTGAAGGCGGCCCGCACCGACTCCAGCACCAGGTCCTTCTTCCGCTCCTCGGGGATGGCCGGGTCCACCAGGAACTGCGAGCCCAGGTTGGAGGTGAGGATCAGGATCGCGTTGCGGAAGTCCACCGTGCGGCCCTGGCCGTCGGTGAGCCGGCCGTCGTCCAGGACCTGGAGCAGCACGTCGAAGACCTCGGGATGGGCCTTCTCCACCTCGTCCAGCAGCACCACGCTGTACGGGCGGCGGCGGACCGCCTCGGTGAGCTGGCCGCCCTCCTCGTAGCCGACGTACCCGGGCGGGGCGCCGACCAGGCGGGAGACGGAGTGCTTCTCGCCGTACTCGCTCATGTCGATGCGGACCATCGCCCGCTCGTCGTCGAAGAGGAAGTCGGCCAGGGCCTTGGCGAGTTCGGTCTTGCCGACGCCGGTCGGGCCGAGGAAGAGGAAGGAGCCGGTCGGGCGGTCCGGGTCGGCGATGCCCGAGCGGGTGCGGCGCACCGCGTCCGAGACGGCCTGGACGGCCTCCCGCTGGCCGATCAGGCGCCGGCCCAACTCATCCTCCATGCGCAGGAGTTTGGCGCTCTCACCCTCCAGCAGCCGGCCGGCCGGGATGCCCGTCCAGGACGCGACCACATCGGCCACGTCGTCCGGGCCGACCTCCTCCTTGACCATGGACGCGGAGGCGTCCTGGTCCGCCGCGCGTTCCTGAGCCTCGGTCAGCTCGTGCTCGGCGGACGGGATCTCGGCGTACATCAGCTTGGAGGCGCGCTCGAAGTCGCCGTCGCGCTGGGCGCGTTCGAGGGCGCCGCGCAGGTCGTCCAGGCGTTCCTTGAGCTCGCCGACCCGGTTGAGGCTCTTCTTCTCCTGCTCCCAGCGTGCCGTGAGCACGCTCAACTGCTCGTTCTTGTCGGCCAGGTCGCGTCGAAGCCGGGCCAGCCGGTCCACCGAGGCGGGGTCGGACTCCTTCTCCAGGGCCAGCTCCTCCATCCGCAACCGGTCGACGGCGCGCTGGAGTTCGTCGATCTCCACCGGGGAGGAGTCGATCTCCATCCGGAGCCGGGAGGCCGCCTCGTCGACCAGGTCGATCGCCTTGTCTGGGAGGAAGCGGGAGGTGATGTAGCGGTTGGAGAGGGTGGCGGCGGCGACCAGGGCGGCGTCCGCGATCTGCACCTTGTGGTGCGCCTCGTACCGGCCCTTGAGGCCGCGCAGGATGGCGATCGAGTCCTCCACGCTGGGCTCGCCGACCAGCACCTGCTGGAAGCGCCGCTCCAGGGCCGGGTCCTTCTCGATCCGCTCGCGGTACTCGTCCAGGGTGGTGGCGCCGACCATCCGCAGCTCGCCGCGGGCCAGCATCGGCTTGAGCATGTTGCCGGCGTCCATCGCGGAGTCGCCGCCGGCGCCCGCGCCGACCATGGTGTGCAGCTCGTCGATGAAGGTGACGACCTGGCCGTCGCTCTGCTTGATGTCGTTCAGAACGGCCTTCAGCCGCTCCTCGAACTCGCCGCGGTACTTCGCGCCGGCGACCATCGCGCTGAGGTCCAGGGCGACCAGCCGCTTGCCGCGCAGCGACTCCGGCACGTCGCCGGCGACGATCCGCTGGGCCAGGCCCTCGACCACGGCCGTCTTGCCGACGCCGGGCTCGCCGATCAGCACCGGGTTGTTCTTGGTCCGGCGGGAGAGCACCTGGACGACCCGGCGGATCTCCTGGTCTCGCCCGATCACCGGGTCGAGCTTGCCGTCCCGGGCGGCCTGGGTGAGGTCGGTGCCGTACTTCTCCAGCGCCTTGTAGGTGCCCTCCGGGTCGGGCGAGGTGACCCGGCCGCTGCCGCGCACGTCCTTGAACGCGGTGAGCAGCGCCTTCGCCGTGGCGCCCTGCCGGGCCAGCAGCTCGGCGACCGCCCCGCCCTCGGCGGCCAGGCCGACCATCAGGTGTTCGGTGGAGACGTACTGGTCGTCCAGGTCGTCGGCGCGCCGGCCGGCCTCGGTGAGCACGGCCAGGGTGTCGCGGGACAGCTGCGGCGCGGCGACGGTGGAGCCGCTGGCACTGGGCAGCGCGGTCAGCAGGCGGCGGGCCTCGGCGTCGGTCTGCGCGGCGTCCGCGCCGACCGCTTCCAGGAGCGGCCTAGCGATGCCCTCGGGCTGTTCCAGCAGGGCGATCAGGATGTGCACCGGCTTGACGTCCGGGTTCCCGGCGCCGCCGGCCTGCCGGATCGCGGCGGACAGGGCGTCCTGCGTCTTGGTGGTGAACTTGCTGGCGTCCACTGCTGGGGTGTCCTCCTCGGACTCGCTGTCGGTACTCCGGGTTCCGGTCCGGGGTTCCGGGCGCCGGTCTCGGGCGCCGGTCTCCGCGTTCCGGTCTTCGGGCTTTCGGTGCTGCTGACTACAGCATGCACTAAGTTGAGTCTATTCCGCTCAACTTTCAGATGAACGTTTCCGTGGACGCGGACCGGCCCCTGCGGCGCCCGCGCCCGCGGCCTCTGCCCCTACCCGCACCCGCGGGTACGGTGCGCTCTGCCGGGTGAGCCCCAGCAACTCCCTGGCCGGCCCGCTCGGCCGTTGCCCGGCCGGCCAGACCGCGCGCAGCGGGCGCCGCAGGTCCAGCCCGTCCGCCAGCGGCACCGCCACCAGCCGCCGGGTCGCCAGCTCCTCCACCACCGCCAGCTCGCTCAGGCAGACCGGCCCGGCCCCGGTCATCGCCGCCGCCTTCAGCGCCGTGGAGGAGGCCAGCTCCAGCCGCGGCTTCGCGGCGCCCCCGTACGGCGCCAGCGCCATCTCCAGCACCTCCCGGGTGCCGGAACCGGGCTCGCGCAGCACCAGCGGCGTCGCGGCCAGCTCGGCCCCGGTGAGCGGTGCCCGGCGGCGGGCCCAGGCGTGTCCGGGCGCGACCACCACCACCAGCCGGTCGGCGGCCACCACCGCGCCGGCCAGCCCCGGCGGGGTGGACGGGCCCTCGACGAAGCCGAGGTCCGCCTCCCCGGCCAGCACGTGTCCGGCGACGTCCGCCGAGTTCGCCGTCCGCAGCGTCACCGCCGTGCCGGGGCTGGCCGTGTGCAGCGCCAGCAGCCAGCCGGGCATCAGGTACTCGGCGACGGTCAGGCTGGCCACCACCACCAGGCGGGCGTCCCGCCGCTCCCGCAGCGCGTCGATCCCGGCGTCCAGCGCCTGTGCGGCCTCCACCACATGCCGCGCCCACTCGACCACCAGCCGGCCCGCCTCGGTCGGCCGCGAGCCGCGCGGGGAGCGGTCCAGCAGCGGGACGCCGATCTGCCGCTCCATGCCCTTGATCCGGGCGCTGGCGGTCGGCTGGCTCACCCCCAGTTCCGCCGCGGCCCGCCCGACGCTGCCCAGCCGGGCCACTGCGAGCAGCAGCTCCAGCGCTCCGAGTTCGGGGACACGCGGGGAGAGGGCCATAGATCCAGGCTATGTCCTCATAGATCGCCCGGCGCTACCGGAGCCGGTCGGCCGAGGGCACGGTGGGTCTCATGGCCACCCTTCTCAGCGTCCGACCGCTCACCCGCACCCCCCGCCTCGACCTCGCCCAGCTCGGCCCCAACTGGTACGCCGCGATCATGGGCACCGCGATCGTCGGCAACGGAGCGGCCGTGCTTCCGGTCCGGCTGCCCGGGCTGATCGGGTTCGGCGAGCTGATGTGGGCGCTCGGGCTGGCCGGCCTGCTGCTGCTCGGCGGCGCCCGGGCGGTCCACCTGACCCGGCACCGCGCGGCCGCCCGCACCCAGCTGCTGGACAACCCGGCCACCGCGGTCTTCTACGGCTGTCCGCCGATGGCCCTGCTGGCGGTCGGCCTCGGCACCCTGCTGCTCGGCTCCCGGGTGATCGGCACCGGCCCCGCCGTCGCCCTGGACGCCGTGCTCTGGAGCGCCGGCACGCTGTACGCCCTGGCCGTCGCGGCCGGCATCCCGTATCTGATGATCACCAGGCACTCGCTCTCCGCGCTGGAGGCCAACCCGACCTGGCTGCTGCCGGTGGTCGCCCCGCTGGTCGCCGCCGCGACCGGCCCCGCGCTCGTCCCGCACCTGCCGGCCGGGACCGCGCAGCAGGCCATGCTGTACGGCTGCTACGCGCTGCTCGGCGTCGGCCTGCTGGCCACCCTCGCCCTGCTGCCGGTGGTGCTCACCGGGCTCGTCCACAGCAAGCTGCCCGCGCTGGTGCTCACCCCCTCGCTGTTCCTGGTGCTCGGGCCGCTCGGCCAGTCCACCACCGCCGTCCACCAGCTCGCCGACGCCGCCCGGCCGGTCCTGCCGCAACTCGCCCCCGCCGCGCTCGCCTTCGCGGAGCTGTACGGGGTCGCGGTGCTCGGCGTCGCGATGCTCTGGCTGGTCATCGCCGTCACCGCCAACCTGCGCGCCCGCCGGGCCGGGATGCCGTTCGCGATGACCTGGTGGGCGTACACCTTCCCGGTCGGCACCTGCGTCACCGGCGCCGCCGGCCTCGCCCGCCACACCGGGTTCGCCGGCTTCACCGGCCTGGCCGCCGGGCTCTATGTGCTGCTGATCGCGGCCTGGGCCGTCGCCGCCTGCGGCACCGCGGCAGGACTGGCGGGCGGCCGCCTGCTGGCGCGCTGAGTGCTCCGGCCGCAGGACGCGCGCCTGCTGCGGTTTCGCGAACGGCCCGGACGGCGCTCGGGGACGGCTTACGAGCTCCGCGCGCGGAGACGGCGTACAAGCTCCGCGCACGGTGCGCACAGGCGGAGCGCGGTCGTCCGGAGACGAATGAACGGACGGGAGGACTCCGCCACCGCACCGCTGTGACCAGCGGTTTCGCGTGGAGCCACGTCGGGACCCGGCGCCCCGCGCCGGCCGGCCGCTGCAGGTTCCTGCAATTGCGAGAACATGCACTCGGGCTGGCCTTGTTCACCGGCCGTCACGCTGTGAGGGTGGAGTCACGTCAGGCCGTCCGGGCAACCGCAGCCCGATGGTGGCGACTTGCTCTTCAGTACTGGATGCGTGAGGTACGTCAGTACCTGCATATCGGGGGGAAGAGCGTCGGCCGGGTGCCATGTGTGGTGATGGCGCCCGGGACCGGAGTCGGCGAGGCGTTGCTGCTCCGCCTCGCCGGAAGCGCCGTGGCCTCGACGTGCACCGGCGGCCCCCGGGGAACCCGTGTGCGACGGCACCCGGGGCCCGGGGGCCCGCCGGCTCGCAGTACCGTGATCGGGTGCGCTGCACGGTGCCGAGCCCATGACCGGAAAGCATCGGCCGCGCGGGAGACGAAGACACATCCGAGATCCATCCGGCAGGGAGTGTTCGAGGTGACGGCGGATCCGACGGCCGCTCCTGGCACCACGGCGGCGGTCGGCGAGCCCGACGAGGCGGCCCGTCGGCTCTACCTGGCCGTGGTCGGCCGCGGCGGACGCATCCCCTTCGCCGAGGTCCCGGAGAGCGACCAGCCCGCCCTGCGCCGGCTGGTGGCCATCGGCCTGCTGATCCCCAACCCGGTCGACGCCTGCCACACCGCCGTCAGCCCGCGCTCGGTCAGCGACCGCCTCGGCGCCGAGCTGCGCAGCGAGGCGACCCGCCTGCTGGTCCGCGCCGAGAACCTCCCCGGCACCCTCGACACCCTCACCCGCGCCTACGACGCGATGCCCCGCCGGCCCGAGCGGTCCGGCGGCGCCGTCTACATCGAGGGCCACGTCCACATCCGCCAGCGCATCTCCCAGCTGGTCTCCGACTGCCGTACCGAGGTGCTCACCGCCCAGCCCGGCCACCGTCCGGCCGACGCCCTGCAGATCGCCGTCCGCCAGGACGTCCAACTGCTCCAGCGGGGCTGTTCGCTGCGCACCGTCTACCAGCCGATCGCGTTCTCCGAGCCGGCCGCCCGGGCCTACGCCGACGAGGTCTCCCGGCACGGATCGCTGATCCGGACCCTGGACGAGCCGTTCCAGCGCCTGATCGTCTTCGACCGCACGGTCGCGGTGATCTCCGCCAACGACGACCACAGCACCGCCGCCTTCATCTCCGACCCGGCCGCGATCGCCTTCCTGGTCGGCGGCTTCGAACGCGACTGGGCCCGGGCCGACACCACCGACTGGGCCGCGCCCCTCACCCACGGCCCCACCCGCGCCGCCCCCGACCGGGTCGGCCGGCTGCTCGCCAAGGGCCTCACCCAGCGCGCCGTCGCCTCCCGCCTCGGCCTCAGCGAACGCACCGTCGCCGCCCACATCTCCCGGCTGCGCGACCGGCACGGCGCCCAGACGCTGTACCAGCTCGGCTGGCTGATGAGGGGAGAGCACGATGGCTGACACCCGTACGCCCTCGGACCTGCTGACCGCGGCGCTCCCCGACGACGACGCCCGCGCGCTCTACCGCGCGATCCTCCGCAACGGCGGCCGGCTGCGCGCCGCCGAGGTCGGCACCGGCGAGGCCGGGCCACTGCGGCGGCTGGTCGAGATCGGTCTGGTCGTGCCGCAGCTGATGGACGCCTCGTACAGCGCGGTGGACCCGCGGTCGGTCACCGACCGGATCGGCGCGGACATCCGGCTGATGAGCGCCCGGCTGCTGGCGGAGGCGGAGCAACTGCCGGACCTGCTGGGCGATCTGACCCAGGCGTATGACGCCGCCTCGCATCGCGGCAACCGCCCCACCGGGGTCCGGTACGTGTCGGGCATGGAACAGATCCGGCATCAGGTCGACCAGCTGGCCCTGGAGTTCCGGGACGAGTACCTGACCGCGACGCCCGGTGGCGCCTGCCCGGTGGCGGCGCTGCCCGACCGGCTGAACCACGCCCTCCGCTACCTCGAACACGGCGGAACCATGCGGGCGGTCTACGAGCCGGCCGCCCGGGTGGACGGACCCACGGTGGAGTTCGCGGTCGAGGTCACCCGGCTCGGGTGCACGATCCGCGTGCTGGCCGCGCCGTTCTCCCGGTTGCTGATCTTCGATCGCACGGTGGCGGTGATCCCGGCCGCCGCGGACAACACCAGTGCGGCCTTCGTGGAGGACCCGGCGACGGTCGCCTTCCTGGTGGGCGTTTTCGAGCAGCAGTGGCAGCAGGCCGAGGGGGTGAACTGGGCGGCGCTGGCCGACGGGGGCACCGAGCCGCTGGTGCACGAGCAGGTCGGCCGGCTGCTGTCCCAGGGGCTGACCCAGCGGGCGATCGCGAGCCGGCTGGGGCTGAGCGAGCGGACGGTGGCCGGTCACATCTCGCGGCTGCGCGAGCTGTACGACGCTCAGACGCTGTTCCAGCTCGGCTGGCAGATGCGGGGAGCCAGGACCGGGGAGTCCGATGGCTGAGCCGCCGCGGTGGTCAGCCGGTCGCCGCGCCGGTCGGCCAGTAGCCGGTCGGGCCGACGGCCGGGGGCTGCTGCCGGGGGACGCTGAACTGCTCGCCGGGGGCGGTCCAGAAGCCCTCGCGCAGGGAGAGCGCCATACCGGCCCAGTCGAGGGCGGTCTCCACGGTGTGGTGGAGGGCCTCCTGGGACCAGGTGTCGTCGAAGACCAGCGGCAGGACGGGGGCGACCTGCTCGATGGTGGCGATCAGCGGGTTGTGCGTGATGGCCTCGTCGACCAGCAGGACGATCGGCTTGCGCAGCGCCGAGGCCCAGCCCAGCTCCAGGCTCACTCCGGCGGAGAGCGGCGCCCCGACGTAGGCGAAGACCAGGTCCGCCGACTGCAGCGCCCGGAAGTCGGAGGGCACCCGCGGCTCCGGCGCCCGGCCGGCCACCGTCCAGGCGTCGCTGTGGTGCGCGCTGTACACGGCGGCACCGCTGCGCAGCAGGGTGGTGCGGAGCGTCGTCAGCCGCGTCCGGCTGGCAAGCGTCACGACACTGTCGGCCGGCCCGGTCAGTCGCATCAACGGCGCGGCCAGGAAGACTCGTGCACGCCGGCCCTCGGGGGCCTGGCTGTCGTGGTGGCGCAGGTAGGGCTCGGTCATTGTCGACTCCGGGGGAGTAGTCGGCGAGAGAGGGTCGGTGCCTGACTGGCCTGTGGATATGTGTGGTGCCGTGTCGCGGAAGGCCGGGCCTCGCAGTCGCTGACCTGCAATTGAATGAACACGGGCAAAAATTGCCCAGACCCGTCGACAGCGAACTGATCGTCCATCTGGCGCTGTACTTCGGTCCAGCATCACCAGATGTCATCTCCCTGCATGGCAGCGAGATGACACACTCTCCGACTATCCGTACTGACGTGCAGTAGGTCAGGATCTATTCTGTATCAGCCGTCCTGCCGAGAGTCTGCTGCGTCCTTCTGAAAGGGGTGCTGTCGTGCGCTATGCGCGTCGCCTCGTTGTCTCCGCGGTTCTTTTGGGTTTCGCGTTCTTCCTGGGCGCTTCCACGGATGCGGACAGTGGCTGGCAGAGCACGAACCCCACGACGTCGGCGCTGTCCACCATGGACAGTGGCTGGCAGTAGAAGGACCGCCAATCCTGGTCCGGTCAGTCCGTGGATTCGGAATCGCCTTCTTTTTGGGCGAGCTTCCAGCCCAACTGAAATAGCGTGTCCACGCCGTGGTCCTCGCGCATCTCCGCGATGTGGCGCGCCAGCGTCCGTTCGCTGAGTCCGAGGTTCCTGGCGATGACGCGGTGGCCGATGCCCTGAACCATCAGCCTGACGATCTGACGGCGCAGGCTGGAAAGCACCTGGGGCGGGACTTCCCGGCTTCCCGGGAACGGAATGGCCCGTTCCCAGAGTGCCTCGAAGGTGTGGACCAGATAGCTCACCACCGCGTCGTCCCGGACGAATGCCGCGACGGTCATGTCGTCGCTCGCGGGTATGATCGCGACTTTTCTGTCGATCACGATCATCACGTTGAACGGCTCGTCCAGCGTGCGGACCTGGCTGCCTTCGTGGGTCATCGTCTCGACGTACTCCAGCGTCGGGCTGGAGTACCGCGCGCTCGGCTGGTAGATCGTCCGGATCGTGCCACCGCGCTGGAGCACCCCGAGGTCCCGGTTCATCGCGGTGCGGACCGTCTCCGGCCGCCGCCCGCCGCCGGGCTGAGCGGTCAACAGTTCCTTGGAGCAGCGCTCCACCAGGGCGCCGAGGCGCTGGTTGATGGAGACCTTGCCGCTGATGTACTCGATCCGGCCGCCGGTCTCGACCTGTTTGCCGTGCTCGTTGTAGACGTCCCCGAGGTCCTGCAGCTCGCTGACGAGGTTGGTCGAGCGGGAGAGCAACTGGAGCGCCCGGCGCTGCCAGGTCGCGCTGAGCGTGGTCGACAGCCGGTTGGGGTCGGCGACCACGAGGGATTCCGGGTCGTCCAGATCCGGCACCAGGAGCCCGAGGTCGAGCAGTTCCTGGACCTCCGACTTCGCGGCCTCCTGCTTCGAGGCGGTCAGGCGCCCTTCCGAACGCACGGCGGCCAGGTACAGCGCTCGGGCCGCGTCGGACAGGATCTGCCCCCCGGGTTGGAAGTCGTCCCGGTCGTCGACTGGGTTCACTTTCAGCTCCTTTCCGGCGTCAGACCCCTGGGCCGTGCGCGCACGCCGCCTGAATTCGTACGGATGATATGCAACTCGACGCACAGATCAGGTCGGTGTCCGTTGCGGGGGCCCATCCTGCTCGCTTTGCACTCTCGCAGTAACGCGAGCCGCCGGCCACCCCCCGATCAGGAGGGAAACCGGCGGCGGTGGCCGTTCTGGCCGGTCAGCGCTTGGGACGCCAGACCACCAGGGCGCTCGACTGGGTCGGCGGCTGGTACGGCACGAGATCACGGCGGTAGGACGCGTGGACGGCGGCCTCGCGTTGCTGGAGTGCGCTGGCGGCCCCTTCGAGCGAGTCGGCGAGTTCGGCGATACGGGACTGGAGGGCGGTGACCTGGTTCTCCAGCTCGATGATCCGCTTGATCCCGGCCAGGTTGATGCCCTCGTCCTGGGAGAGCCGCTGGACGTCGCGCAACTGCTGGATGTCCCGGGCGGAGTAGCGCCGGCCGCGGCCCGCGGTGCGGTCGGGGCAGACCAGGCCGAGGCGGTCGTACTGACGCAGGGTCTGCGGGTGCAGGCCGGAGAGCTCGGCGGCGACCGAGATCACGTACACCGGAGTGTCCTCGGTGAGGACGTAGTGCGGGGCCGCGGCGGTACGGCGGGGGCGGGGGCCGCCGCCGGGGAGGCCTTCGCCGATACCGGGGCCGATCGGGCTGTCGGGGGTCATCATCTGGTCGTCACGCTCCCTTCGCCGCCCGGAACAGGGCGGCTCGTGGGTCGTCGGAGGCGGTGGCCTCGCGGTACTGCTCCAGAGCCGTCAGCGCGTCGCCGGTGACGTGCTGCGGCACCACGACCTCCACGGTGACCAGGAGGTCGCCGCGGGTGCCGTCCTTGCGGGTGGCGCCCTTGCCGCGGGCCCGCAGGGTGAGGCCGTTGGCGCTGCCCGGGGGCAGCTTGAGCTTCACCGAGGGACCACCCAGCGTCGGCACCTCGATGGTGCCGCCGAGCGCGGCCTCGGGGAAGGTGACCGGCACCGTCACGGTGAGGTTGTCGGCCTTGCGCCCGAAGACGGGGTGCGAGTCGACGTGGACGGTGACGTAGAGGTCGCCGGGCTGGCCGCCGCGCTCGCCCTGCGCGCCCTTGCCCTTGAGCCGGATGCGCTGGGCGTCCTGGACCCCGGCCGGGATCCGGACCTGCATGGTGCGGGCGGAGCTGGCCCGGCCGCTGCCGTGGCAGTCGGGGCACGGGTCGTCGACGATCATGCCCCGGCCGCGGCAGTCGCGACAGGGCTCGGAGAGGGCGAAGGCGCCCTGACCCCGGCTCACGGTGCCGGCGCCCACGCAGGTCGGGCAGACCCGCGGAGTGGTGCCGGACTTGGCCCCGGTGCCGTTGCAGCCGTGACAGGGGGCCTGACTGGTCATCCGCAGCGGGACGGTCGCGCCGTCCACCGCCTCCTCGAAGGAGAGCGTCACCTCGGTCTCGACGTCGGCGCCGCGCCGCGGCTGGGCCTGCCGGCCGCCGCGGTTGAACAGGCCGCCGAAGACGTCGCCGAGCCCGCCGCTGCCGCCGGGGCCGCCCTGGTTGCCGCTGAACAGGTCGCCGAAGTCGAAGCTGTAGTTGCCGCCGCCGGGGCCGCCGGAGCGGAAGCCGCCGTTGGCGAAGAGGGTGCGAGCCTCGTCGTACTCCTTGCGGCGCTTCTCGTCCGACAGGACGTCATAGGCCTCGGAGATGTCCTTGAACCGGTCCTCGGCCTTGGTGTCACCCTTGTTGGCGTCGGGGTGGAACTCGCGCGCCAGCTTGCGGTACGTCTTCTTGATCTCGGTGGCGGAGGCGTCCTTGGGCACGCCGAGGACCTTGTAGTAGTCCTTCTCCACGTAGTCCTTGCCGCTCATGGCTGCCGCCACCTCCCGAAGTCCATAGTCACTGTGCTGTCAATGGCGGGTCTGTCGTCCGTCGACGGAGCGCCCATCGACAAGGCGCTGCGGAGCCGGCCGCCGTACTGGCCGGCGTACGACTCCGCAGCGCACAGGTTGTCAGCTGTCCGCGCCACCGTCGGCCTTGTCCGACTCCGCGGACTTCGCCGATTCGGCGTCCGGCGCGGGGGTGGTCTGGGTGCCCGGCTGGGGCTCCGCGACCGCCACCATCGCCGGGCGGATGATCCGCTCGCCGATCCGGTAGCCGGGCTGGAGGATCTGGACACAGGTGTCCTCGGTGACGTCCGAGGAGTAACTGTGCATCAGCGCCTCGTGCATGGTCGGGTCGAAGGGCTCGCCCTCCTTGCCGAACTGCTGGAGGCCCAGCTTGGCCACGACCGTCTCCAGCGACTCGGCGACGGACTTGAAGCCGCCCGTCACCTCGCCGTGCTCGCGGCCCCGGCCGATGTCGTCCAGGACCGGGATCAGGGACTCCAGGATGTTGGAGACCGCGATCTCACGGACCGTCAGACGGTCCCGCTCGACCCGCTTGCGGTAGTTCTGGTACTCGGCCTGGAGACGCTGGAGGTCGCCGGTCCGCTCGGCCAGCTCCCGCTTGGCCTTGGCCAGCTCGTCCGCGCCACCGGAGGTGTCCCCGGCCGCGGCGGCCTCCTCGGCCGCCTTGATCACGGCCTCCTCGGCGGCGGAGTCGTCGCCGGGCTCAGCACCCTGCGGCTTCTCCGTCATGCCGCACCGCCCTTGGGCTTCTCGTCGTCCACGATCTCGGCGTCGACGACGTCGTCGTCCTTGGCGCCGGCGGCGTCACCGGCCGGGCCGGAGGAGGCGGCGTCGGCGTTGGCGTACAGCGCCTGGCCGAGCTTCTGGGCGGTGGTGGAGACCTTCTCGGAGGCCTCGCGGATGGCCGCGATGTCCTCGCCCTTCAGGGCCTCCTTGAGCTCGCCGATGGCGGTCTCGACCTCGGTCTTGACGTCGGCCGGGAGCTTGTCGGTGTTGTCCGCGATGAACTTCTCGGTCGAGTAGACGAGCTGCTCGGCCTGGTTGCGGGTCTCGACCGACTCGCGGCGCTTGTGGTCCTCCTCCGCGTACTGCTCGGCCTCGCGCATCATGCGCTCGATGTCGTCCTTCGGCAGCGCGGAGCCACCGGTGACGGTCATCTTCTGCTCCTTGCCGGTGCCGAGGTCCTTCGCGCCGACGTGCATGATGCCGTTGGCGTCGATGTCGAAGGTGACCTCGATCTGGGGCAGGCCGCGGGGGGCCGGCGGCAGACCGGTCAGCTCGAACATGCCGAGCTTCTTGTTGTACGCGGCGATCTCGCGCTCGCCCTGGTAGACCTGGATCTGCACGGACGGCTGGTTGTCCTCGGCCGTGGTGAAGATCTCCGAGCGCTTGGTCGGGATCGTGGTGTTGCGCTCGATCAGCTTGGTCATGATGCCGCCCTTGGTCTCGATGCCGAGGGACAGCGGGGTGACGTCGAGCAGCAGGACGTCCTTGACCTCGCCCTTCAGGACACCGGCCTGGAGCGCGGCGCCGATGGCGACGACCTCGTCCGGGTTGACGCCCTTGTTGGCGTCCTTGCCGCCGGTCAGCTCGCGGACGAGCTCGGCGACGGCCGGCATCCGGGTGGAGCCGCCGACCAGGACCACGTGGTCGATCTCGGACAGCGCGATGCCGGCGTCCTTGATCACGTTGTGGAACGGGACCTTGCAGCGCTCCAGCAGGTCGGAGGTGAGCTGCTGGAACTGGGCGCGGGTGAGCTTCTCGTCCAGGTGCAGCGGGCCCTCGGCGGAGGCCGTGATGTAGGGCAGGTTGATCGAGGTCTCGGAGGACGAGGACAGCTCGATCTTGGCCTTCTCGGCGGCCTCGCGCAGACGCTGGAGGGCCATCTTGTCCTTGGACAGGTCGACACCGTGGCCGGCCTGGAAGACCTTCACCAGGTGGTCGACGACCTTCTGGTCCCAGTCGTCACCACCGAGGTGGTTGTCACCGTTGGTGGCCTTCACCTCGACGACCCCGTCGCCGATCTCCAGCAGGGAGACGTCGAAGGTGCCACCGCCGAGGTCGAAGACCAGAATGGTCTGGTCGTCCTTGTCCAGGCCGTAGGCCAGGGCGGCCGCGGTCGGCTCGTTGACGATGCGCAGGACGTTGAGGCCCGCGATCTCACCGGCCTCCTTGGTGGCCTGGCGCTCCGAGTCGGAGAAGTACGCCGGGACGGTGATGACCGCGTCGGTGACGGTCTCGCCCAGGTACGCCTCGGCGTCGCGCTTCAGCTTCTGCAGCACGAAGGCGCTGATCTGCTGCGGGTTGAAGTCCTTGCCGTCCAGGTTGATCTTCCACCCGGTGCCCATGTGGCGCTTGACCGAGCGGATGGTGCGGTCGACGTTGGTGACCGCCTGGCGCTTGGCCACCTCGCCGACCAGAACCTCGCCGTTCTTTGCGAAGGCGACGACGGACGGCGTGGTCCGAGCGCCCTCGGCGTTCGTGATGACGGTGGGCTCGCCACCCTCCAGAACGCTGACGACCGAGTTCGTCGTGCCGAGGTCGATGCCGACCGCGCGTGCCATCGTAAATACCTCCACGGAAGAGTTGAGCTTTACAGGCTCAAGGATGCACGACCCGAGGGGTAGCGTCAACAGCCATGAGTCCAGTTCACTCAACTTTGCTGAGTGGCATCCCGCGTTGAACGGGTTTCGCGTCCCGTGCGCGCCGGGTGCGGACTTACGTGACTGCCGCCATACCTTGAGCGTCTTCTGGGGAAGTGTTGACGAGCGGTAATGTCCGGGCCGTCGGCATGGGAAGTTACCGACCAGTACACTCGCTCGTCAGGACCGCACTAGGAAAGCCGCAGGAGACGGAGAGCCGATGCAGCTTGCAGCGATCGTCATCTCGCTGGTCACCACTGTGATCGGCACCGCGCTCGCCGCCCGGGCGGCCGCGCACATCTACCGGGTGGTGATGACCGGCCAGCCGGACGCCACCCGGACCGGACAGCCCGTACAGAGGACGAAGACGGTCGCCGTCGAGTTCCTCGGCCACACCCGGATGAACCGCTGGGGCGTCGTCGGCGTCGCCCACTGGTTCGTCGCGGTCGGCTTCTTCAGCCTGGTGCTGACCCTGGTCAACGCCTTCGGACAGCTCTTCGACGCCGAGTGGGTGCTGCCGGTCATCGGCCACTGGCTGCCGTTCGAGGTCTTCACCGAACTGATCGGCACCCTCACCACGCTGGGTATCGCGACCCTGATCGTGATCCGGCTGCTCAGCCTGCCGGGCCGGGCGGGCCGCAAGTCCCGCTTCGCCGGATCGATCGCCTGGCAGGCCTTCTACGTCGAGTACACGATCCTCGGCATCGGCCTCTGCATCATGATCCTGCGCGGCCTGGAGGGCGCCCTGGCGGGCGTCGACTCCTACGACCCGGCGTACCTCGTCTCGTACCCGCTGACCGCCGCCTTCAACGGCCTGGCGCACGGCACCCTGGTCAACCTGGTCTACCTCTTCGCGATGCTGAAGATCTGCATCTCCTTCGCCTGGGCGATCACCATCGGCATCAACCCCTCGATGGGCGTGGCCTGGCACCGCTTCCTGGCGTTCTTCAACATCTTCTTCAAGCGCGAGGAGGACGGTGACGTCGCGCTCGGCGCGCTGCGTCCGATGACCAGCGGCGGCGTCCCGATCGACTTCGAGGACCCGGCCGACGACGCCGTCTTCGGCGTCTCCCAGGTCGAGCACTTCTCCTGGAAGGGCATCCTCGACTTCTCCACCTGCACCGAGTGCGGCCGCTGCCAGTCGCAGTGCCCGGCCTGGAACACCGGCAAGCCGCTCTCGCCCAAGCTGCTGATCATGAGCCTGCGGGAGCACGCCTTCGCCAAGGCGCCCTACCTGCTGGCCGGCGGCGGCAAGGACACCGAGGGCAATGAGACCGGCACCGCCGAGCAACTGGCCGGCGTCCCGGCCGCCGCCCTGGCCGAGGCCGAGCGCCCGCTGATCGGCACCGCCGAGGAGAACGGCGTCATCGACCCGGACGTCCTCTGGTCCTGCACCACCTGCGGCGCCTGCGTCGAGCAGTGTCCGGTGGACATCGAGCACGTCGACCACATCGTCGACATGCGCCGCTACCAGGTGATGATCGAGTCCTCGTTCCCGACCGAGGCCGGGACGATGCTCAAGAACCTGGAGAACAAGGGCAACCCGTGGGGCATGGCCACCAAGGCCCGCCTGGACTGGGTCAAGGAGCTCAAGAAGGAGACCGGCATCGAGGTGCCGGTGATCGGCGAGGACATCGACCCCGCCGAGGTCGAGTACCTCTACTGGGTCGGCTGCGCCGGGGCCCTGGAGGACCGCGCCAAGAAGACCACCAAGGCCTTCGCCGAACTGCTGCACACCGCGGGCGTGCGGTTCGCGATCCTCGGCAAGGAGGAGTCCTGCACCGGCGACTCCGCCCGCCGGCTGGGCAACGAGTTCCTGTTCCAGATGCTCGGCGCGCAGAACGTCGAGACCCTCAACGCCGCGCTGGAGGACGCTCCGAAGAAGCGGATCGTCGCCACCTGCCCGCACTGCTTCAACACCATCGCCAACGAATACCCTCAGCTGGGCGGCCACTTCGAGGTCATCCACCACACCCAGCTGCTGCAGCACCTGATCGACGAGGGCAAGCTCGTCCCGGTGAACCCGGTCGAGGGCCTGATCACCTACCACGACCCCTGCTACCTGGGCCGCCACAACAAGGTCTACAGCCCGCCGCGCGAGATCATGGACAAGGTCCCCGGTCTGCGCCAGCAGGAGATGCACCGTCACAAGGAACGCGGTTTCTGCTGCGGTGCCGGTGGCGCGCGGATGTGGATGGAGGAGCGCATCGGCAAGCGGATCAACACCGAGCGCGTGGACGAGGCGCTGTCGCTCGACCCGGACATCGTCTCCACCGCCTGCCCGTTCTGCCTGGTGATGCTCTCCGACTCGGTCAACGGGAAGAAGAACGAGGGCGCGGCGAAGGAGCACCTGAAGGTCGTGGACGTCGCCCAGCTGCTGCTCGACTCGGTGAAGGCCGCGCCGTCGGCCGAGAACGGGGCCCAGCCGGTCGACGCCTGACAGCCGGCGGGCGGGGCGCCCGTCGGCCGCCGGACACCTGACGGACCCCTGTTCGACAGTTCTGCTACAACCGCCCGGCCCGGCAGGTGCCGCAACGCACCCGCCGGGCCGGGTTTTTCGGGCGCGGGCGGCGCGGGATCCACGGGGCCCGAGCGCCAACCACCCGACCGCCGGACGGGCCCCGTGTCGGAAGCAAATACAGTAGGCGCCAGACCGGTCCCGCGCCGGTCGACCCGTTCCGGCCCTCCGGAGGGGTCCAGACCACCGACGGAGGTATCGGCCCGCCGGGCCGGGCCGAAGAGACCACAAGGGGAACAGCGCAGACCATGACCGAGGCGATCATGCTGGTCGGTGGTAAGGGCACGCGACTGCGTCCGCTGACCACCCACACCCCCAAGCCCATGCTGCCCGTGGCAGGCGTCCCGTTCATCGCGCACCAGCTGGCCCGCGCGGCCGCCGCCGGCGTCACCCGGGTGGTGCTCGCGACGTCCTACCTGGCCGAGGTCTTCGAGGACCACTTCCAGGACGGCACCCCGTACGGAATCGAGCTGGTCTACCTGACCGAGCGCGAGCCCCTCGGCACCGGCGGCGCCATCCGCAACGCCGCCTCCGGACTCACCTGCGGCCCCGACGACCCGGTCCTGGTCTTCAACGGCGACATCCTCTCCGGCGTCGACATCGCCGCCCTGCGCGACGGCCACCTGGCCGCCGGGGCCGATGTCACCCTGCACCTCACCAGGGTCGAGGACCCCCGCGCCTTCGGGCTCGTCCCGACCGACGGGAACGGGCGGGTGCTGGAGTTCCTGGAGAAGCCGGAGACGCCCGAGCAGATCGTCACCGACCAGATCAACGCCGGCTGCTACGTCTTCACCCGGTCGGTCATCGACCGCATCCCGGCCGGCCGGGAGGTGTCCGTCGAGCGCGAGACCTTCCCCGAACTGCTGGCCACCGGCGCGCTGCTGCGCGGCGTCGTGGACACCTCGTACTGGCTGGACCTCGGCACCCCGGCGGCGTTCGTCCGCGGCTCGGCGGACCTGGTGCTCGGCAAGGTCGACTCCCCGGCGGTGCCCGGCCCGACCGGCGACGCCCTGCTGCTGCCCGGCGCGACCGTCCACCCGGGCGCGGTGCTGAGCGGCGGCACGGTGGTCTCCGAGGGCTCCGTGGTCGAGGCCGGCGCGATCGTCGAGGGCAGCGTGATCCTGCCCGGCGCGGTCATCGGCCCGGACACCCTGGTCAAGGACTCCATCGTCGGCGCGTACGCCACCGTCGGCGACCGCTCGGCGCTGGACGGCGCGGTGATCGGCGACGGCGCGATCGTCGAGTCGGACAACGAGCTGCCGAACGGCGTCCGGATCGCCTGCGGCACGCTGCTGCCGGTCGGCGCCGTCCGGACCTCGGCCGGCCCCGGCGGCTGCCCGGCGGGCGCCTCGGCTGCGGCGGCGGTGCACGCGCCGGCGGTGACCGCCCAGCGGTAGGGCTCCGGCGGGCGGGTGCCGGGTGCCGGGTGCGTCCGTCGTCACAGGCTCGCTGCAAACCGGCACCGGCTCTGTGCGCGGCCTCCACGGGCGCGGCCGGGCGGGTACCGTCGGAACGTGGCTGGTAATCGATACGACAGCGGTCAGGGCGCCGACGCCCCCGGCGGGTGGTCGGCTCCTCCGCCTTCGGCGGGGGTGCCCGGGGGGTACGGGCAGACGGACGGGCCGGAGTACTTCACGGCCCCGCACGCGGCGGTGAACGGCGCGCCGGGTGACGTACCGGGTGGCATACCGGGGGGCGCGGCCGGCGGTCACGACCGCTACGCCGCCGACCGGCCCGGCAACACCCGGGCGTTCCCGGTCGGCACCGACCCGTACGCGGGCGAGCCGTACGCGGGTACGCCGTACGCCGGGGACCCGCACGCGGGCGCGCCGTACCAGGGCTACCCGCCGGAGTACGGCCAGGAATACAGCCCGGAGTACCCCCAGGCCCCCTACCAGACGGGCTACCAGGAACAGGGCCAGGGCAACGTCGGCGTCTACCGGGCCGGCGGTCAGTCCGCCCCGCACGCGGCAGGCCCGCGCCCGCACTGGCGCGAGCTGCTGGTCGGTATCCTCCGCACCCCGACCGCGACCTTCGACCGAACCCGCGACCACCAGGTCTGGCTGCCCGCGCTCACCGTCTCACTGCTGTACGGCGTGCTCGCCGTGCTCGGCATCGGCATGACCCACGACGACGTGGTCGACTCGACCTTCACCGTCGCGATCACCGCCATGGTCGCCGCCGCGATCGCCTTCACCCTGGCCGGCGCGACGCTCGGCGCCGTGACGTACGCGCTGGCCCGCCAGTTCGGCGGCGACGGCCCGTGGAAGTCGACGGTCGGCCTCGCGGTCCTGATCGGCTGGACGACGGACGCACCCCGGCTGCTGCTGGCCCTTTTTCTGCCGTCCGACAACCTGGTGGTCCAGGTCGTCGGCTGGGCCACCTGGCTGCTCTGCGCCGTGCTGCTGACCACCATGGTGCGCCGGGTGCACGACCTGCCCTGGGGCAAGGCGGCCGGCGCGGCCGCGCTGCAGCTGGCGGCGCTGCTGGTGCTGATCAAGCTGCCGACCCTGGGCTGACCAGGGCCGGTCCCCGACCGGCCGGGGGAGAATGGTCGACGGGCCCCGCCTCGGGGCCCGTTCCGCTTTCCCTCCCCCTGCCCCTTCCTTCCCCCACCCTCACCTTCACCGCTCGGAGCCAGGCATGACCCTCCCCACCACCCACGTCAGCTTCCCGGCCGGGGCGGTGACCGGCGAGTCACCGGTGCTCGCGGTGCATCCGCTCGCCGACGGCCGCTACGCGGTCGTCACCGCGGCGACCCCGTTCCACCCGCTCGACCACACCTGGCCCGACCAGCCCGCCGACCTCGGCACCCTCACCGTGGACGGCACCGAGCTGCCCGTCGTCGACTGCCTGACCGGCGCCGTCGGCCCGGACGGCGGCGCGCCGCTGGTCGGCGGCGACATCCCGGTCCGCCGCGGCGACGAGGAGTGGTCCTGGCTGGTGCTGCACGTGGTCGAGGGCGACCCGGGCGACCTCGTCGGCCGGCCGGCCGCCCTCGCCGTCGACCCCGAGCGCCGGGCCGCCCTCTGTGCCTCGCACAGCGGCTGCCACCTGCTCGCCCTCGCCCTGAACGCCGCGCTCGCCCCGCGCTGGCGCAAGGACCCGGGCCGCTCCGACGCCTTCGGCCACCCGGACTTCGACAGCCTCGCGATGGCCACCTCCGTGATGGACACCGAGGCGAGCACCGACACCTACCGGCTCGGCAAGTCGCTGCGGAAGAAGGGCTTCACCACCGAGGCGACCGACGACCTCCCCGCCCTCGCCGACGCCCTGCCCGCCCTCACCGAGGCCGTCAACCAGCAGCTCGCCGCCTGGGTCGCCGCCGACGCCCCGGTCCGCATCGAGGTCCCCGGCCCCGAGCTGACCGCCCGCCGCCAGTGGCACTGCGAGCTGCCCGAGGGCCCGGCGCGGATCTTCTGCGGCGGCACCCACCTGCACCACCTCGGCGAGCTGGCCGAACTCCGCACCGAGCTGCGCCTGTCCGAGGACGGCAGCGAACTGGTCGCCGTCACCCGCCCCAAGCGCGCCTGAAACGACGCCGCGGGCGGTCACCCCTCACCGAGAGGGGTGACCGCCCGCTGTGCGTGCGCTCCGTGTTCCGGCGTCCTCAGACCTGCGTACGGTGGAAGTTCAGGTACGAGCGGGACGGCGTCGGGCCGCGCTGCCCCTGGTAGCGCGAGCCGTACCGCTCGGAGCCGTACGGGTGCTCGGACGGCGAGGAGAGCCGGAACAGGCAGAGCTGCCCGATCTTCATCCCCGGGTACAGCTTGATCGGCAGCGTCGCGACGTTCGACAGCTCCAGCGTGACGTGCCCGCTGAAGCCGGGGTCGATGAAGCCGGCCGTGGAGTGCGTCAGCAGGCCGAGCCGGCCGAGGCTGGACTTGCCCTCCAGCCGGGAGGCGACGTCCTCCGGCAGCGTGATGACCTCGTACGTCGACGCCAGCACGAACTCGCCCGGGTGCAGGATGAACGCGTCGTCGCCCTCCGGCTCGACCAGCCGGGTCAGGTCCGGCTGCTCCTCGGAGGGGTCGATGTGCGGGTAGCGGTGGTTCTCGAACACGCGAAAGAAGCGGTCCAGTCGCACATCGATACTGGAGGGCTGGACCATCGCGGGGTCGAACGGGTCGATCATGACCCGGCCCTTGTCGATCTCGGCCCGAATGTCCTTGTCAGAGAGCAGCACGCTTCGAGGTTACGTGCACGACGCGGCCCCGGACGAATCGCCCGGGGCCCGTTCCGTCCTCGTGCCGCCCGTCAGGCCAGGAACTCCGCGGCCTCCAGCCGCATCGCCCGGGCCAGTTGCGGCGCCGACAGCTCCCGTACATCGGCCAGCACCGAACTCCTCAGCCGTCCACACTGCGGACAGCGGATCAGCCTGCCGGGCCCCAGCCGGCCGGGCCCGAGGTTCTGCATCGGGAACGTGGTGGTGCTGAACAGGTGCCCCTCGGCACAACGAACGACGGCGCGCTGCTCCATCGGTCCCCTTCCCATCCTTACCCCAGTACTCACCCGTACTCATCGTGCCCCGAACGGCGGAGCCCCCGGGACGACGTCACATTAGGGGATGTTCCGGACATTCCACACCGCGGCTCGCCGCCCCGAAGTCCACCCACCGGAGCACTCTCACGCGGCCCACACAGTACGCCCCCCACCGCACCTCCCGCGGCTCCGCCACGTCCCCCCGCCACCTGTGCAACGGGCGTCACGGATGGGGTACAGTGATGCTGGATCGAGCGGTCTCTGACAGCTCATCAGGCGGGCGTAGTTTAATGGTAGAACATGAGCTTCCCAAGCTTATAGCGCGAGTTCGATTCTCGTCGCCCGCTCCAGCAGTAAAGGCCCAGGTCAACGACCTGGGCCTTTCGCATTGTCTGGACCAATTCGGACCTGCCGTGCCAGATTCGTGCCAGATGCTGCCGGGCCAAGCGTTGACCGGGTAGCCACTGCGGTCCTGCTCACAGCCTGCGGCACAGGCGCCTTGTCTGGTGCCCCGAATCGCGAGATCAAATTCCTAGTGATCGGCGTCATGTGCGCGGGCATCTGCCGTCGTGGCCCGTCCAGAAAATGGACGTTGCCGCGGACTGTCGGCCTCCAGCGGATATGGCCTCGCGCGGTGACACATCCGCGCGGGGCCATGGGTAGGTGTAGCTAGGAAGGGTCAGCCTCGGCCGCTGGCTGCAGCCAGTCACTGTCTGGGCGGGCGAGAAGCCTCGCGTTGTTGTAGGCCATGGCGGTCGTGAGCACCGTGTGGCCTCGGTAGCACTCGCCCTGCGGTGATACGACGAGGGCGAGGTCTACTGCGCTTACGTCCAAGAGGGACAAGGGCAGCAGAAGCTGGACGGCGTTCTGGGCGGGATACCAGCTTGGAACGGCTGCTTTGTAGTTCCGTCGGACTCGGTCAACAGCCCTGTCGACGGCCCCATTGAGAGCCAGTTGTGCGAGGTGGGGGTTGGACTGGAGGGCGGCTGGGAAGTGCTCGAGATTTCCCTCATCGTCGAGGATGTGGTCCACGTTCACGACGAGTTCCCTGCGCCAGTTGTAGATGTAGTCGGCTGGATCCTCGGTGTAGGTCACGAAGTCCGGGCGCAGGGAGGGAGGGAACTTGTCCATGAACTCGCGGTCGCTTCCTGGCCGCCATCCTGCGAAGGCCCACGGCTGGCTGTTCGGCCGGTTGTTGCGACGAAAGAACCCGTAGATCGTTTCCTGCCGGTCGGTGGCGAGCCCGGTGTTGAAAGCCGTGCACGTTCCATCGGTGCTCGTTGAGACCTTGTCCTGCTGGATCGCGCGCTCGAACGTCCACCGGATGTAGTTGCGGAGGATGCGGTTGCTGCCGGGGACCTCGGGGTTCAGCCCGTCCCAGTTCTCGCGCTCTGCGATGCCTGCGAGGCGGTCGAAGACATCCGGATCGCCGGTGCCGCGGGGGCTCGCCGTGGATCGCACGTACCCCATGTGGGCATAGTCGAAGAGGGCGTTGCCGGACTGCGGTGAGCGGTGGGCTGAAGGTGTACCGCCCTTGAAGTGCTGCTGGAGTCGTGCAAGATCCGCTGGCGTTGCCGGCTGGCTGTCGGTCACTGATTAGTCCCCTGGGCTTGGTGTGCGGGTGCTGGCTTCTGCGGAGCAGGTAACTCTGGTCAGCCGTTGACGATCTCGCGGATCCGGCGAAGCTGGTCCTGGGCCTCAGACGCATTGACTGCGCGGAGCGCGTCATCTCCCTTTGCGCTAGGGCTCAGTACGGCCTTGATGATGTCCCCGATCGGACTGCCGAGCAGGTAGAGGCGGACCTCGTCGTACTGGTTGCTGGGCAACTCGCCAGGGATGTGTCCCATGCCATGCGACTGCAGGCTCCGCGTGATGGCGTCGCGTACGTGGACGCCGAGGCGGCCGGCTCCTTGAATATCGCGCAATGTGCCCATGTCGACGGTGTGGAGTCCGTCGTCTGCCAGGACCGCCTCGCGGAGATCGTCGTAGCTGTCGGCCATCCCACCCCTCCATGATTCCCTTGGGATCTTTTCTGAAGGTAAGAATAAATCCTTGAATCTCTTGCGTGCAAGAGAGTTTGACGTGATGTCACGTGAACCATGTGCTGGGCGTCGGGTGGCCGTGATGGGCCTGGTTCGGGTGGAGTCGGCCAGGCCCATCATGGTTGGCCGGGCTAAGCGCGGTTGGCGGTCGGGCCGGATTGGGTACGTCGGCGGGTCCGGATGTCAACCACGGCGGCGCTGATGCCGTCGGAGATCTTGGTCTGCTGCTCCTCGGTGGAGTGCTGGTAGATCAGCGCGGCACGCGGGGAGTTGTGGCCCATGAAGGCCATGAGGTCCCGGAGGCTGGCGCCGGTGCTGGCGGCGAGGACGTTGCCGGTGTGGCGGAGGTCGTAGAAGCGGAGGTGGTCGAGTCCAAGCTTCTTGCGGGCCTTGCGCCACTTGCGACCGAAGGTCGAGCGGCGGAACGGGGCGCCGCGCTCGCCGACGAAGAGCAGGCCGTCCTCTCCTTCCTGGGCGTACCAGCGCAGGTGCCGCTCGAACTCGGGGAGGAGCTCGGGCGGGATCCGGAGCGCCCGCTTGCTGGCCTCGGACTTGGGGTCGCCCACGGCCCGTTCGCCGGTGCAGAGTTCGGGGGTCGCTCGGCGGATCCACACGACTCCCTTCTCCAGGTCGACGTCGCGGCAACGGAGTTCGGCCTGCTCCTCTGGGCGCAAGGCCATGAAGGCGGCGATGAAGACCATCAGCTGCCAGCGCGGGCCCATCAGCTCGGCGAGCTGGAGCACCTGCTCGATGGTCGCGTGAGTGCGCTCGGCGGCCACCTCCTTGCCGCCACCCTTGACGCGGCAGGGGTTGCGGCGGATCAGCTCGTCGTCGACGGCGGTCTCCATGATCGACTTGAGCAGCCGGTAGGACTTGGCGGCGGTGGTTTTGATACCGCGCTTGCGGAGCTCGGCACGCCAGGCGCGGACCTGGGGAGCGGTGATGCCCTTCACCTCGGACTCGCCGAAGGTCGGCGCGATGTGGAGACGGAGGAGCCGGCGGTACAGCTCCTCGGTGAGCGGCGCGAGGTCGCGCTCATCGATCCACGCGGTGGCGTAGACGAGGAAGTTGACGGCCCCGGCGTTGGGGTCGCGCCACTCGCCGCGGCGCATGTCCGCCTCGGTCTCGACGAGCCAGGCCTCGGCGTCGCCCTTGGTCTCGAAGGTCTCGGGCACGTTGCGCAGGGCGCCGTCGGGACCGGGGTAGCGGGTCTGCCGACCTCCTGCCGTCGGCGGTCGACGAGCCGGACGGCCCGGCCGCCACCGGACCGGTTCCGGCGCTGCGTGACGCCGACCGCAAGCCGTCTGCCGGGATGGGCGGTCTCCAGGTAGAGGGGTCGGCGGAACTGCCTGGTCCCGAGAAGCCGACGGACGGTCACTCCTCAAACAGCAGCGAGGTGGCCCGGACACGGCGGACCGGGCGGCCTCCGGGCGCGTCGATGGACCGGCTGCTGGAGGTCAGCCGTCCGGCGGTCCGGGCGCACGGTCGCCCCAGCCGTCCGGTCGTCGAGCGCGCGGTCCGCGAGGCCAACCTGCCGCTCGGCAGTACGCGCTTCACGGCCCTCATGGACGAACTCCGCAAGGAGTTTCCCGACGATCCGGTCAGCCAGCACCCGCTGGTCGACTGACCGGACCGTGGTGACCGACCGACCGGCCCGGTCCGGTCGGTCACCACGACTTCTGCCGATGCGCGGAAGTCCTCCGCCCGCCGGTTCCGCCTGCGGTCGATTCCTGACCGGACGGGACCGGCCGCTCTCGTCCCGTCGACCTCGTGGTCCCCGATGCCGAGGGACCGCCATCCCGTACCAGCGATGTCCGGCGCCGCCAAGCCGGACCCTGCGCGGACACTGCCTCCGCGCCCCGCACACCCGTACCCGAGGAACATCTCCTGACCGACATCCGACCCACAGCGTGCCCGCACCCGGCTGGTGCCATGAACTCCGTCGCCCGCAACGGGGTCGACCACCCCCATGCCAACAGCGGAGCAAGCAAGTGGCTACGCCCGTCCTACGGACGGTCGCAGCCGGAGGCCCTCGCCCAAGGGGGCGAGGACCAGCCGGTGATGCCGCGCGCGAGGGCGCACGCGGCATCACCGGCTCAGCACCGCGAGGGCGCGGCACTGGGGGAGGAGAAGCCCGACACCTCAGCCTCGCCCGCCGCTACCAGCGCGCAGACCGCTGCTGCCCCGCGCCCTCTGCGCGCCACCGAGATCGCCGCGAAGCGCCGAAAGCCCAAGCGCCGTACCCGCGACGCCGCGAACCTGAAAAACGACAAGATCACCGTCCGCTTCAACCCGGACGAAGCCGCAGTGCTCCGTCGGCGCGCAGGCGAGCGTGGCATCTCGGTCTCCGCCTACATCGCCCGCAAGGCCCTGGCCGAAGATGGCGGCGTCGCCGAGTCCCGTGACGAGCAACTGGACACGGCGATCGAGGAACTGGTCGCGGCCCGTCCGCAGCTCGCGGGCATCGGCCGGAACATCAACCAGATCGCGCGCTTGGGCAACATGGGCGTTGCCCAGGAGCCGGGTCCCGTCCGCGACGCTTTCATCGCCGGGACCGTGCTGGCCAACGCGGTCCGCGAAGCGGTGGCGGACATCGACCGTGCCGGTGCGCGCCTGGCGAAGGCCAGCCGCAGGTGATCAGCAAGCCGATCCGCGGCAGCAACACCCTGGGCGCTCTGATCTACCTGTACGGACCGGGCGAGGCGAACGAGCACACCGACCCGCACATCGTCGCGTCCTGGGACGGCTTCGTGCTGGACCCGGGGCGCGACCCGTCGGCGACCCTTGAGCAGCTGCGGGACGCCCTCGACCTCCACGTCGTCCGCTACCGGGCGAAGAGGGAGTTCAAGCAGCACGTCTACCACCGCCCGGTCCGCGCGGCCTCCACCGACCGGATCCTGACCGACGAGGAGTGGGGCGACATCGCCCGCCGGGTCATGGCCGCCGCTGGCATTGCCCCGGACGGCGACGAGGACGGCTGTCGCTGGGTGGCCGTCCGGCACGCCGATGATCACATCCACATCCTGGCCACGATGATTCGCGCCGACCTCACCCAGGCCGAAATCTGGGGAGACCAGTTCCGCGTCGAGGACGAACTCACCAAGATCGAGCGTCAGTACGGCCTCAAGGACCTCTCCGACACCCGCACCCGCGAGTACCGGGACGCGATCCCCAAGCGAGCCAAGGGCTCCGAACTGCGGAAGGCCCAGCGCCTCGGTCGGGAAGGCACCGACCGCGACCTCCTGCGCACCGCCGTCCGACAGGCGCTTGCCGGTGCCGCGGACGAGGAGGAGTTCACCACCAGGCTTGCGCGAAGGGCGTGCTCCTCGGCGTGCGCCGGGCACCGTCCGGCGACGTGACCGGCTACAAGTTCGCGCTCACCGCCGATGACGAGACCGAGCTGGTCTGGTTCTCAGGGAGCAAGCTCGCCTCCGACCTCACCCAACCCAAGATCCGCGCCCGCTTCACCGCCGGCATTGACCAGCCCGCCTGCCCCACGCCCGACCGGAGCACCCGCCCGGCCGTCGGCTGCCACAAGGCCAGCACCACCGTCGAACGCGCCTACCCGGCCTTCGACGATGAGCAGGATGCCGCCCGTGCGGAGGCGGTGATCCGGGGCGGCATCGAGCTGCTCGACACGCTCGCCGCCACCAGCCCGACCCTCAGCAGGAAGGACCTCCACCAGGCCGCACGGGCACTGGAGTACACCCGCATCGCCCACACCCGCGCCGCCGGCGCCGACCTGCGCGCGATGCGCTCCGCCGCCCGCGAAGTCCTCTACGCCGGCCCCGCCACCGGTCGCGGTGAGGACGGCACGGCCGCCGCCACGGTCCTGACCAGCCTCGTCCTGCTCGCGATCGTGATCGCCAAGTGGCATGCCGCCCAGGGCTACCGCCACCAGGCCGAAGCCGCCCACGCCGCAGCGGAACACCTGCGCGCCGCCTACTCCCGGCACGCGGCCAAGCCGATCGCCCACCTGACCCTCGAAGGCCGCCTCCTCCCGAAGCCCGACCACGATCGGCAGGCCGATGCCGTCCGCCGGGCCCTGCCTGCGGACCAGGCCACCCGCCTGCTTGCTGAGGACAACTGGGCGGCCCTCGCAGCCACCCTCACCCAGGCCGAAGCAGCCGGCCACGACCCGACCACCCTGCTCACCCACGCCGCCGGACGGCGTGAACTGGCCACCGCCGACTCGCCCGCAGCTGTCCTCACCTGGCGCATCCGCCGCGACGCGGGCCTACCCGCCCCGGTGCCGGCCGCCACCCAGGACGAACTGCGCACCCGCGCAGCCCTGTCCAGGACCACCACCCGCCGCACCACCACCGCCACCGCCACGACGGGCATGGCCGCCCAGCCGCCCACACCCCCGGTGCCGTCAGTGCCGGAGCCGCACCAACCCAAGCGGTAACCAGCCCAGCGACGGCGGGTGCGGGAGACCCTCCCGCACCCGCCTCCTCGGCCGCCTCGAACCTGAAACACGTACCCTCGCCGATCGGTTGATCGCCCTCGAAGCCGCCACCAAGGGAGCAGGCCAGAACTGGCGCCACAAGCAACGGAAGGCCATCAAGATGGGCCTGCCCCGGAAAACCCACAGCGAACTTGCGGAGCGGCGTCTCAACTACTCAGGACGGCGACCAGCGATTCGCCGTGCTCCGCCCAGCGTTCGAGCCGGAACAGGTCGACCAGGAGGACGCGGGTCTGTTCGGCATTGGTCACCGCGTGCCGGGTGAAGCCGCCATTGGTGACGATCACGGCGATGTCGGATCCGTGGACCTTGCGAAGGGTTCCGGCCAACTCGCGCACGGGAGTGGGGTCGATGTTGCGGCTGCCCTTGGTGTGCTTCACCTGCACCGCGTAGCGCAGCCCCATGGGGCCGGTAGCGATGGAGTCTGCGGCGTTGTCGCCGGAGCGGCAGACAGCCTGGTGCACGGTGAAGCCGTCGCGCTCCAGTAGGGCGGACACTAGCTGTTCGAAGGCGGCGGGGGCGAGGCTCTTGATCGCGGCGACTGGGACCCTCCCGCCAGGCTCGAACAAGACGGCTGGCTGTTTCTCGAGCAACGTGATCATCTGTGTTGCGGACTGAGTGACCACGGAGTCGAGCTCAATCAGTTTGTCTGGATGCTCGATCGGGGAGGTGCTCCTGGAACGCTGCGCCTTCGGGCCAGCCTCCTGGTGCCAGTCTTCCAGCGATTTCCAGCACAGATGGGTGAGCTCGGCCAGCGAAGTCCGTGCCCTACGGATCTTCTTCTCCTCCTCGCGGAGCCAGTAGGAGACCACCTCTCGCTGTTCTCCCAGATAACTCTTGCAGGCAGCCATCACGGGTGTGGCCTTCCTCGCGACCGAGTTCATGCGGTCCCGGACGTCCTTCGAGATCTTCAGAAGCGTCTCGGCCAGGGCTGCCGTGTCGAGAAGCTTGTCCTGGTACTGCATGGGTGAGCGCTTCCATGCGCCCCCCTTGGCGATGCGGCGGAGACAGGCAATCACCAGGGGAAGTAGTTCGTGGTGACGGCTGGGGAGCTCAGCTTCGCGTTGGTAGAGGTCGCGGACACCGCAGCCACTGAGGATCATCAGCTCGTCGAGAAGTTCAGTTGTCACATCTTCCACGGGCGAAGGCTATCGGGATGGTCTGACACATCATCAGCAATAGGGTTGGCGGTATCAAGGTGGCACCCATGATCGCTGGGGCAGTGTCTACCGATCCCGCCCGGCGTTGCTGTTCGTCGAGTGAACGGGAATGTTGTTCACTCGATGAACGGGTGATGGCGGGCCGTGGGAACGCCAACTAGGCACCCTCACCCGCCGTTTGTAGATCAGATGAGACCGGATCGAGCGTGATGGTGATCGCTCGCCGACCGTGTCGATCTTCGAACGGCCTGTGTGCTACGTTCCGTGGTCCAACCGAAAATAGGCGACCCCGGCAGCGCGCCAACGCTCCGGGGTCCGGCACCAGGAGTGGTACCTCCCGATGCGCGTCCATCGTAGCGCCCACGTGCGCAACTTCACCGTGCTGCCCAACGCCGTCCTGCAGTACCGACGGCTCTCCTACACCGCCCGCGGCTTGCTCGCGGACCTCCTCTCCCGCCCCGACGGCTGGCACGAGGACGGTCGGCACATGGCCGACACCAGCCCCCAGGGGCGTGGCGCCGTACGCAAGGCCCTGAAGGAGCTGGCTGAGGCCGGTTTCTACCGGGTCGAGACGATCCGGATGCCCGACGGCACCCTCCGCACCGAGAACCACGTTTACGACACCCCACAGCTCGCGGTACCGGGTGCCACCCGTCCGGCGTCCGGTGAAGCGACCACCGGTTCTGCTGGCGCCCTTGTAGTAAAGGACCTGGTCAAAGAACCCTCCCTCCCCGCTGACCTCGTCGATGGCCAGACGGCCAACGACGAGGTCCGGGAACCGGGTGGGCGGGAGGAAGAGCAGCAGGACGCCGATGGAGCTGCCCCGCTGCCGGACGAGCAGGTCCGCGAGGCGGTCGCCACGCTCTTCCGGGCGATCCGACCCGAGCCGAGCCTGCGCCTCGGCGAGGCCGAGGCGCGGAAGCTCGCCCCGCTGGTCGCCCAGTGGCTGGAGCGCGGCGCGACCCACGCGGACCTCGCGCAGGCACTGCTGCCCGGGCTCCCCGCTCCCCTGCACTCGGCGGCAGCGGTGATCCGCTACCGCCTGGAGCACAAGCTGCCGCCCGCGCACGCTTCTGCACGTCCTGCAGCGGCCCGGTACGCCGAGTGCGCCCAGTGCCACGACCCCGTACCGCAGCCGGGCATCTGCCGCCCCTGCACGGGCCTCGGCGAGCGCATGCCCGCCGTCGGGGGAGGCGAAGCGGTCACTCGCAGTGGGGTGGCCCGCGCCAGGGAAGCTCTGCGCGCGGCCCGATCAGTGGGGCTGGGTTTCGGCAGCCTGGTCCCGACCGGCTGACCAACACGTCCGCCCGACAGCAGGACTACCGGGGGATCATCGACCAGCTCGAACGACGATGGCGGCCCGGGCGCCTGGCAGCCGGCCGGGGTTCTTGGCCCTGCGGGGTGGGCTGTGCCGGACAGGACGGCTCGTCGTTGAGCAGGATCGAGCGCCAGACTCGCTCCTGGAGTTCGCGGATGTAGGGTCCGCAGGCGTACATGGGCGCCTGGGCGCCGGCGACGTGAGCGGGGCCGATCCACAGGACACGGGTCCACTGCTGGCCGCAGTACAGCCAGCAGAAGCCGTCGACCCAGGTGTTGCCGTCGTCGGTCGTGGGCGGGTCGGGCACATCGCCGCAGGCGAACCCGGCGATACCGGGGATCACGATGTGCGGCTCGGGCAGCATGGGATCACCTTCCCGGGCTGTGCTCGCCATCGGATTCAGCGGCTCCGTCCGCTTCCAGCCCGTCGATCGGCGCCCACTCGTGTTCCAGGATCGAGTAGGTGATCGAGTCGCGCCACGCCCCGTGGACGAAGACGTGGTCGCGGATCCGGCCGTCCTCGGTCATCCCGGCCCGGAGCAGGGTCCGGGCGGAGGCCTCGTTGAGCGGTGATCGCGCGGCCCAGATGCGGTGCAGGCCGAGGACGTTGAAGCCGAGTGCGCAGAGCAGGTGAACGGTCTCGGTGCCGTGGCCCTTGCCCCACGCGGCCGAGTGGAGGGCGAAGCCGATGGTGGCGGCTTGTTGCGGCTCGGTGGCCAGACGGGCGTAGCCGATCAGCCGGTGTTTGCCGCGCCGGGTGACGGCGAGGCAGTATTCGTCACGTGGGGTGACGTGCGCGGAGGCGATGGAGCGGGCGGTGATCGCCTGGACCTGCTCGCGGGTGCGGGGTTCGAAGCTGAGGTGCCGGGTGGCCTCGGGGTCGCCGTAGATGGCCAGGAGGTCGTCGGTGTCCTCGGGTTCGACCTCGCGCAGTGCCAGGTTGGGGCCGGTCAGGTGAACTGGGGTCATGGCTGCGGAGCCTATCCGCGGGGTCACCGGAGGAGGACCGAGGTCGGGGTGGCGGTGAAGGCCTCGATCTCCTCGCGCAGACCGGCCGCCGCGCCGCTGCCGCTGCGGCGGCCGTCGCCGCGCAGGGCGGCGTGGACGCGTTGGGCGCTGCTCACGATGCCGAAGTTCCGCTGCTCGACGGGGAGGTCGAGAACCGGACGGACGGCCTCGGCGGCGCCTTCGATCTCGCCGCGGGCGATGCGGGCGAGGGCGAGGTCGGTCTGGGCGCCGGCCTGGTCGCCGAAGGCCCACTCGTCCTCGGTGGCGCTGCGGTAGGCGGCGACGGCCGCTTCGGACTGGCTCTCGCCGAGTGGGGCATCCTGGCCGAGCTGCACGGTGGCCTCGGCGACGTAGTACAGCTGGCGGGGCACCGGGAAGGTCATGATGCCGCCGAAGGCGTCGAGGCCGTCGGGTTCGACGGCCGCGCGAGCGTCCTCGGCTCGCTGGATGGCCGTGCGGGTGGCCTCGCCGTCGCCGAGGAGGGAGTGGGCGCGGGCGGAGAGGCAGGCCAGCCAGACGCTGGTGGTCCCGTGGACGTCGCCGGCCACGCTCTGCCCGAGTGCCGCGTACTCGGCGGCCTCGCCGGGGCGCCCGGCCCAGTAGGAGATGAGCGACTGAAGCGACCGGACCCAGGCGCGCATGGCGTGGTGGTCGGCGTTGTCGGCGCAGACGAAGGCCGTGCGGGCCTGCATCATCGCGGCGCTCGGGTTGCCGAGGTCGTGGCTGGCCTTGGCGAGCATGCCGGAGGTGATCCCGGCGAGCAGGTACAGCTCCCGGGCCTGCAGCGGCTTGACGCGGCCGTGCTCCAGCAGTCGGAAGGTGAGGTCCTGGACCTCGACCAGGTCGCCGAGCAGGGTCGGCAGCGCCAGCTTCGGGTAGGCGACGGTCAGCCGTCGTACCTCGTCGTGGATCTGGCCCAGAGTCTCCGCGCCGATGCTGCTGCCCTCCGCCATCGCGGTGAATCGAAGTGCACGACGAGCCGCCATCGTGACCTGCCTTTCCAATTCCGTTGTGCCCGCGTCGAAGCGGGGTTCGCTGTTGGACGGGCCGCCGACAGGCAGTGCCGTTGCCCGCTCGGGTGGGAGAAGGGCAGGGACCGGCCGTGGTGGCGGGACGACGTACGAGGGGGTGTCGGCGTGCGCGGGGCCGACCGGTGCGGGTGCGAGGAGTTGGTCGACTCCGACGCCGAACATGGCCTCCAGCACCCGGCATTGGTCCGGGTAGGGGCGGGTCTTCACCGCTCCGCCGTACCAGCGCTCGAACTGCCGCTTAGAAACCGACAGGCCCCGGAGTCGGGGGTCGCGCTCCTGCTCGGCGGCCGAGTTCGCCGTCGCCTCGAACCGGAGGCGGAAGGTCTCGTAGACCTGCCAGTGCCGCTGAAGTGTCAAAACCCGTAGGAGTGTTGGAGTTTCAGCCACTGCGGATCATCTCCGTCCCCGTTCGTCTGCTCTGACGATAGCCATGGTCGCTCGGTAGGAAACCCGTTCGAGGCCGTCCCTGCCCAGATGACGGTGGCCGTGACGGCAGTCATGACGCGCACCGACATGGCCCGCCCCTCAGGACGGCGGGACGGTGGCGGCGGCCGCGTCGTATCGGTGCCGCACTTGGCGCCGCCATTCTGAACGCCACATCGCTGTCCGTGTATTTCTGACAGCGAAGCGTGAGATCAAGGGCGCTGGGATCGGCGCCCGATCGACTCCATCCAGCGCCACGTGCATTCCGGCTCGCCATGCCGCGAGCCGGCAAACGGAGGGAACCGATGGACAGCACCCTGACCGCTCTGGCCGGGCAGATCGCTCAGCTGGACGCCGTGGACTCCGCCCATCTGGAGCGGATGCGCCACGAGGCCCTGACCGCCCAGGCGCCGTGGAAGGCGGAGTACGGCGCCTACCAGTCCGGCGGCTGGTGGACCACTTCGCTGATGAACGCCTCCGGCGACGCCGCCGACGTGACGATCGGCGACTGCGCCGCCCGGCCGACCGATCTGCTGGGGCGGATGCCGGCCACCGCTGCGTTCCTGGCCGACCTCGGCCTGGACTTCATGTGGGTGCGGCTGGCCCGGCTGGAGGGCAACGCCTTCCTCTGGGAGCACCGCGACTACGACGAGCTCCACCAGGTCGAGCGGCACCGGCTGCACGTCCCGCTGCACACCAACACCTCGGCGTTCCTGGTCACCGGTGGCACCAAGGTGCACATGGCCGGCGGGCGGATCTGGCGGCTGACGCCGACGTACGCCCACGGGGTGTGCAACCTGCTCGGCCCGGACCGGATCCACCTGATCGCCGACGTGTACGCCGACGACGCCTACCAGCGCCTGGCCCGCCGCCCCGTGCTGAGCCCGACCGTCGCGGAGCCGTTGCCCGTGGCCGACCAGACGGTCCTCGCGGAACGGCTGGAGGCCGCCCGCAACATGGCCGCCCTCGGCTACACGGAGGCGGCCGAGCGGATGCTGCTGCGGCTCTTCTACACCTACGCCCTGCCGGAGGGCACGGCGTACGACCTGATCGCCGAACTGCACACCTCCCTCGGCGACATGGAGGCCGCGACGCGCTGGGAGACCGCCAAGCGCCGGCTGCTCGCCCTCCCCGCCTGATCCCAGCCCGCACCTACGCCCGGAAGGAAGAAGCGCATGCCCACCCTGCAACTGGCGGCGATCACCCAGGCCAACCGGCCCGCACAGCTGCCGCTGCTGTCGAAGCTCGCCGACATCCTGGCCACCTCCCCGTCGGTGACCCACCTGATGGTCCGCGGGTCGTTGGCCCACGGCACCGCCGACCGCCTCTCCGACGTCGACTTCGTCGTCGGCGTCCACGACGCCCAACTCCCGGCCTTCGTCGAGGCGCTGGACACCCTGATGCCCGTCGAGGCCGGCGCCCTGCTGCCCGGCTGGCGCGACACGATCGTCGCCGACCTCGGTGGCGTCGGGATGGTCTTCCTCGTCCCGGACGAGGGGAAGCTCCACCAGATCGACCTCTACGTCGCACCGGCCTCCCGGATCCCGCGGCTGCAGGCGATGGTCAGCACCGCAGTCCTCCTCGACCGCCGGCCCGGACCGGTCGACGTGGCGGACATCGCGGCGGCCGAGAGCTTCGTCGCCGCCTTCGCCGCCCGGCCGCGCTCCTGCGCCGAGCTGCTGATCGAGCACCTGGTGCTGGCCGTGCTCCTGCACAAGCGGATCCGGCGCGGCCAGCGGTTCGTCGCGTACTCCGAGTGGCACCGGCTGCACACCGCGACGAAGGACCTGATCAAGACGGCTCTGGCCCCCGCCTCGCGGTACTGGGGCTGGTACCAGCTGCGCGAGGAGATCGCCGTCACCCCGATCGGCCGGGCCTGCCTGGGCGACCTGGACGCGGCGATCGGCGGCCCGGCCATCCCGGAGGCGGCCGACGTCACCGAGGCGATCGAGCGGGTGCTCGCCCTGACAGAGCGGGCCTGCCCGCAGGCGCTCGACGGCCTGCACGACGCTGTCGCCGCCTACCGCACCTACCAGGAGCTGGTGTGAACGCACTCCACCTCGCGGGCCCGGCCGCCGGCCGGGCCCGCGAGGGCCTGAGCGCCGCCTTCTTCGGCGGCGTTGTCCCCACCTCCGCCGAGGAGGAGACGCTGGCCGAGGAGATCGGCCGGAGCTTGGCCCAGTCCGGGTACCAGCTCCTGCACGGCGGCTACAACGGGCTGATGGAGGCCGCCGCCCGCGGAGCCGGAGGCCAGGGAGTCACGGTCACCGCCGTCACGCTGATCGGCAAGCACGACGAGTGGGGCGCGTTCAACCCGCACACCACCCTGTCCGTCCACCTGCCCGACCCCGGTGCCCGCCTCAACCACTACCTGGAGCACGCCGACCTGATCGTCGCCATGGGCGGCGGAGTCGGCACCCTCCACGAGCTGACCGCCGCCCTCTACTACGCGACTGTCATCCGGCCCGTCCCGATCTGTGTCGCCGGACCGACAGCTCTTCGTCTGCTCGCCTTCCTGCGCGAGGAGCGCTGGCTGTACGAGACCCCGACCCGGCCGCTCGGCTTCCTCGCCACCGCGGAGTCCGCCGACGCCTTCCGCGCCCACCTCGCCACGCTCGATACCGCCCCGATCGGAGGAGCATGACCACCCGCACCCCGCCGGCTGAACTCGCTGCCCGGCTCGCCGGAACCGCCTGCGTCGACGCCCCGTTCACGCTCGCCAACGGCGCCCAGCTCGACGCCTACTTCGACGAGTACCGGATGGCCTCCGACCCCGCGCTCCTGCGCGACACCGCCGCCGCCCTGGCCGGCCTCGTCCCCGACGACGCCCAGGTGCTCGCCGGTATCGAACTCGGCGGTGTCCCCCTCGTCGTGGCGCTGTCCGCCGCCACCGGCCTGCCCGCCGTCTTCGTGCGCCGCAAGCCGAAGAGCTACGGCTCGCACCACCAGGTCGAGGGGATCGCCATCGACGGCCGCCGCACCGTGCTCGTCGACGACGTGGTCCGCTCCGGGAGCCAACTGCTCCACATGGCACGCATCCTGCGGATGGTGGGCGGCCCGGTCACCCACGCTCTTTGCATCCTGGAACGGCCGCTCGGCGGCCGGGCTCTGCTGGCCGACCACCGCGTCACCCTGCACTCCCTGCTCACCGAGGCTGACCTGTCAGCACCCCGGACGGGTGGTGCCGCGTGAAGCGGGCCGTGCTCTTCGACCTCGACGGCGTTCTCGTCGACAGCCAGGCCGCCCAACTCGCCACCCTGGCGGGCTACGCGACCTCGGCTCTCGGCAGGCGCGTCACCGTCGCGGACCTCCCGCCCGCCGCCGCGACCACCCCGCGCGAGTACGTCCTCTCCGAACTCGGGCTGGACGGGCCGATCAACGAGGACGGCTGGGCGGCGGCGAGCGCCACCGCCACCCTCACCGCCGAGGTGTTCCCCTACGTCGCCGAGACCCTCGCCGCGCTCCGCGAGGCCGGAGTCGGCACCGGGGTCGTCACCCTGCGAAGCCGCGAACGGGTCAACTGGCTTCTGCCACAGGACATCCTCGACCAGCTGGACACGGTCGTCTGCTACGAGGACGCCCAGCCCAAGCCCGCCCCCGACGGCGTACTGCTCGCCCTCGACCGGCTCGACGTCACCCCGCGAGCGGGCATCTTCGTCGGCGACACCGAGACCGACATCCATGCCGCCCACGCCGCGGGCGTCACCGCCGTCGGTGCCGGCTGGGGCTTCGCCGGCCCCGAAGCGCTCACCCGGGCCGGAGCCCACCTCGTGATGCCCCGAGCCGACCACGCCGCCTTCGTCCTGCCCCTCCTGGTCGGCATCGGCCGACAGGAGGACAACTCCAAGCGATCTTGACCCCGGACCCGCTACTGTTGGTGGCGCAGTCACAGCGCACCGTTGCGTCGCTGTCGGCTGCGTCACCTAAGAGCGACGGATACCGGAGTCATGGTCTATACCGTGGGGGCGCGAGCTATCTGCGCCGAGCTGGAGAACTGAGAACCACTCAGTCCTCGTTCTCGGCCCGGCTCGGCGTGTGATCACCCCACCTCTCCGCGACTCTTCCGTGAGGGCCATACCGCCATGCGCTCGACGCAGATCCGCTCCACCTTCCTGGACTTCTTCACCTCACGCGGCCACCGCCACGTCCCGTCCAGCCCGCTCATCCCGTCCGACCCGACCCTGCTGCTGGCCAATGCAGGCATGAACCAGTTCAAGCCCTACTTCCTGGGCGAGGTCACCCCGGAGTACCCCCGCGCCACCACCATCCAGAAGTGCGCCCGTACCTCCGACATCGACAACGTCGGCCGCACCAACCGGCACGCCACGTTCTTCGAGATGATGGGCAACTTCTCCTTCGGCGACTACTTCAAGGCCGACGCCATCGCCTACGCCTGGGAACTCCTCACCCAGAGCTACAACTTGGAGAAGGACCGCCTCTGGATCACCGTCCACCAGGACGACGGCGAGGCCGAACAGCTCTGGCGCAGGATCGGCGTCCCCGCCGACCGCATCCAGCGCCTCGGCGCGGACAACTTCTGGGACATGGGCGTCCCCGGGCCCTGCGGCCCCTCCTCCGAGCTCAACTACGACCGGGGGCCGACGTTCGGCCGCGAGGGCGGACCGGCCGTCGACGGCGAACGCTACGTCGAGATCTGGAACCTCGTCTTCATGCAGTCCCTGCGCGGCGAGGACGACGACAACGGCGGCTTCCCGATCCTCGGCGACCTCGCCCGGCAGAGCATCGACACGGGCCTCGGCCTCGACCGCCTCGCCGCGATCCTCCAGGACGTCGAGAACGTCTGCGGCACCGACCTGCTCCTGCCCACCCTCACCACCGTCCAGGAACTTGCCGGCCGCGACTACCCCGGCAGTGGTTCGGGCAGCGAGGAGAAGGTCTCCTTCCAGGTCGTCGCCGAGCACGCCCGCTCCATCGCTTACCTCATCGCGGACGGCGTCCTGCCCGCCAAGGACGGCCGCGGCTACGTCCTGCGCCGCCTGATGCGCCGCGCGATCCGCCACGCCCGTCTACTCGGCATCGACCAGCCCGTCCTGGCCCCGGCCACCGCCAGCGTCATCGCCAACCTCGGCGACGTCTGGCCCGAACTGGTGGGCCAGGCCTCCCTCATCGAGCAGGTCGTCACCGCCGAGGAGGAGTCCTTCACCCACACCCTCACCCAGGGCACCCGGCTGCTCAACGCCGCCATCACCCGCAGCCGCGAGGGCCGCTCCACCACCCTCACCGGCGATACCGCCTTCGAACTGCACGACACCTACGGCTTCCCCGTCGAGCTGACCATCGAGGCCGCCCGCGACGCCGGGTTGAGCGTCGACGAGGACCGCTTCACCGCCCTGCTCGCCGAGCAGCAGAAGCGCGCCAAGGCCGGCGGCAAGGCCAAGACCGCCGAGGCCCTGCGCCGCCAGGACGCCTACCGCGAACTGTCCTCGCGCCACGGTCGCACCGACTTCACCGGCTACGACTGCCTCGACACCGAGGCCACCGTCCTCGGCCTCATCTCCGACGGCACCGTCGTGCCCGGCGCCGACCAGGGTGACACCGTCGAACTCGTCCTGGACCGCAGCCCGTTCTACGCCGAGTCCGGCGGCCAGGTCGGCGACACCGGCACCATCCGCACGTCCTCCGGTGCGCTCCTGGAAGTCCTGGACACCAAACTCGGCCTGGAGGGCTTCCACGTCCACACCGTCCGCGTGACCGAAGGCGAGATCCGCACCGGCGAGCAGGCCGAAGCCCTCGTCGACGGCCCGCGCCGTGACGCCGTCGCCCGCTCCCACTCCGCCACCCACGTCCTGCACGCCATGCTCCGCCGCACCCTCGGCGACCACGCCCGCCAGCACGGCTCCCTCGTCGACGCAGGCCGCCTGCGCTTCGACTTCGCCCACTTCTCCGCCCTCGACCGCACCCAGCTCGCCGCCATCGAGACCCTCGTCAACGACCACCTCCTCGACGACCCCGAAGTCCGCATCTGGCACGCCACCCGATCCGAAGCCGAGGCCGCCGGAGCCACCGCCCTGTTCGGCGAGAAGTACGGCGACCACGTCCGCATCGTCGACATCGGCGACTTCTCCCGCGAACTCTGTGGCGGCACCCACGTCCCCCACGGCTCGAACGCCGGCCCCGTCCGTATCCTCGGCGAAGCCTCCATCGGCTCCAACCTGCGCCGCATCGAAGCCCTCACCGGCCGCGACGCCCTCACCTACTACGACACCGAACGCCGCCTCCTCGAAGAACTCGCCACCCTCCTCGGCACCCGTCCCCAGGACGCCCCCGACGCCCTCCGCAAGCGCCTCGACGCCCTCAACAACGCCCAGCAGGAACTCGCCCGCCTCCGCGACGCCGAGCTCCGCACCCGCGCCCAGCAGCTCGCGGCCTCCGCCCGCACCATCCCCGGCGGCCGGATCGTCACCGGCAAGGTCACCGACCTCAGCCCCGACGAACTCCGCACCTTGGCCACCAAGACCGCCGACCTCCTAGGCGACGACCACGCCGTCGTCATCCTCGGCACCGAACACGACGGCAAGGCCCTCCTCGCCGCCGCGATCACCCGCAGCCTCCACGACACCGGCACCCACGCCAGCCAGATTCTCATCCTGGCTGCCCGCACGGTCGGTGGCGGAGCCGGCGGCAAGGGCCCCGTCGCCAGCGCCGGCGGACGCCGCCCCGAGGCCCTCGACGAGGCCCTCACCATCGCCGCCCAGGACGCTGCCCGAGTCCTCGGCCAGTAGCGCCGGCAGTTGGTGCGTGCGGTCGGCGCCTCCCAACTGGGAAGGTGCCGACCGCACGTTCTCACCGTTCTCGGCCAGCTGCGGCAAGGTCTTTCAGCAGGACCACGCTTTCGTAGTTGGTCACATCCCACCGCCACGTCCCCGCGGGGACGTACCCCTGCCGGCGGTACCAAGCAACCAGCTCAGTGGCCTCGGCCGACGTGTCGATGACCGCTTCTGCGGCCCCGAGAGCGACGATGCGGTCCTCCGCCACGGTCAGCAGCCGGTGCCCGAGGCCTGTCCCCTGGCACACGGGATCCACCGCGAGCTGCCAGAACGAGCCCGCATCGGCTGGTGCCGGATACCCCACGGGCACCGTGTACGGTGCCGTCACCGTCACCGACCCGACCAGCTCAGCACCCCGGAAGGCGAGCCAGCACTCACCCCTCCCCACCCGGGTGGCCGTGTCCTGCACGGACTGGTACGACGCGAAGAAGACCCTGCCAGCCGCTGCATGGGCGGCATACGCATGGTGCAGGAGCAGAGTGAGCTCCTCGGCCGAATCGCCATCGGTGAATCGCCGTATCGAGATGCCTCCCCCGGAGCCAGCCGAACGGCCGTGAACGCTGCGCAAGATCACAACGAACAGTCTCGCTCCGATAGAGCCGGAGGGCCTCCGGGAACCCGTTGGGCTTGCCTACGCGCTGCCCGTGACCGGCCAGCGCGTAGCGACCGGGTGCCACTCAGGGCATGGCCTCGAACGCCTCCTGCACGTCCTCGCGCCGCTCCGTCCACCAGGCCAGGAAGCGCTCGGTGGGCAGGAACAGGTGGTCGCAGGAGTGGTCGTCGCGGTCGTAGTGGAAGACCAGCTGCCAGTAGTCCGACATGCGCTTCCACCACAGCCGCTCGGCCGCGTCCGCCAGGGCCGACACCGGGAGTGACACCACCGACCGGTAGCCGGCCACGAACGCGGAGGTCCGCTCCAGGTCGAGGAAGCCGTCCTCACCGCCGAACTGCACCGTGGCGGTGCGGGCGACCTCCTCACCGAACGGCCGGACCCGAATCCGGTCCCAGTCGATCACTCCAGCGATCTCGCCGTCCCGCCACAGCACGTTCCGGTGCTGCACGTCACCGTGCGTCCACCCCACCGGGCCGACCGTCACCTCGCCGGCCGGGCGTTCGTGCCCGTACTTCTCCAGCAGCACCTTGCGCTCAGCCAACGCCGAGGCTGCCTCGGCGTCGAACGCCGTCCGGTTCTCCAAGCCTGCGATCAACGCCAGGAACCGATCAGCCTCCCCGCGCGCCGCAGCGGGTGTGATCACCGAGACGGTCACCCGCTCCGGACCCGGCGGCAGTAGGCCGGCCAGCCGCTCACCGTTCAAGCTCCGGTGGATCCGACCGAGGAGAACGCCGAGGTCACCGGCCTGCCCGATCGAGAGCGCCGTACCCGGCTGGTGGCTCCCCTCCATCCACGGGATCAGGCAGTACCCGCGGTCGGCGACCTCGACCACCGCATCCCCGGCCGAGGAGACTCTCGCCCTGCCCACCGGCAGGCCGTCGTCGGCCAGCTCCGCCAGCACAGCCAGGTTCCGGCGAGCCAGCGACAGCGGCACATCCATGATCCGCTTCAACGCGAACGAGCCCTGGGCCGTGTCCAGCCGCCAGTTCCCGTTCATCAGGCCGTCCGACAGGAAGCGGCATCCCCGAACCTCACTCAGCCCGAAAGCCTTGCGGAGAACTGCCAGATCCTCTGCGATCTCGTTGCACCGAGTGCCACTCAGAGCGCTGAAAGTCGCGTCCGTCACCCCAAGCAGGCTAGTCGAGCCGAGGGATCGAAGCGGTCGGTCCAGGAGGTTCCAGACGACGCAGTCGCGGTTGGGACGACAAGTCCCATTGAGTCACTAGCTGGGCCTCATCGTCCGGTAGCGCCTCTGAGAGCCTCGACCAAGGGCACTATCAGTTGTTGCCGGCTGAGGAACCGGTGACCGTCGTGGTCACCCGACACTCGCCTGGGAGGGAAGCTCGGTCACCACCGTCCATGGCCGGTGGCCGTCGCGGTGGCACTCCGCTCTCAGACGCACAGGCTGAGTTGCGTTGCGGGTCTGCCAGCCCAACGGGTCGCTCTCGAACCAGCTCGGAGCCGGCGTGTACTCCATGAGGCGGATCAGCTGCTCACCGCGCTCCAGACCAACGAGCACGGCTTCCCGGCCCGGCTCCAGGACGCCGTTGACATCCGGCCGGAAACGATAGGGCCCCCAGATCATCCGAGCTAGCTCCTGGGGCCGGAGATCAGGATCTGCAGCGAGCGCCGCGTGGTCAATGCCGGCCTCGTCCCGCACGGACAAGGTGATCCGGTCGAGCCGGTCAAGACCGACCGGCCCCACCAACTCGATCCGCAGCGCCCTGGGAGAGCCTGTAGAGCCGTCCAAGGTGAACCGCAGTTCGGGCGTGAGGTCCCGATGCCAGCGATCCCGTTCAATCTGCGCCATCTCCCGAGCCGTCGCCGCAGACGCCGAAGCGGCGGCAGCCGCCTGCCGTGTCGCCCACACTGTGAGGCCGACAGCCAAGAGGGCCACTATCGCGCTGACCGCAGTCCAGAACGTCTCGTCCATGGCGCGGGACGATACTCGCGTGTGGGGTGAGCTGCCATGCGCTTCTCCGAGTGCTCAGTGCGTGAGCCCGTCGATCAGCTTGCCGAGGTTGCGCAAGGCCCGGTCGGAGGCACCCTGGGCTGCCAGCGCACCCAGGATGACGTCTCGTTCCAGCGCCCCTGCGCTCTGCAGGCTCTGCAGGATGCGATGGGCCTGCTCCTTGCCGAACCGGTCGCCGAAGCCGTTGTTCTTGTAGAAGTTCAGTCGCTCGATGGCCTTCGCCACCTCGGGGCTGAGCCCTGCTGGCTGCTCATCGGGCCTGGTCAGATCAACCGCACCCAGCTGACTGGCCCATCCGCCAAGCGGAAAGCCGCCGATACTCTCCACGACGGCGAGCGACGATCCGCGAGCAAGTCCCGCAGCGAAGTTGAGAGTCTTCTCGTCCGGAACGTAGGCCAGGACGGGCCCGATGCCGCTACCCACACGGTTCCGCGCTGCACGCGGCGTGGTGACGGTGTGCTCGGCTGCGAAGGTGCGCAACGACGGGATCTGCTGCTCCACGCCGAAGGCGTTGACCACGAGCACACCGGAGGCGTCCTGCTTGGCGCACTCCTGTCGGACCCACGCCACAGCAAGGTCCGCAGCCAGTTCCCAGTCCCGCTCGGGATCGTCGTCCGGTACCCAGGCCGCCCGCACGATGCTGTTCGCCATGGTTGATTCCTCTCCCGAAAGTAGACCGCAGACATACGATCTGACCGATCACGTTAGCGGCCACCTCCGACAAGTCGATGCCCGCAACTGTCGGCCGGAACCAGCGAACCCGGACACCGCTGGGCGGGCCGAAGGCCCACCAGGTTGAGAGATGGTGGACAAGACGTTCGTCAGCGATCTACTAGTTGAGCGCGGTCGGCACAGCATCAGCGATCAGCCCGTCTCAAGGAAGCTGGCCTCATCACCGGCCTATGCCGCGCGCCGCTTGTCCGAGGCAAAGAGCCAAACACACAGGTAGAGCGGGACAAACAGGAAGGCCAGGAAGAGAGCGGCCACTCCAATCATCACGTTGTCCCACCTGTCGTAGGCATTGTGCTGGCCCTTGCCAGCAACCCACACCCAGAACGCGACAATCGGGACGAGCTGGATGGTCACCGCCCACGTCCAACCGCACTGCATCACGATCGAGGTAGCCAGCACTGTGGTTGGTGCTCCGCGCCATTCCAGGCATTCGCCGACGTCGAAATCGGTCTTGCGTGGCCGAGGCATGGTGAGCAATCCGACGGTGACCATGATTGCGGCAACACCGCTGATTACGGTCGAACGTGCAGCAATCCACCCTTCAACGGGCAGTGTCCACGTCGACGGGATCCCAAGGGCATCGCATGCAGCGGTCAGCCCCGCGAGCGGAGTTCCGCCATGCTCCATCCCGTACGCGGCGGCGCACGCAGCAAGCGATGCCACGGTCCGGTAGAGCAGTGAGAACGCGTTCAGCGATCTCACCTCTCTGATCACTTTGGTCACAACGCGCACGGGGGATTCCACCCGTACGCCGCCTTGGACGACTCCCACTTGAACCACGGAGCCATCGATCTGGTTGCCACGCACCTCGTTACTGACCCTGCTTCGCTCCTCCATGGGCAGAAGGTATGACGGCCTATCGGCCTGTACCGCCGAGTCGCGGGACATCTACCGATTGATCAGCCGCTGCAACAGCACGAGAGCGGACTGTTTACTCGTTCGGCGGCTACGATCTACCACTGCTTGGTACGGTCGTCCCGCGATATTTTCTGTGATCATCTGGCTTCGGGGGGTGACCGGATGGCGTCGGGGGGATGGGCGGCAACAACCGCTTCCGCCAGGCGATTCCGCGGGGCAGGGGCAGGGGACGGCGCTGACGATCTGAGCGACGGACCAGGTGTCCCAGTCGGGTCGGCAGCCACGCACACGTTTGCTCCGGGACTCTCGGAGGTGACGCGTAGGCTCTCGGCGATTGCGTATGCGCGACCTGACCACCTGACCGGTCTCGCTGCTCGCCTGGTCGCGAAGATCAGTGGAGGACGAGGGAAGGGCGGCTCAGGCGGAGCGTCCTCGGTCAGCGGCGAGGAGCAGGGAGAGCCGAAAGTACTGGTCGGCGAGGACTACGTCAGCTGGGTCCGTCGACGTGTTGTGAGCGGCCGTCCCCTGCCGTCCTTCGGATGCGACGAGGCCCTGGTGCTCGGCCATTGTCTTCGCGCACAGCGCCTCCGCTACTTGAGACGGCCCGTGATCGCGCTTCTGGCGACCCCAGGTATCGCCGTCGGCCTGCTGCGCTTGGTGTCAGTGGAGTGGGCCATTGGGCTTGCCGTCGCTGGCATGTGGCTGGCCTTCTACCTCGACCGACTCGCTGCCCAACAACTGCTCTACCGGATGCGGCCTTCGGAGTTCATGGCCGGCCGCAGCCCACGGCCCGCCGGAGCGACTCACTTCATGGGGAGACGACTCCAGTCCTGGGCCTTGCCCTACAACCGGGAGTGGCGGGGCAAGAGTGTTCCGAAGGAGCACTTCATCGGGGCTGGCCGCTTGATCTGGTCCACCGCGTCGATCGGTATCGATGTCGAGCCGGCGCCGAAACGTCCACCGGAGCAGCCTGAGCAAGACGAGGGAACCGAGACGACTCGCATCCCGGTGCAGATGGAGAAGCTGGCCGAATCGGGCCAGCAGGGCACTGCCACCGCCTTCAGGAACTTCACGGTGGAGGAGCTACACGATTTCGTGGCTGGTCGCCTCATCGACCCTGCTCCGTCGCACGCACCTGGGCACCCGTTCGCCAACATCGAGGTGCTGGGCGTCGCCGCCGTCTCCTCCAACCGGTGGGGTGCACTCGACGACCCGACCTGGCAGAGCATGGAGTCCCTCGCCGCCGGACGCCCCGACGGCGGGCCTGGACCGTATGTCGCTCGCCGCTATCTCTGGACACGCATTGTCTCGTGGGGCGGTGAGATGGCTGCCTCGATCCTGGTCAACTTCGCCTATGAGAGCGGTTTCCTCAGGGTCACCGTCCGCCCGCATCTCATGGCCCCGCTCAACAGCACACTCGCGGCCTCGGCGAGCCCGCTCCCTCCGCTGTCGTGGCGGTGGCAGCGGACCGCCTGGCTCCAAGCCCTGGGCGACCTGTTCACCGCAGCAAACCGCCTCATCTCCGCGCGTGTCGCGCCGCCGAAGCCGGCGCTGGATCAGGGCGGCCCAGTGAGCCTTCGCGAGACATACTCAACGCGGTACATCGACGAGATGCACATGTACGAGGACGCTCGCCGCTACGTGCAGATGATGCAGCGCAGGGTCTTCGACACGGTCGAGGCGTTCCTCGGAAACCATCAGATCGATACCCGGTCCTACCAAGCGCAGGCCACGGCCATCTACAACTTCGGCGTCATGGCCGGCGGCGACATCACCGGCAACATCCAAAACGCACCTGGTGCCTCAGGCACCTCCCAGAGCCAGGAGGCATGATGCCCTTCCGCCGCGAGCCCCGCTCGAACCCGCCCCCCGCCCACGGCGGCGTCAGCGCCGGGGGGAACATCACGGGCAACATCCAGAACGCGCCAGGCGCCCAGAACACCACCCAGAGCCAGCACGTGGCCGGCACCGCCGACGAGGCACTCGAAGAAGCACGGCGGCAACTGCAGCAGCTGCGCGAAGCTGTGGAACAGCACTCCGTGCAGCTGGCACAGCCGCAAGCCTGCCTCGAAGAGATCTCGGCGGTGGAGCAACGCCTTCACCGAGCCGGAGAAGACCCTGTCGGACTCCGCGTCCTCATGAACTCGGTGTACCAGCACTGCGGTGGCGTACCCGGGCTGGTTGCCATCGCGGCGTTGGCACAGCAGACGGTTGCCGCGCTTGGCTGAACCGAGACCGGAGGCTGCTGACGCTCCAAGTGCGGAAGGCTTGCGAGTGCGCCGCCAAGTCGGGGGCCCGGCGTGACGCATGCCTTGGAGCTGTGCCAGATCCGTGCCAGAAGGGGTGGTAAACGGCGGTCGGCAGGGGTCTGCGCCGGGCGTTTGAAGGGTTGAGTGTGTGAGCAACAGTGCAGGTCAGGGGCATTTTTTGAGTCGAAGGACCAAAGATTCCCAAGCTTATAGCGCGAGTTCGATTCTCGTCGCCCGCTCCATACCGAAAGCCCCAGGTCAACGACCTAGGGCTTTCATGTTGTCTGGACCAATCAGGGCTGCCGTGCCACCTGCGTGAGCCGACCGTTTCGGCGAGCGGATGCGTGTAAGTGCGCCCACTGTCGTGGGAGTGAGGTCTGCTTCGGCCCATGACTTCGCGTGATGGTCCCTGTGAAATCGAATGGCATTTCTTTCGGGAAAGGTTCCCGGCCCGCAGCGCGGCAGGATGGCGGAGGGTGATCGGGGCGGCACCCCGGGAGCTTCCCTTGACCGGATGCGGTTGCGGTTGTCCCGCCTTCTTGTCGGAGACGGAGCCGAACGCTGCCAGGCCTCTACCGCTCACCGGCGGGGGTCACCATGGCCGCCGGAAAGACCACGCGGCCGAACGGCGACACGGCGAGGCCTGAGGCGCTGTCCGAGTGGTTGATGGCGGCCAGCTCGTCCCATGCAGCTCGGGTGCGTTCGTGGAGAGTCGGCAGGCGGTCGGCGTGTATCGCGCCGAGGGAGCGGCTTGCTGCCAGTTCTCTGTGTCTCCACTGGCCGTCCCGTTGCCGCCGCCGGCTGTTGAGAGGTGGACGCATCAGAAGCTGTGTCTGGTGTTCGAGTACCAGACCGCAGACCCTGGGACCGAGCTCTTCCGCCTGTTCCTGTTCTCTGGGTGGCAGTTGGCCGAGCAGGTTCGGCCACTGCACGACGATCACACGTTCCCAGATCTCGGGAGGGACGGTGTTCGCAAGATGGTGGCTCTCACCCACGGGGAGATCGCGCAGGCGGCGGTCGCCCTGCTCGGTCTGGCCCACGTAGGTTGGCCCCGTTCCCGCCAGGTACACGCCGTAGAGGACAGGTCCGGTTATGGCCGGCTGTCCTGACGTTTCGGTGACGAGCAACTCGCCGATGCGATGGGCGAACCTGTAGCGCTGGTCCTGCCACTCCTCGAGCTCCGGCGCGCCGCGAGTCAGGATCTTGAGCGCCCCGTGCCAGCTTGCGTATGCATCCCCGAGCTCCGTAGCCATGGGCCCATTCTTTCGTACCCCTTGGGACGGCATCGGCGGCGCTGCTCGGTGCCGCGCTCGGTGTGGCCAGAGGGGTGGGAGAGGGAGAGTACGGAGGCGGTCGGGGCGGCGAGGAGGTTGATCTCGGTGATGCGGTCGTTGGCGATGGCGAGGGCCATGACGGAGAAGACCTGGCCGTTGGGGGCGGTGACGAGGCGGGCCGAGCATCCGGTAGGCCGCGGACCGCGGATGGGGGCGGTGCTGCTCGAACGGCCGGGCCAGGGAGTCGTGTTCGTTCATCGGGGCGCGTCGCCTTCCGTTGTGGGGCTCCGCCTGCCGTGCGGTGGTGTCGGGGGTGGCGATAGGTCAGTGCGGGTCGGCGGCGGTGGGTCGGACGTCCCCTGAGCGGATCGGGCGGCGGGAATGTGACGGCACAGGGGGTGAATGTGGCGCAGGTCGCCCGGGGCGGGCGGGCCGGAGGGGCGTGGAACTGCGGTGCCCGGCGCGTCGTCCAAGAGGTGACGGAATCCCTGCCCGGGTCGAACGCCGGGAGGACTACGGAGGGCTCTGTGCAGCCAGGTGGTGCCGAACTGAACGTCTGGCTCTCGGGTGGCCGCCCCGACCGGGTTCCGGCGGTGCCCGGCGCCCGCTCCGCGCCCGGCGTGACCGCCGACCAGGCGGCCGCCGCCGAGCGGTGCGAGGCGCTGCTGCGGGACACGCTGGACGGCGTCCGGCCGGAGCCGGCCTGGCGGCACGGGGTGGCCCGGGCGGGTGCGCGGCTGCCGATGCCCGGGGCCGGCCCGGACGACGCGGACGTCCACTGGTACGTCACCCGCAGCCGGGACATCGTCACGATCGTCTCGGCGGCCCGGCGGGGCGCGCTGGTCGGCATGGTGGAGCGGCACTGGCGGCGCTGCGGCTGGACCGTCACCTCGGTGAACGTCGGCCGGGAGCTGCCCGGGGTCGCCGCGGTCACCCCGGACGGCTACCAACTCGCGTTGGTCTTCGGCGATCTGGGCCAGGCCGGGCTGACGGCCGGTTCGCCGGGGGTGGCCCGTTCGGAGTGGGTGCCGTACCCGCACGGCGTGCCCGTGGCCCCGGGCGGGGCGCCATTGCCCGACGTGTGCTGCCCGTTCTGGAGTGCCATGGGAGCGGGATAGCGCGGGCGGGCGGGAGACGGCGCGGGGCGGGGGAGGTGGGGGGGGGGGGGCCCCCCCCCCCCCCCCCCCCCCCCCCCCCCCCCCCCCCGGGGGGCCCCCCCCCCCCCCCCCCCCCCCCCCCCCCCCCCCCCCCCCCCCCCCCCGTAGGTTGGGGGGGGGGGGGGGGGGCCCCCCCCCCCCCGGCGGGGGGGGGGGGGGGGGGGGGGGGGGGTTGGGGGGGGTTGGGGGGGGGGGGGGGGGGGGGGGGGGGGGGGGGGGGGGGGGGCGGCGGGCCCCCCCCCGCCCCCCCCCCCCACCGCCTCGTCGCACGGCCTTGGCGCACCGCTCCCCCCGACTCCCAAGGTCTCGCCGCCCCCCCTGGCAGCACCCTCCGGCGAGGGCGGTCCGCACAGACCCCGGCGATCCCCTCCCCCGGGGTGTCGTTGATCTCCACGCTAACAAACCGCGTGGTTGGTTTGTCAATACGGGGATCCACGAAATATCCACATCCCTGGAGTGGGTTCGCGGGCGGGGTGTGAGTGGGTGGCCGGCCGTCATCGATCGGCCCGGCCCGGGGCCGGTGCATCAACACCCTTTCCTCGCACCCAAGTTGAATCGAAGAGCGGGGTGCGGTCAGGGGGTGCGGCCGCCCGGCCGGTGGCACCCGTCCGGCCGGGCGGCGCCAGGAGCGCGCCGCCTCGGAACCCGGCATTCCACGGACCGCCCGATACCGAGCGGAAGCGCGCGGACGCTCAGCGCAGCAGTCTGCGCTCCTTGGCGACGGCCACCGCACCGGCCCGGGTGTCCACGCCCAACTTGTCGTAGATCCGGCCCAGATGCGTCTTCACCGTCGCCTCGCTGATGAACAGCGCGCGGGCGATCTCCCGGTTGCCCAGCCCCTGGGCCAGCCGGGCGAGGATCTCCTGCTCGCGCTCGGTGAGCCGGCGTACGGGCGTCCGCATCTGGGCCATCACCCGGGAGGCGACCGGGGGCGAGAGCACCGTACGGCCCCGCGCGGCCGCATGGACCGCGGCGAACAGTTCCTCCGGCCGTTCGGCCTTCAGCAGGTAGCCGGTGGCGCCCGCGTCGATCGCCCGGGTGATGTCGGCATCGGTGTCGTACGTGGTGAGCACCAGGACGTGCGGCGCGCCCGGCGTGGCGGTGATCCGGCGGGTGGCCTCCACCCCGTCGATGCCCTCGCCGAGTTGCAGGTCCATTAGCACGACCTGCGGTGCCAGCCGGGCGGCCAGCAGGACCGCCTCCTCCCCGTCGCTCGCCTCGCCGACCACCTCGATGTCGCCGGCGCTGGCCAGCAGCGCCAGCAGACCGGCCCGGACCACGGCGTGGTCGTCGCAGACCAGCAGACGGACAGGGGGCGCCGCGGGTGCGGTGTTCATCGGGACTCCAGGGGGATCGCGGCCGAGACGACGGTGCCCTCGCCGGGGGTGCTCTCGACGGTCAGGCCGCCACCGAACCGACGGAGCCGGGCCCGCATCGCGGGCAGGCCGTGGCCGCGCCCGGCCTTCGTACCTCGGGCAGGGGTGGTGCCGTCGAGCGCGCCCCCGGCGCCGGTGCCGTCGGCACGGGCGGCGCCGACGTCGAAGCCCCGTCCGTTGTCGGCGATGTCCAGAACGGCCTGGTCGCCCAGGAAGGACAGGGTCAGCGCGGCGGCCGACGCCCCGGCGTGCTCCCGCACATTGGCCAGCGCGCCCTGGGCGATCCGCAGCAGCGCGGCCTGGGTGGCGGCGGGCAGCGGTACCGGGGTGCCGTCCAGGTGGAAGCGGACCGGCAGCCCGCTCTCGGCGGACTCCCGCTCGGCGAGCGACCGCAGCGCCTGGTCGAGCGGGCGGCCGTCGGCGAGTTCGGCGGGTGCGAGGTCATGGACGAAGCGGCGGGCCTCGGCCAGGTTGCGGGCCGCCACCTCGGCGGCGGTGCGGACGTGGGTGCGTGTCGTCGCCGGGTCGGTGTCCCAGATGCGGTCGGCGGCCTGGAGCAGCATCCGCTGGCTGGAGAGCCCCTGGGCGAGGGTGTCGTGGATCTCCATCGCCAGCCGCTCGCGCTCGGCGAGGGTGCCCTCCCGCCGTTCGGTGGCGGCGAGTTCGCGCCGGGTGCGGACCAGGTCGGCGATCAGCGCGCGTTGCCGGGCGGCCTGCCGCTCCATGTGCAGGAAGACGGCGGTGGCCAGCGCCGCGACGGCGGGCGGCAGCAGGATCAGGTTGGCGTCCACCCCGCCCAGCCGGACCTCGCCGACCACCACCAGCAGGGTGAGCACCGCGACCAGCGGGATCGCCGCGGCTGCGGGCAGGGTGCGCAGGGCCGTGTAGACCAGCGGGACGGCGCACCAGGCGAAGCTCGGCGCGAGCAGGACGAGCACCACCCAGAGCACGACCACCAGGGCGAGCGACCAGAGCCCGCGCCGTCGCCCCGGTTCCGCGGGCGGGCGGTGGTGTGCGAGCCAGGAGCCGACCGGCTGGGCGACGGCCAGCGTGAGGCTCAGGCCGATCACCCAGGGGATGCGGGCGCTGCCGGGGTGGTGGGCGAGGTAGCGGCTGAGCGAGGTGGCGAGCAGCAGCAGGAAGGCGGAGTCGAGCAGCACGGCCAGCCGGCCCGCGTCCGGATCCCCGGTGTCCTGGCCGGCGACGGGGCGGGGCTGCTCCACGGGTTCGCTCCTCACTGGCACCGTTCGGGCGGGCTGCTACGACTCACCCGGCCCACCTGGCCCGGGCGGCCCGGGCGGCTCGGACGGCTCGGGCCGGGTGGCCCGCCGCCCGGGCGACCTGGGTGCCGACCTGCGGCGATCCCTCGATGGTGACCCGTCCGGCCCGGTCGCGCATCGGCCGATCGGTTGACGGCCCTGTCCTCCATCATGCGCGCGGACACGCACCGGACCGTCGATGTGCCGGGCCGGCCGGCCGTCGGAGGATCGGCACCGGAGCCGCCGGGTCCGACCCGGTCCCGGCCGTGGCTCCGACCGATCCGACCGATCCGACGAGGAGCTGGACCATGAAGAAGACCTCCGCGCGTACCCGGGTGCTGACCGGCACCGTCGCCGCCGCCGCGCTGGCCGCCGCCACCGCCGGTGCGGTCTCGGCCAGCGCCCAGCCGTCCGAGACCCCGGCCGCCGCCTCCGCGGTGAAGGCCGACACCCAGAACCGGAACCTCGCCCAGACCACCGGTCTGACCATCGAGGCCGCCACCAGGGCCGCCCAGGCCACCCTGGACGCGGCCGCCAGGGCCGGCCAGCACGTCTCGGTCGCGGTCGTCGACCGGGACGGCGTCACCCGGGTGCTGCTCAAGGGCGACGGCGCTGGTCCGCAGTCGCCGGAGTCCGCCGAGCGCAAGGCCTTCACGGCGGTCTCGTGGAACGCGCCGACCTCCGAGCTGGCCAAGCGGCTCGCGCAGGCCCCGAATCTCAAGGACGTCCCGGGCACGCTGTTCCTGGCGGGCGGGGCGCCGGTGCAGTCCAAGGGCGCGCCGGTCGCGGCGATCGGCGTCGCGGGCGCGCCCAGCGGCGACCTGGACGAGCAGTTCGCGCAGGCGGGCGTCGCCGCGCTCGCCAGGTAGGCCGCCCGGTGCCGGGGCCAGGACGGGCCCCCGACCGTCCAGGCCGCTCGGCGGCGCCCCGTGCGCGGTGCGGGCCGTACTTCGCGCGCCGTATCCCGTGCGCCGCGGCACCGGCCGGGTCAGGATGAGGCCATGGCACACATGACCGAGGCCGAGTGGCGAGCGTTCCTCGCCGAAGGCACCCGTACCGCCAAGATCGCCACCACCCGCGCCGACGGCCGACCGCATGTCGCACCGGTCTGGTTCCTGCTGGACGGCGACGAGATCCTCTTCAACACCGGCGCCGACACCGTCAAGGGCCGCACCCTGGCCCGCGACGGCCGGGTGATGCTCTGCGTGGACGACGAGCGGCCGCCGTTCTCCTACGTCGTGGTCCAGGGCACCGCCACGCTCGGCGACGACCTGGCCGAGGTGCGCCACTGGGCCACCAGGATCGCTGCCCGGTACATGGGCGAGGACCTCGCCGAGCAGTACGGCGCCCGCAACGGCGTACCCGGTGAGCTGCTCGTACGGGTGAAGATCGAGAAGGTCGGCGCAGAACACGGGGTGGCCCGGTGAAAAGCCGGTGCCGCTGTCAGTGGCGCGTGGCAGGCTTCCCGGTATGACGGCGTGGACCCTCAACGACATCGAACGTGCGATCCGCTCCTCCTGGGGTGTGGACACCTGTGCGCCCGAGGACCTGGCCCACTGGCGTCCCGACAATCCCGCCCGCGGCCAGTGCGGGGTGACGGCGCTGGTGGTGCACGACCTCCTCGGCGGTGAGCTGATGATGGGCGAGGTGCACGTCGGCGGGGTCCGGACGGACCTGCACTGGTGGAACCGGTTCGCCACGGGCGTCGAGATCGACCTCACCCGTGAGCAGTTCGGCCCGGACGAACGGGTCGGCCCCGGGCGCCCGGTGGCCCGTCCGCAGCGCCCGGGCCGGCTCCAGGCCCAGTACGAGCTGCTGCGCGGCCGGGTCGTCGCCGAGCTGCAGGCCGGATCGGTCCGGCTCCCGGAGCGCGCGTGCGCCTGAACACGCGCTCCTGAACGCGCCCGCCTGAACGCGCCCGCCTGAACGGTCGTGCCTGAACGGTCGTGCCTGAACGGTCGTGCCTGAGCCCAGATCCCCGACCGGCCAGAAGGCCTGACGTACAGTCGACGCATCGTGGCCGTACGGTCGGCCCGCCAGGCGACAACGGGAGAGTGTGCGATGGCCGGTGCGACGGTCGGGTTCGTGGGTCTTGGTGCGATGGGGCAGGGCATGGCGGCCAGTCTGCTGCGGGCCGGCCACCGGGTCCGGGTCTGGAACCGCTCGCCCGAGCCGGTGGCCGCGCTGGTGGCCCAGGGCGCCGAGGCGGCCGACGGGCTCGCCGGCGCGTTCGCCGCTGACACGGTGGTCTCGATGCTCGCCAACGACGAGGCCGTCGAACGGCTGTTGCTCGACCCGGCGTTGCTGGCCGGCGCCAAGGTCACCGTGCACCTCAACATGGCGACGGTCTCGGTGGCGCTCGCCGAGCGCGCCGAGGCCCTGCACGCCGAGCACGGCATCGCCTACGCCGCCGCGCCCGTTCTCGGCCGGCCCCCGGTGGCGGCCGCGGGCGAACTCAACATCCTCGCCGCCGGGGAGCCGGAGGTGCTGGCCGGGGTCGAGCCGCTGCTCGCCGCGATGGGGCAGCGCACCTGGCACTTCGGCGAGAGCCCGCACCAGGCCAACGCCGCCAAGATCAGCACCAACTTCCTGCTGGCCTGCGCGATCGAGTCGATGGCCGAGGCGTGCAGCCTGGCGGAGGCCAACGGCGTCCGCCCCACCGACCTGATCGAGATGCTCACCGGCACCCTCTTCCCCGGGCCGGTCTATGCCGGCTACGGCTCGATGGTCGCCGAACGCCGCTACGAGCCCGCCGGGTTCAAGCTGCCGCTGGGCCTCAAGGACGTCAACCTCGCCCTCACCGCCGGTGCCGCGGAGAACGTCCCGCTGCCCTTCGGCAGCGTGTTGCGGGACGCCTTCCTCGACGCGCTCGCGCACGGGGACGGCGACAAGGACTGGGCCGCCGTCGCGGCCGTCGCCCGCCGCCGGGCCGGTCTGCCGGCCTGACGGCGGCCGGTCCCCGCGCCGGCCGTCCCGAGGACCGGCGCGGGGAAAACCGCGTGCCCGGCGCGTTCCCGCGTGCCTACGATCGCGCCGTGACGTTCACGAAGGATCCCCTCCCCGGCGAGCCGAGGCTGGTCGGTACCGACCGGCTGGAGCTGCGCGCGGTCTGCGCCGACGACCTTGCGGCGCTGTTCGAGATCAACACCGACCCCCGTACCTGGAGCCATCTGCCCGAGGGCCGGCACCGGGAGGAGGGGACCACCCTGGCCTGGATCGAACGGGCCGCCCGGCGCTGGGAGTCGGACGGGCTGAGCTACTGGACGGCCCGGCTGCGCACCGACGGTACGGTGGTCGGGGTCGGCGGCGCACAGCTCCAGACCGTCACCGGTTACTGGAACCTCTACTACCGGCTCGCCCCCGCCCACTGGGGCCACGGCTACGCCACCGAGATCTCCCGTGCGGCCATCGCCGCCGCGCATCGCCACTCGCCCGGGGCGCCGCTGGTCGCCTGGATCCACGGCCACAACACCGGGTCCCGCCAGGTCGCCGAGCGGCTCGGCCTCCTCGATCACGGTCTGCGCCGCGACCCGACCCTCGGCGCCCTGTTGCACCTGTACGCGGACCGTCCGGTGCCGCCCGCCGGTCGACCGTAGCGGGCGGCGCGGCACGGGCTGACCGGCAGTCGCGGGCTGACCGGCCACACCCGGAACCTTCGTACCAGGGACCTTCGCGCACCGTCGGTTTCAGGCCATCGGAGGGCCGCCCGGCACCGTCCTCCGGACGTGTATCGGTCATGCTGCGGCCAACTGGCCGTCGAGTGCAAAAGCCTTACGAAGTGACGGAGTTGGGCCAATCGGACATGGGTGGCGCGAGTGGTGCGCGCAGCGTGGCACCCACCTTCCGAAGTGGCTGGATCGTTCGGTAGTCTCCGTCGGACTTTCATCTTCGCGGGGGGTCCGCTGTCCGAACAGCCGTGCCCTGCCGCGCTCCCGGGCCGCGCCCGGACACTCTCGTGAGGTCTCCTTGTCCATACGTCGCAGTTTTGCCCTTGCCGGCGCCGCCGCGCTCGCGTCCTCTCTGGTGCTGGCCGGCGCCCAGGGCGCCGTGGCCGTCGGCACCACCGGCTCCCCGTCCGCCGCGGCCGCGCCGCAGGCCGACAAGGCCGGGCGTCAGAGCCTCGACCTCTCCGTGCACGGTGTGCCGGACACCTTCGTCGCGGGCGGTGACGCCCGGGAGTTCACCTTCAGGATCGAGAACTCCACCAAGCACGACTTCGTCTTCATCCCGCTGCTCAAGTTCAAGAACCGCGAGGGCTCCCTCGGCGCGGACGACCTCAAGGTCGAGTACCAGCTGCCCGGCGGCCAGTGGCTGCCCGGCTCGGTCGCGCCCGGCGGCGGGGACTCCGACGACGACGCGGTGCTGACCCTGCTCGGCGGTATCGGCCAGGAGGGGAACGTCGCGGAGGACGCCCTGCTCGGCGTGAACCGCGGCAAGAACATCGCCATCAAGGTCCGGGTCTCCTTCACCAAGGACGCCCCGCTCGGCAAGGCCGGCGTGGTGCCCGTGGTCTTCTCCGCGCAGCTCGACGACACCAGCCACAAGCCGGTCAACGAAGGCCGCTTCAGCTGCGACGGCATCAAGGGCGCGGGCTTCACCATCAAGGGAGGCGGGCCCGGCAAGCCGAGCCCGACCGCCAAGCCCAGCACCGGCAAGCCGAGCCCCACGGGGAAGCCGACCGGCAGCCCGTCGGCCAGCACCTCGCCGAGCGCCACCACGACCGCCTCGCCGTCCGCGACCGCCACCACCTCGCCGTCGGCCAGCACCTCGCCGTCGGCCAGCACCTCGCCGTCGGCCACTGCCGAGCCGACCACCCCGGCCCCGACCACGTCGGCTCCGACCACCACCGCGCCGAGCGCCTCCGCCACCAGCTCGGCGTCCAGCTCGGCCCCGGTCCCGTCGGCGAGCAGCACCGACGGCCAGCAGCCGATCGACTTCCCGGTGACCGTCCCGAACATCACCCCGCCGAAGCTCACCCCGGCCGCCGTCACCAAGGCGAAGGACGGGGCCGACAACGCGGACAAGGACCTGGCCCAGACCGGTGGCGGTGACAACACCACCGCGATCGCGATCGCCGGTGGTGCCGTCCTCGCGGCCGGTGTCGGCACCCTCGTGGTGCTCCGCCGTCGCAGGACCGCCCAGCACGGCTGAGCCCGGGAGCCGTAGCCACCCGCGTGCCCCTCGGAGATCCGGTGTCCGGAGCTCCGGGGGGCACGCGGCTTTTCGGGGCGCACCCGGGGAGGTCCTGAGTGCCCGCAGAGTGCCCGCAGAGCGACCGGGGCGCGCCCCGAGTGCCCGGGGAGCAGCCGGGGAGCGTCCGGGTGAGCCCGGTCCCACCGGTCCGCATGCCGCCGACGGTGACCGGCCATGGCGCCGGGGGTCCGCTGCGGTCACATAGGATGTCCGGCCGGAGGGGGGCGGCACGGCGGGGAAGAGGGACAAGTGCGGGGAGTTCGCACGGCACGTGGCACCACCGACTACGAGGCCGCCACCGGGCGGATCGCAGGTCTGCCGATCCGTAGACACCACGTCCTCCTGGTCGCCTGGACGGTGCTCTGGTTCCTCCTGGTCGAGCCCAGCGGCGGCTTCTCCTGGCACTACCTGCGCCAGGGCGAGGAACTGCTCTTCAGCGGACAGGCCGACGGCGGGCTCTCGCTCTACGCGCACCACCCCGAGCTCCAGATCGGCCCGGTCAGCCTGGCCGTCGCCCGGCTCTTCGACCCCTTCCCCGCGCACACCGGCGAGCTGCTGGCCGAGGCGACCATGTCCGGGCTCGGCCTGGTGATGCTGGTCCTGGTCGGCCGGACCGCCGCCTGCTACTACCGGGGCACCGGCACCAACCATCGCCGGCTCCAGCAGCGGCTGCTGATCGCCGGGCTGGCGTTCATCCCGATGTGGGTCGAGGTCTCGGTCCGCTTCGCACACCTGGACGACGTGCTGGCCCTCTTCTTCACCACTCTCGCCGCGCACGCGCTCAGCCGCGGCCGGGCCACCGTGGTCGGCGTCTACCTGGCGCTGGCGGTGGACTCCAAGCCGTGGGCGCTGGCCTTCGCCCCGCTGATCCTCGCGCTGCCCCGGCCGGCGTGGCTACGGACCGCGCTCTGGTTCGCCGGGCTGGTCGCGATCGCCTGGCTGCCGTTCTACCTGGGCAACCTGGACACGGTGGCGGCCGCCAGGTTCACCATTCCCAACCAGCCGGCCTCCGCGCTGCGCTGGTTCGGGGTGACCGACCCGGCCACCCCGTGGTGGGACCGGCCCGCGCAGTTCGCCCTGGGGCTGGGCCTGGGCACGATCGCGGTCTGGCGCGGCCGCTGGCCGGCCGTCGTCCTGCTGGGGGCCGACGCCCGGATCCTGCTCGATCCCAGCGTCTACACGTACTACACCGCCTCGATCCTGCTCGGCACGCTGCTCTGGGACGCCGTCGGCCAGAAGCGCCTCGTCCCGTGGTGGAGCTGGATCGCGCTGGCCGCGCTGTACGGCGGGACGCTGCTGGTCCCGTCCGACTCGGCGCGCGGGTTCGTCCGGCTCGCGTTCGTGGTGGTCTCGGCCGCGTATGTGCTGCTCTGGCCCACCCGGCAGAGCCGCCGCCCGCGGACGGGGGCCGGCGGCGGCCACGGCCGGTCGGCCCGCCGCCGTGAGCGCGCCCTGGCCGGAGCGGCGTCCTAGGGCGCCGGCCCTCCGCCACGGCCGCCTCCGCCACGGCTGCCTCCGCCGGCAGCCCTCCGCCACGGCCGCCTCCGTCGAATACGGGGTTGACCCTCACGCGACGTGAGGACGGAGGGTTGTGGTCAGCAAGAAGGGAGCGACCCGCATGGACGGCGGTGGCTACTCGGTCGGCGAGGTGGCGAAGATCGCCAAGGTGACCGTACGGACCCTGCACCACTATGACGAGATCGGACTGCTCGCCCCCCGGGGCCGCACCCGGGCCGGCTACCGCCGGTACCACGACACCGACCTCGACCGGTTGCAGCGGATCCTGTTCTACCGCGAACTCGGGTTCCCCTGGAAGAGATCGCGGCCATCCTGGACGACGACTCGGTGAGCCCGAGCGAGCATCTGCGGCGCCAGCACCAGCTGCTGACCGACCGCATCAGCCACCTCCAGGAGCTGGCCGCGGCCGTCGAACACGCCATGGAGGCACAGAAGATGGGTATTCAGCTGACCCCGGAGGAGAAGTTCGAGGTCTTCGGCGAGGCCTACCAGGAGGACTGGGAGACCGAGGCCGAGCAGCGGTGGGGCGGCACCGCCGCCTGGGCACAGTCCCAGCGCCGCACCGGCGGCTACGTCAAGGCCGACTGGCAGCGGATCAAGGCGGAGGCGGACGCGCTCAACGCCCGTCTCGTCGAGGCCTTCACCGCGGGCGAGCCCGCCGACGGCGGCGCCGCCATGGACCTCGCGGAGGTGCACCGGCAGCACATCCGCGACAACTTCTACGACTGCACCTTCGAGATCCACCGCGGCCTCGCCGCGATGTACCTCGCCGACCCCCGCTTCACCGCCACCTACGAGCAGCTCGCCCCGGGCCTCGCCCAGTGGCTGCACGACGCCATGCTCGCCAACGCGGCCCTGCGCACCGGCGAGTAGCCCGCCGGACCGGCCGCCAAGCGCTAAGCCGCCCCGCTGCCGAAGCCGCGGCGGTAGGCGGTCGGGGAGGTGCGCATCACCCGGCCGAAGTGGTGGCGGAAGGTCGCGGCACTCTCGAAGCCGACGGCGGCGGCGATCTCCTCCACGGTGCCGTCCGGGGATTCGAGCAACGGCAGACTGGCCGCGATGCGCTGGGTGATCACCCAGCGCATCGGGCTGGTGCCGTTGCGGGCGGTGAAGTGGCGCAGGTAGGAGCGGTCGGACATCCGGGCGGCCCGGGCCAGCAGCGTGATGGTCAGCGGGGCGGCGAGGTGGTCCAGTGCCCACCGCATGCTGCGGGCGACGCCGTCGTCGTCCGCCTCGACGGGCTGGACGGCGGCCTCGATGAACTGGGCCTGCCCGCCGTCCCGGTGCGGCGGCACCACGAAGCGGCGGGCCACGCTGTTGGCCACCCTGGCGCCGTGGTCGCGGCGGACCAGATGGAGACAGAGGTCGATCCCGGCGGCGCTGCCCGCGCTGGTCAGGACGGAGCCGCCGTCCACGTACAGCACGTCCGGGTTGACCTTCACCAACGGGTGGCGCTGCTGGAGGAGTTCGGCGTAGCGCCAGTGGGTGGTGGCCTCGCGGCCGTCCAGCAGGCCGGCGGCGGCCAGCGCGAAGGCGCCGGAGCAGATCGAGACGATCCGGGCGCCGCGCTCGTGCGCCGTGCGCAGGGCGGTGACCAGGCCGGGGGAGACCTCGCCGCCGAAGGCGTTCGGCACCCCGGGGACCACCACGGTGTCGGCGGCGGCGAGTTCGTCCAGACCGTGCCGGGCGGTCAGCGAGAAGCCGCCGACCGAGGCGAGCGCGCTGCCCGGGCGGTCGGCGCAGACCTTGAGCCCGTACCAGGGCGCGGCCAGCAGTCCGCTCAGCTCGGGCCGGGCCAGCCCGAACACCTCGACCACCACGCCGAGTTCGAACGGCGTCATGCCGTCGAAGGCGTACACCGCGACATCGTGTACCGGTTCCGGCCGCCGCCCGATCACGACGTCCACCGGCCCGGGGGTGCCGACCGGCGGCCCGGCCGAGTCGGCCGACGGCCCCGAGGCGTACTGCTCGGCCACGGAATACCCCCTGCAGGTAGGTGGCGGGATGTGGCCGAGTGTAGCCGTCACGGCCAGGCCGAACTTTCCTCGAACCCACGTGCAACCCCGAGCCGGGCCGCACGTCCATTGGTATGGGGGCGGACGGAGCCGGTTCGGCGGCGATGACACGGTCCCCGCTGATCACAACCTTGATCACGTGTCCTGACGGCCCGGTCCGCACCGGGCGCCGTCCCGGGGGAAAGCAGAACGTAGATGTCCATGGCTATCGGGCCGATCGTCGGACCCGAGAAGGGGCGGGGATTCTCCCTCACCGGAGTGGTCGGGCTGCTGTTCGGTGCGCAGGAGGCCGACGAGGTGACCGCCGCCCCGAGCGTCCAGCCGGAGGCGGCACAGCGCCGTTCGGGCTTCCGGCTGCTGCGCGGCGGGCGCCGGCCGGCCGAGGACCGGCCCACCCTGACCGACCTCTACCACGCTCACCGGCTGAGCCTGGTCCGGATGGCGGTCCTCCTGGTCGACCACCAGGACCTGGCCGAGGACGTCGTGCAGGAGGCCTTCACCCAGCTCTACCAGCGGCACGGCGAGCAGCTGGACGACCTGGACAACGCGCTCGGCTACCTGCGGACCTCGGTGGTCAACGGCGCCCGGTCGATGCTGCGCCGGCGCAAGACGGCCCGCGAGTACGTGCCGCCGCACGAGGCCGACGCGCCGTCCGCCGAGGACCACGCCGTCCTCAACGACGAGCACCGGCGGGTGCTGGTGGCCCTGCAGGAGCTGACGTCCCGCCAGCGCGAGGTGCTGGTACTGCGCTACTGGTCCGATCTGTCGGAGGCACAGATCGCCGAGACCCTGGGGCTGTCCCGGGGTGCCGTGAAGTCCACCGCAAGCCGGGCCCTGGACGCCTTGGAAAAGCACCTGGAGAAGGTTCGATGACCGACAAACTTCCCCGCCCGCGCGGCGGCGACGGCACCGGGCCGGACGAGACCCCGACGGAACGGCTGCTCCGCGAGGCGATGAACGCCCGTACGGCCCGGATCACCGCGCACGACCTGCGCCCGGCCGCCCCGCCGAACCGCCGGACGCGCCGGCTGCGGCCGGTGTACGTCACCGCCGTGCCGCTGTTCGGACTGGCCGCCGCCCTGGCGTTCGGCGTGCTCGGTTTCCGGGGCGACACCGTGGCCCGGCAGGACGAGGTGCCGCCGCCGGCCGCCACCCTGACGGCCAGCCCGAGCCCCAGCCCGAGTGCCGAGCCGACCACCGAGCCGAGCCCGACGGCCACCCCGGTCGAGACCCCCTCGGCCACGGAGACGATCACCGACGACGTCAGGACCGAGGCCCCGCTCGGTGCCCCTGCTCCGTCCGGCACCGCGAGTACTGCCCCGCCGGCACCGTCCAACTACACGTTCCACGGCGTGAAGTTCAAGGTCCCGGCGGGCTGGCGGGTCGTGCCGCCGGACCCCGGCGACCGACGGCTCTGCGTGCTGAGCCCCGGGGCGCCGAAGTCGGCGACGGCCAGGGACTGCGCCCCGTACGGGGCGGAGCTGGCGGTGTTCGACGAGGAACCGGATATCTGGCCGGCCATGTCGTTCCTCGACTCGCCGGGCGGCTGGACCTCCCAGCCCTACTGCCCGGTCTGGGGCAATCCGCACGTGCCCACCGAGGGCGAACCGATGACCAGCGGGAACCCGGTGCAGACCAGGGACATCGTGGCCGGGCGAGCCGCCCGCAAGTCGCAGTGGCAGGTCACCTGCAATGCCAAGGAGTCCTTCACGGCCCAGATGTGGGCCCTGCCGGACGACCAGGTGTTCCTTTCGGCCATCGGGCTCAAGCCGGAGTACCAGACCGCCCTGGTGTCGATCCTCGACACCCTGGACGTCGGCGGCCACCCGGTACCGGCGCTGCGGCCGAACCAGAATGACGTGAGCATCGGCTTCGAGGGACTCGGCGTGGGTCAGCAGGTGCCGAACGACGGCAGCGCGGTGACGTTCTCGGTCACCTACCGGAACACCAGCCGGACCGGCTATTCCGCGCTGGTGCCCGTCGTGGCGGCCGAGTCGTACGCCGGGGCCTCGCCGGTTGTCTCCGGCACTCTGGAACGGCAGGACGGCGATACCTGGACGGCCATGGACCTCCGCTCCACCGACAAGCCGGCAAGGGACGGGAACGGTGCGTTCACGCTCGCTCCCGGGCAGAGCAGGACGGTGAAGTACCGGCTGAAGCTGACCGGACAGGACGGGGCCGGGGTGATGCCGGTGACGGCGAGGGTGGCGGTGGTGCCGTTGGAGGGGCCGGCCATCGTCGTCGGCAGTCGCACCGTCCCGGTCCGGGTGGTCGCCAAGTAGGACGTACGCGGGCCCGGCTCCCCCTGCCTGAGGGGGAGCCGGGCCCGTTGCGTACGTCGGCTCAGGCGAGCGAGGCCATCCAGGCCTCGACCTCGTCGGCGCGGCGGGGCAGGCCCGCGGAGAGGTTCTCGTTGCCGTCGGCGGTGACCAGGATGTCGTCCTCGATGCGGACGCCGATGCCGCGGTACTCCTCGGGCACGGTCAGGTCGTCCTGCTGGAAGTACAGACCGGGCTCGACGGTGAGCACCATGCCGGGCACCAGCAGCGCGTCCACGTGCTCCTCACGGCGGGAGTGGGCGCAGTCGTGGACGTCCAGGCCGAGCATGTGGCCGGTGCCGTGCAGGGTCCAGCGGCGCTGGAGGCCCAGCTCCAGGACCTTCTCCACGTCGTACGCCGAGGCGTCCAGCAGGCCCCAGGCGAGCAGGCGCTCGGCGAGGACGCGCTGCGAGGCGGTGTGGAAGTCGCGGAAGCCCGCGCCGGGCTTCACCGCGGCGATGCCGGCCTCCTGGGCGTCGTAGACCGCCTGGTAGATCTTGCGCTGGAGGTCGTTGAACCGGCCGTTGATCGGCAGGGTGCGGGTGACATCGGCGGTGTAGAGGGTGTTGGTCTCCACGCCGGCGTCCAGCAGCAGCAGCTCGCCGGGGCGGACGGCGCCGTCGTTGCGCACCCAGTGCAGGGTGGTCGCGTGCGGGCCGGCGGCGCAGATCGAGCCGTAGCCGACGTCGTTGCCCTCGACCCGGGCGCGGCGCCAGAAGGTGCCCTCGATCCAGCGCTCGGAGGTGGCGACGGCCTGGCCTAGCTCGCGCACCACGTCGGTGAAGCCGTTGACGGTGGCGGTGCAGGCGGCGCGCAGCTCGCCGATCTCCCACTCGTCCTTGACCAGCCGCAGGCCGCTCAGGAACTCCTTGAACGCCGCGTCCCGCTCCGGGTCGAGCACACCGGCCAGGGCCTCCTCCAGACCGGCGTCGTAGTCGCGCACGATCCGGGTCGGCACGGGGGAGGCGGCGGCGCGGGCGGCCAGCTCCGCGCCGGCCTCGCGGACGTCGCGGACCGGAAGCCCGAGCAGCTGCTCCTGCTCGGTGAGGCTGTGCCGGCGGCCGACCCACAGCTCGCCGTAGCCGTCCAGCCAGAACTCGCCGTTCTCGCGGTTGGAGCGGGGCAGCAGGTAGAGGCCGAACTCGTGGCCGGCGTCGCCGGTGGGCTCGGCGACCAGCACCGCGTCCTCGGTCTGGTCGCCGGTGAGGTGCACGTACTCGCTGGAGGCGCGGAAGGCGTAGTCGGTGTCGTTGGAGCGGACCCGCAGGGTGCCGGCCGGGACCACCAGGCGCTCGCCGGGGTAGGCGGCGGACAGCCGGGCGCGGCGCTCGGCCGCGTACGGGGCCTGCGCGACCGGGGTGAGGCCGTGCAGCTCGGTGTCGGCCCAGCCGGACTTCATCGAGGCGGCGAGTTCGTCGGAGACCTCGGAGTAGAGGCCGTTCTTGCGGCCCTTGAACTGCTGCGGTTCCTCGTCGCCGCCGGTGGCCTCAGGGTTCTCGGCCACCGCCGGGGTGCGGTCCTCGGTCACGTACGTCGCCTCCTTGCGGGGTGGTGTGCCGCCCCGGGAGCGTCGGATCGCGACACGCGGGGGCGGCCGTGCGTCCATGGTACGGACGCCCGGCCGCTCACCTGTTCGGGGTCGGGGTGGCGGGGGCGCGGGTTCACCGGGCGCGCGCGGGCGTACCCCGCGCGCCCGGGCTCACTCGCTCGGGCTTACTCGAAGCGCGCGGCGAGCAGCATCAGGTCGTCGGTGGCCGGCCCGGTGTCCCGGCCCGCGCAGACGGCCAGCAGGTGGGCGCAGAGCCGGTCCGGGTCGATCCGCACGTCGCGCGGGGCGTCGGCGGCGGCCCGGCGCAGGTTGGCCTGTCCGGCGTGCAGGGTGGGGCCGCAGCGGCGGGCCAGGCCGTCGGTGTAGAGCACCAGGGTGTCGCCGGGCTCGGCGGTCAGCTCGACCCCGGGCGCCTCCCAGCAGGCCAGCATGCCGAGCGGGGCGGAGAGCGAGGTCTCCACGAACTCGGCGCCGTGCCGGCCGACCAGCACCGGCGGGCAGTGCCCGGCGCCGGCCAGGGTGATCCGGCGCTCCTCCGGCTCCACCCAGGCGTAGACGGCGGTGGCGGTCCGGGCCGGCTCGGTGGTCTTGAGCAGCAGCTCCAGGTCGCCGAGGACGGAGACCGGGTCCTCGCCCTCCAGCACGGCGTACGCCCGCAGCGCGGCCCGGATCCGGCCCATCGCGGCGGCCGCGCCCGGGGCGGAGCCGGGGCCGGCGCCCAGGCCGTCGCCGGAGACGCTGCCGACGGTGAGGCCGACGGTTCCGTCCGGCAGCGGGATGGCGTCGTACCAGTCGCTGCCGGCCGAGCGGTCCAGCCCGGCCGGGACGAGCCGGGCGGCCAGCCGCAGTCCGGCGGGCCGGGGGAGGTGGTCCGGCAGCAGACCCCGGCGCAGCGCCTCGGTGGTGCGTCGGGCCCGGTCCGCGTCCAGTTGCTTGGCCAGCAGCGGCGCGGCGACCTCGCAGTACCGGCGGGCCAGCTCGCACTGGCGCTCGGTCGGGCCGGCGGGCTCGTCGTAGAACCAGAGGGCGGAGGCCAGCGGGCCGTCCTCCTCGGTGGCCAGCGGCAGGCCGTAACAACCGCCGAGGCCGAGGTGGACGGCGACCTCGCGCAGCCGGGTGCCGATGGCGGGGTCGCCGGCGAGGTCGTGGGACCGCACCCGGGCGGGCCGGTCGTGCTCGCGCAGCAGCCGCCCGAGCAGGCTCTGCTCGGGCGGCACGGTCTCCAGCGCGCCGAGGCTGGCGCGGTCCAGGCCGAGGCCGACCGGCTGGCTGGGCCCGCCGCCGGGCATGGCGGTGACCAGCAGCGCGCGCCGGGCGCCGAGCAGCGCGCCGACGGACTCCAGGACGGCGGTCAGGGTGGCGTCGAGGCCCCGGGCACGGGCGAGCCGCGCGGTGTGCTCGTGCAGGCTGGTGAAATCGGACAGCCGTCCGGCCAAACGGTCCTGCACCGCCGTCGGGGGTGCGGTTCGGCTCTCGGGTGTGGGGCACTGCTGCTCGGCGGGGCCGAGCACCGGGCGGTGGCGGCCCGGCGGGTCGAGCACCGAGAGCCCGCTGACGCAGCCGGGCTCGCCCGGCTCGGAGGGAGTCGACGATGGGTGGGACTCGTTCATGCCGCCACTCCTGACGCGGTGGTACGTGTCATGCGGAACCCCCAGGTACGGCCGATTGGAGCGAGGACGGCCAAAGGGCGCGTTTCGCCTCGATTCGCTACTACTCGTCATTGATCGACAGCAATGCCACCACTTCTACACAGGCCATTCGGGGCATGTCCAGATCCAGGACGACGCGGTGGCCGGTTCCACATGCTTCGGAGCCCGTACGGCGGGCGCGTCCGGTTCGTACGCGCGCCGGTCGGCCTCGGACGGCATGGAGCTCCGGGAGAACGGGCAGAACCGTCCTGACGGCTCCGGCGGCCGTCCGGATCGTATGCTTTCGCCGTCCGTCGGCCGGGCTGGCCGGAAGACACTCACTCGTACGGTGGAACCAACCGCCCCCGGGCGGCGTCCATCCGGTCGCGTACGGGATTCTCGTTCCAAGGGCTGTTCTATTCCGCGGTCCTTCAGGTCGTGCTCCACACCGTGCTTCACGCCCGTCACGCCGTTCGTCCGTCCTGCCGCCCGGCCCCGCCAGCATCGCGCCTTCGCGGGGCCCGCACGGCGCTTCCCGACGTACGCCGGCGGGCTTTGAGCGAACCGAGCGGTCACGGAAAGGAACGAGCGCCATGCGTGAGAATCCGAGGGGCCGGTCATCGGCCCGTTCCGCCCGGCTGGCCGCCGCGCTGGCCGCCGCCGTGGACCATCGCTGGCCCGTGGTGCCGGGCGCGCTGCTGACTGCCGGGCAGTGCTCCTGCGGGGATCCGGGCTGCGCCGTCCCCGGTGCCCACCCGCACGACCCGCCGCTGCTCGCGGCCACCACCGACGCCCGGATGGTGCGCTGGTGGTGGGAGCGGCAGAGCCCGGACGCGCCGGTGCTGGCCGCCACCGGCGGGGTGGTCTCGGCGGTCAGCCTGCCCGCGGCGGCCGGTGCCAGGGCGCTCGCCTACCTCGGCGCGCTGCGGCTGCCGCTCGGCCCGGTGCTGGCGATGCCCGGCCGGTACGCGATGCTGGTCGCCCCGTACTCGCTCGACGTGCTCGGCGAGATGCTCGCCCAACTGCCATGGGTGCCGGGCTCGTTGCGTTATCACGGGTCGGGTGGGTTCCTGCCGCTGCCGCCCGGTGGCGGGTCCGGCGGGCGGGTGCGCTGGGTGCTGCCGCCGCGGCCGGCGGCCGGCGGCGGGGTCTGGCTGCCCCAGGTCGGTCCGCTGCTGGGGGAGTTGGTCGAGGCGACGGTCCGGCTGGACACCGGCCGCTCGGCGTACTGACCGGGTGCGGCGGGGTCGTGCGCGAGTGATCGTGTACGGCGGGATCGTGCGGGCGGACCAGCCGCTCGTGCGCCGTCCCGTGCGCCGGCCGCACGCGGGCGGCCGTTCGGGAAAACAAAAGATCCGGTCGCTGGCGACGGGGGATGCACCAGCGACCGGACTCTTTAGACAGTAACAAGGATCCGCGCCCGCGCCAATTTCCAAGGACCCTTCCCCGCCCGGAAATTGCGGTCGGCGAGGGGTAATGTGACGCGTATCACCCGATCCTGGTCGCCTTTAGTTCAAGGTGACCTGACGGTTCACCAGGTTTGCCCGGGCGCGCCGCTCCTCGGCCGTCAGCGGGGTGTTGTCGGCCAGCGTGGCGGCGAGCCGCTCGGCGAACTCGGCGGCCGGCTTCTCGCAGTCGGCCGCCGTCATGGCCACCGGCAGGTCCCAGACCGGGACGGTCAGCCCGTGCGCGCGGAACGAGCCGACCAGGCGGGTGTCCGGGCCGACCGAGGACTGGTCGGCGGCGGTCAGCCGGGCCAGCGCGTCCAGCAGTTGCTCCTCCGGCACCGTCATCACCCAGCGCAGGTGGTTCTTGTCCGGAGTGCCGCACCAGTAGGCGGAGTCGACGCTGCCGAGCTTCTCGGTGGGGATCGCCGAGGCGTTGGCGCGCTCCAGCGAGGCGGCCACCTCGCCGGTGGCGGCCTCGGCGTCCTCCAGCCAGAACTCGAAGCCGGTGTGCACGGCCGGCGTGAACCCGGCGTCGAGGTCCAGCAGATCCTGCAGACGGCGGCCGCCCGGGACGGTCCGGCGGGCGGGTACCGGGGTGCCCGGCTCGGTGGCCAGGGCCAGCTCCAGGGCGTCCGCGAGGTCGCGGCTCAGGTCGCCGGAGGCGGACTGGGTCTGCAGGCCGAGCAGGATCGAGCCGTCCGGGCGGCGCAGCGCGGGCCAGGCCAGCGGCAGGACGGTCGCCAGCGTCACCGACGGGACCTCGCCGTTGGCGGCCTCGGCCACCCCGGCGGCCAGCGTCAGCGGCACCGTCGCGGCCGGCACCAGCTCGCGCAGCGCGACCCAGTCGGCCTCGCCCGGCAGCCCCTCGAACGGGCGGTGCACCAGCTCCTGCACGGCGTGCGAGGCATCCCGGCCGTGACACGCCTTGTACCGGCGGCCGGAACCGCAGGGGCAGTTCTCGCGGGCCCCGACCACGGGGATCTCGCCCGTGGCGGCGGTGGTGGACTGGCTGCGCTGCGGCGCCTTCTTGGCGGCCTTCTTGCCCATGGTGCGGCTCTCCCGGGGACGGTTGTGTTGTGCTCCGGGCAGCCTACTGACGTTCCCCCGGCGCGTGGACACACGTCGGGGCGGGGCGTGGGTGGCGGCGCGCGCGGACGGGGCGCGGGGGCGCGCGGACGGGCGGGTCCGGCCCGCTCAGGCGCTGCGGGCATCACCGCCGGTCCGTCGGGCGTGGCGGGCCCGGGCGGGCAGTGCCGCCCACACCGTCACTTCGCCGGGAGCGTCGCGCACACCCCAGTCGCTGGCCAGCTGGCCGACGATGCTCAGGCCGCGGCCGCCGCGCGAGGTCAGGGACGGGCCGGCGGGCGTCGGGCGGGTCTGCGCCCCGCCGTCGGTGACCTCCAGCGTGAGGATCCCGTCCGCGTGCATCTGCCAGCGCACCAGGACCCCGCCGTCGCCGCCGTCCGGCTGTGGGTGCGCGGCCGTCCTGGCGCCCTGGCCCGCGGTGGGGACCCCGACGAGCACCTGGTCCACGACCTCCGCCCGGGCGCTGCGGCCGAGCGCGGGCAATGGCCCGAGCGGCCGCGCATAGCGACAGGCATTACTCAGCAGTTCGGAAAGGATCAGAACAGCATCATCAATGACCGGTTCGGGTATCTCCCGGTCGCCCAGATCTCGACGCAGTCGGCGCCGTGCGACCCCGACACTCGCTGGGCCGTGCGGCACTGCCATGGTCGATGAAGTCGGCACTTCACGCGCCACCATCAACGCCACCCCCGGACCTCCTTCAGCGTATGCCGAGGGATGGATGCCCCTTGGTAATGCGTCGGAAACGACTGCGGGGCGATCCCGCGCGGACATTTCAAACCGCGCGACCCAGGGTGGGCGGCAGGTGATTCCGTGCTCACCCTCCGTCGTGAAAACGCATAATTTCCGGCAAAAATTGTCGGCAGCAGGTTTGGTTCACCGGCCGAGCTGGGCGAGGACCTCGGCCGGGCGGTTGGTGATGATCGCCGACACCCCGAGCTCCAGGCACAGCTCCACGTCGGCCGGCTCGTCCACGGTCCAGACGTGCACCTGGTGGCCCAGCTCGCGCAGTCGCGTCACCAGCCGCGGCCTGGCCCGCACCAGCTCGATGCCGGGCCCGGCGATCCCGGCCCCGCCCGGCAGCGTCGCGCCCGGGCGCAGCCGGCCCCGCAGCGGCAGGCCGCGCTCGAACAGGAACACCCTCGGGTACTGCGGCGCGGTGGCGGCCACCCGGGCGAGCGCCAGCGCGGAGAAGCTCATGATCCGGGCCTGCGGGCGGCCGTCCGCGGGGTCTCCGGTGATCTTGAACCGGTCCAGCATCCGCAGGAGCTCGGCCTCCACCCGGCCCCGGAAACGGACCGGGTGCTTGGTCTCGATCGCCAGGTCCACCGGGCGTCCGCAGTCCGCGACCAGCTCCAGCAGGCTCTCCAGCCGCAGAACGCCCCGCAGCTCCGGGTCCGCGCTCGGTGCGCCCGTCTTCCAGGCGCCGAAGTCGTGCGCCTCCAGCTCGGCCAGCGTCATCGCGGACACCGTGCCGCGGCCGTCCGAGACCCGGCCGATCCTGCGGTCGTGCACACAGACCAGATGTCCGTCGGCCGTGACCCGGACATCGCACTCGACCGCGTCGGCGCCCTCGGTGAGCGCCCGCCGGTAGGCGGCGAGCGTGTGCTCGGGCAGCGCGTACGAGGATCCGCGGTGGGCGATCACCTGGACGGACGGCGCGGTGCGCGCCGCCGCCGGGGGGAGGTCGGGGCTGGTCACACGTCCCACGATAGGCGGCGGAAGTGACGCGAAAACGAAGACGGCCCCAACCTGAGGGGCCGTCTTCGCGTGGGGGGCGGATCAGTCCCGCGCGTCCCGGCGGGTCAGCGGGGTGAGCGCCCAGGTGGCCAGGGCCGGCACCAGGAAGCCGAACAGCGAGGCCGAGGTCCACTCCTGCGGGGTGAAGTGCAGCGCCCCCTGGACGGAGGTCCAGAAGTCCGTCCACCAGCCGGCGATCGCGGTCGGCGCGATCAGCTGGTAGACGACGAAGCCCAGCGCCCACGGCAGCAGCATCAGCCGGCGGGACGGCGCGTCGGCGGAGAGGTTCCAGCCGCGCCGGCCGGCGCCGAGGAAGTAGTCGACCGCCAGCACCGCGAACATCGGCACGAACACCGAGCCGATCAGGCCCAGGAAGGCGTAGTAGGAGTCGGTGAACTCGGTGATCTGCAGGGCCAGCACCGTGATCAGCAGCCCGGTCCCGCCGGTCAGCACCCGGCGGTCCACCCTGGGCAGCAGGTTGTGGACGGACATCGCGGTCGAGTACACGTTGGCGAAGGACTGGTCCGTCTCGCGCAGGACCAGCACCAGCAGGAACGCCCAGCCGGCCCAGACGCCCAGGAAGGAGTCGAAGATCCGGTCCGGGTCGCCGCCGGACTGCAGCAGCGCGATCAGGCCCAGCACGTAGCACCAGACCTGGGCGACGGTGTAGCCGGAGAAGCTGCCCCAGAACGCGGCGCGCGGGGTGCGCGAGTGCCGGGTGTAGTCGGCGGCCAGCGGCACGAAGGAGATCGACACCGCGATCATCGCGTCGGTGGCCTTCAGGAAGCCGTGCCAGTTGCCCGCGCCCGGGTCCGGCACGCCGTGCCGGCCCAGCTGGACGGTGAAGTACACCATCGCGACCGCGACCGCCCCGGCGACGAACCGCCGCAGCACCGCGATCGAGCCCAGCGGCCAGATGGTCAGCGCGGTGGTCAGCGCGCCCGCCAGCAGGACGAAGGCCCAGCGGTAGCCCTCGGTGTGGACGACGGTCTGCGCGCCCATCGCGATCACCAGCAGCTCGTACACGCCCCAGCCGACGCACTGGACGATGTTCAGCACCGTCGGCACGTACGAGAGCTTCGTCCCGAACAGCCCGCGCAGGTTCGCCATCGCCGGTGCGCCGGTACGGGCCCCGATCAGGGCGGCCACACCGAGCATCGCGGTGCCGACCACGGTCCCGGCCGCGATCGCGGTCACGGCGGCGGCCAGGGAGAGCTCGCTGCCCCGCGCGCCCAGCACGGTGGCGGCGGTGGTGAAGCCGATCAGGCTGACGCCGAGGTTCATCCAGAGCGCGAAGTGGTCGCGGAAGCGGAGCGTGCGCGGCGGCTCGGTGTCCAGGACGAGCGGCGCCTCGACCCGCTCGGACCGGTCCGGCCGGTCCAGGACGGCGGTGGCCGCGGCGGCACCGGTCGCGGTGGGGGAGCCGGGCACGGCGGCGGAACCGGGCACGGGGGGACCGGCGTCGGAGTGAACGGTCGTGGACGGTTCGGAGAAACCCTTGGACGCGGGCGCGCCCGAAGAAGAGGATGGCGAAGCAGGCGGCATGGCCGATACTCCCTACGCCGGCATTACCCGGACAGGTTCCGGCGGTCAGCGCCCCCTCGACGGTCCGCCCACGGACGTCGTGGCGTACGGTCGACCAGCGCACTCTCAGCCTGGGAAGGTCCAAGCTCCCGCGTGTCAGTTGTGAGCGACAGGCTAACCGGCACGGGGGTGAACGCCAAGGCCAGGCGCTGGGCGCCCCGGCCGCGAGGGACATCCGGCGGCGGTGGGCGAGCGGCCGGTGGGGGTGGTGGTTCGGGGGCGTTCGGCCGGGTTTCCGGACGGGGCCGTCGGGCCTGGCTAAGGATTCTTATGACTTCTTCAGAAGGGTCCTTACGGCAATCGAATCGAGTGTGCGAAAAACTATGCTTCTTGGTCCTGTCAGCTATGGAGGTCGTCCGTGAGCACCGAGCGCGAGGTTGGGTCCACCGGGCCGCAGGGGGAACAGCCCTCCGGCGGCCAGGGGGTGGTGGGTCCCGCTCATGACGGTCCGGCGCAGCAGTCCGCGTCCGCCGCTGCCACCCCCGCACAGGCGCCCGCCGACCGGACCACCACCGACGTGGCACCGGCGGTGCCCGCCGCGCCCGCCGCTCCGGCGGCCGGCGGATCCACGCCGACGCTGGCGTTCAGCAAGATCAGCGCCCCGGCGCCGGCCGAGGCACCCGCCGCGGCCGCGGCTGCCGACGCTCCCGTGTCCGCGCCCGCCCCGGTCGAGGCCGGCCACCCCGGCCCGGGGTACATCGACGCCCCGCCGCCGGTCGTGCCGCCCGCCCCGGCGGGGCCGCCGGCCGCGCCCGCCACGGCGCTCGCCGAGGCACCGGCCCTGCCGACGGCGCCCGTCGCGCCCGCCGTCAACCCGTACGCCACCACGGGCGCCCCGGCCGCCGCGGCGCACGACCCGTACGGCGCCCCGGCCGCCGCGGCGCACGACCCGTACGGTGCCCCGCCCGCCGCAGCCCACGACCCGTACGGCGCCCCGGCGGGCCCGCCCGCGCAGCAGCACCCCTTCGGCGCGGGCCAGCCGCTCGGCGGCTGGGGCCCGCACGACTCCTCGGCCGGCGGCGCCGGCGGTCCCGGCCACCCCGGCGGCCCGCTCGGCTACCCACCCGAGTACCCCGGTACGTCCGGCCCCGGCGGTCCGCGCAAGAAGCGCGGCGGCCTGGTCGCCCTGATCGCCGCCGTCGCCCTGGTCGCCGGTGTGGCCGGCGGCGCGCTCGGCGTGACCATCGCCGACCGCAACGACAACAGCGCCAGCTCCGCGAACGACCGCCGCAGCACCACCGTGCAGGCCAACAGCCCGGAGAAGAACGAGCCCGCCCCCGGCTCCGTCGCCGGCATCGCGCAGAAGGCGCTGCCCAGCGTCGTCACCATCAAGGCGCAGGGCAACGGCGAGTCCGGCACCGGCACCGGCTTCGTCTTCGACACCGAGGGCCACATCCTCACCAACAACCACGTGGTGGCGCCCGCCTCCAACGGCGGCAAACTGACCGTCAAGTTCGCCGACGGCAGCTCCTACAACGCCTCCGTGCTCGGCCGCGCCGAGGGCTACGACGTGGCCGTGGTCAAGCTGGACAACCCCCCGAAGGGGGACAAGCTGACCCCGCTTCCGCTGGCCGACTCCGACAAGGTCAACGTCGGCGACTCCACCATCGCCATCGGTGCCCCGTACGGCCTGGAGTCCACCGTCACCACCGGCATCATCAGCGCGAAGGACCGCCCGGTCGCCTCCGGCGACGAGACCGGCGCCCAGTCCTCGTACATGAACGCCCTGCAGACCGACGCCTCGATCAACCCCGGCAACTCCGGCGGCCCGCTGCTCGACTCCAGCGGCGCGGTGGTCGGCATCAACTCGGCGATCCAGTCCAACGCCTCCAGCACCGGCCGGGCCGGCAGCATCGGCCTCGGCTTCGCCATCCCGATCAACCAGGCCAAGTGGGTCGCCGAGACCCTGATCAAGACCGGCAAGCCCGTCTACGCCAAGCTCGACGTCCTCCGCAACGACGACTACAAGGGCGACGGCGCACAGATCCAGACCCGCGACATCCAGGGCACCCCGGCCGTCACCCCCGGCGGCGCGGCCGACAAGGCGGGCCTCAAGCCCGGCGACGTCATCACCAAGCTCGGCGGCAGCCCGATCGAGAACGGCCCCGCCCTGGTCAGCAAGATCTGGACGCACAAGCCCGGCGAGACCGTCGACGTCGAGTACACCCGCAACGGCCAGACCTTCAACACCAAGGTCACCCTCACCGAGCGCGTCGGCGACTGACCCCGTCCCCGAAACCCTGTGCACCGAACCCCGCCGGACCCGTTAGGCTGACCTCCGCCTGGAGAGCTGCCCGAGCGGCCTAAGGGAACAGTCTTGAAAACTGTCGTGGCGTGACCCGTCACCGTGGGTTCGAATCCCACGCTCTCCGCTGGTAGGAGAAACCGCCTGCTCAGGGCGGGTGTTGGCCCCAGGCCGACGCCCGCCCTTCGCGTTTTCCACCGGGGTGGAGGCGGTGGGCCGACCGTGGGCCGGGGGCGGCGGGTTCACCTGAACGGGGGGTTTGGGGTGGGGGCGTCCTTGTGGGTGCGGCGAGGGGGCGTGTGCCGGGGGTAAGGGGCGGACTGCCCTGGGAGTGGGCCCGGCGAGGAGACACGGATGGCCTGGTACCCCGGCGCTGAGAAGATGGAGCTTCAGCCCGAGTCGGACGCGCAGCCGGCGATCGTGCCGACGCAGGTGATCTTTCACAGCATGGCGGCGCCCTGGACGCCGCGCCGCATCTACGAGTACTGGCGGGACTCGACCAGCCTGGAGTCGCACTTCGGGGTCGGCTACGACGGCGGCATCGCCCAGTACATCGGCACCCAGACCCGGGCCGACGCCAACATGGCCGCGAACCACCGGCCGGACGGCACCGGCGCGGTGAGCATCGAGTCGGCCAGCAACGACCAGCACACCGATCCGTGGACGGCCGCGCAGATCGGGACGTTCATCGCGGTCGGGGTCTGGCTGCACCAGCGGCACGGCATCCCGCTGCGGGTCTGCCGCACCGCCGACGACCCCGGTTACGGCTTTCACCGGCTCTTCCCGGAGTGGTCGGACGGTGGCACCGCCTGCCCCGGCGACGCCCGGGTGCAGCAGTTCCACGGTCTCGTCCTGCCGGGCATCGTGGCCGGCGCGGGCGGTGCTCCGCCGCCCCCGTCCCGGTCGACGCCGGGGCCGGCCCGTTACCGGGTGACCATCAACGGCCTGGAGTACGGGTACGGCGCGCACGGCCCGCAGGTCCGGCAGGTGGGCGACGCGCTGGTGGCGTCCGGGCACGGCTCGCACTACACGGCCGGTCCGGACGAGGACTGGCGGGACGCCGACACCCTCAACTACCAGGACTACCAGCTCAGTCTGGGCTACGCGGGGGCCGCCGCGGACGGCGTGCCGGGCGAGGATTCGCTGCGCCGGCTGCTCGGCACGCTGCCCTCGCCCCGGCGCGTCTCGGTGGCGCACATCGTCGCGGCCGCCCGGACCGACCCCGGCGCCGAACAGGGCCACCGGACGTACGGACCCGAGGTGCGGATCGTCGAACAGGCGCTGGCCGACGAGGGGTACCTGGAGCAGCGCTGGGTGGACGGCTCGCTCGGCACCAGGACGGTGTAGGCGTACGCGGCCTTCCAGCGCAGTCTCGGCTACTCGGGCGCGGACGCGAACGGGATCCCCGGTCAACGCAGCCTCCAAGTGCTCGGCCGGCGGCGCGGGTTCGACGTCACGGACTGAGGCGGCATGGACCGAGGTGGTGAGGACGGCGGCCCGGCCGTGGGTGCCGGTGCTTGACCATGACACGGTGTGAGGGTCTGCACTGGGAGCCATCATGTTCAACATCGGAGACTTCGCCAAGCACGGCCGGGTGTCGGTCCGCATGCTGCGCCACTACGACGCGATCGGCCTGCTGCGTCCGGCCCGGGTCGACCGGGCCAGCGGCTACCGCTTCTACGAGGCCGCCCAACTCGCCCGGCTCAACCGGGTGATCGCGCTCAAGGACCTCGGCTTCACGCTGCAGCAGGTGCGGGACGTCCTGGACGAGCGGGTGGACGCGGCCGAGCTGCGCGGGATGCTGCGGCTGCGGCGGGCCGAACTCGCCGCGGCGATGGCGGCGGACGCCCAGCGGCTGACCCGGGTCGAGGCGAGGCTCCGGACGATCGAGAGCGAGGGGACCATGTCCGCGCACGATGTCGTGGTGAAGCGGGTGCCGTCGGTGCGGGTGGCCGAACTGACGGCGGTCGCCGCGAGCTATGAGCCGGAGGACGTCGGACCGGTGATCGGCCCGCTGTTCACGGAGCTCTGCCGGCGGATGGCGGAGGCCGGGGTGGAGGGGGCCGGCCCGGCGGTGGCCCGCTACGAGGACGCCCCGGACGGGGACGGCGCGGTGCTGGTCCGGGCGGCGGTCCCGGTCGGCGCGGCCCCGGCGCCCGCCGGGGAGTGCGGCTTCGAGGTGGTCGACCTGCCGGTGATCGAGGAGGCGGCGACCATCGTGCACCGCGGTTCGATGGACGACAGCATGGGCTCCGTCCAGGCGCTGGCCCGCTTCGTCGACGAGAACGGCTACCGCTCCGCCGGATACGCCCGGGAGCTGTACCTGGAGTGCCCGGACGACCCGGCGGCGTGGGTGACGGAGTTCCAGGAGCCGGTAAGCCGCCCGTAGGACAGTGCCCCGGGGCGCGTACCCGCTCCGGCCGGCCGGGGTCCAGGCCGGCCCTGCTCGGGGCCCCGGGGGCCGCACCGCCGGTCCGGCTCTGAAACGTCCGAGCGGCGCACTTGCCCGACCACCGGTCGGCGGGCAGAGTGCGGACAGAGCGGGAAGCACGCGGGAAGAGCGCGTGCCGCGCGTGCGGCGGTGGCGCGACCGGGCGGCGATCGGAGACGGCGATGAGTGATCTGACGGACCGGCTGGCGCAGGGGCTCCCGCCCGGCGCCCTGGCGGTGGACCCGGATGTGATGGCCGCCTACAGCCATGACATGGCGGGCTTCTGTGTGGCCGGAACCCCCGCCGTGGTGGCCTTCCCGGAGACGGTCGAGCAGGTGCGGCACATCCTGCGGACCGCCACCGAACTGCGTGTCCCCGTGGTGCCGCAGGGTGCCCGCACCGGGCTCTCCGGCGCGGCCAACGCCGTGGACGGCTGCATCGTGCTGTCGATGGTGAAGATGAACCGGATCCTGGAGATCGACCCGGTCAACCGGATCGCGGTGGTCGAACCGGGCGTGGTGAACGCCGAACTCTCCCGGGCGGCATCCGAGTTGGGGCTGTCCTACCCGCCGGACCCGTCCAGCTGGGAGACCTGCACCATCGGCGGCAACATCGGGACCGGCGCGGGCGGGCTCTGCTGCGTCAAGTACGGCGTCACCGGCGAGTATGTGCTCGGGCTGGACGTGGTGCTGGCGGACGGGCGGCTGCTGTCCACCGGCCGCCGTACCGCCAAGGGGGTCGCGGGCTACGACCTGACCCGGTTGCTGGTCGGCTCGGAGGGCACGCTGGGTGTGGTGGTTAGGGCGGTGGTCGCCCTGCGGCCCGCGCCGGCACCGCAGTTGGCGCTGGCGGCGGAGTTCCCGAGCGCGGACACGGCGGGTGCGGCGGTCTGCGAGGTGATGGCGCGAGGCCTCACCCCGTCGCTGATGGAGCTGATGGACGCGGTCACCGTGCGGGCCGTCAACGAGCTGGGGCAGATGGGGCTGCCGGAGTCGACCCAGGCGCTGCTGCTGGTGGCGTTCGACGGGCCGGACCAGGTGGCCGAGCTGGCGGCGGTGGGGGAGATCTGCCGGGCGGCAGGCGCGACCGAGGTGGTGCCGGCCGACGACCAGGCGGAGTCCGAGCTGCTGCTGGAGGCCCGGCGGCTGGCGCTGCCCGCGCTGGACCGGCTGGGCACCACGATGATCGACGACGTGGCGGTGCCCCGTTCCCGGCTGGCCGAGATGCTGAACGGCGTCGCCGCGATCGCCGAGCGGCACGCGCTGACGATCGGCGTGGTGAGTCACGCCGGGGACGGCAACACCCATCCGATCGTCATCTTCGACGGCGCCGATCCCGAGGAGTCGGCGCGGGCGCAGCGGTCCTTCGACGAGATCATGGCGCTGGGGCTGGAGCTGGGCGGCACGATCACCGGGGAGCACGGGGTGGGGCTGCTCAAGCGGGACTGGCTGGCGCGTGAGCTGGGGCCGGTGGCGCTGGAACTGCAGCGGCAGTTGAAGGCGGTCTTCGATCCGCTGGGGATTCTCAACCCGGGTAAGGCGGTCTGATTTTCACCTCTCCCCATTTCCTTCTCTCTTCTGCCTGTGATGCCTCCAGTAATACTTTGGGATGGTCGCAGAATGGCTTGACATGTCGACATGGAAGGTCGACCGCACCCGTGTGCGGCGGGTGAATCGACGCCCGGTGTCCAGGCGCTGCGCCGGTTCACCCGGAAGGAGGCTACCGTCCGGGCAAAGCCCCAGGTGAGCGGCGCTGTATCGATGCGTTGTCCAGAGGGTGCGCCCGTTATTCATCAGAGGTTGGGATATCACGCAAACGGGCGAAAATTCCGGCTTGAGGTGGTGCTTTGTCGATTTGTTGCGGAAGTCTGTTCCTCGACGTCGCAGCCCGCAGGAGTTCGTCTGGGCGACGAACTCCGAGACAACGCACGAAGTACAGCTTTTGGGAGGCTCTCAATGGCTCGCATCCGCGATGACGGTTCCAACGGTGGCCAGAACACCACCGTCGTCTTCGCTCCGGTCTCCAACCGAATCCACTGATCCGAGCGAGGTCACGTCCGGCGGGGGCGCCGGACGTGGGCGGCCACAGGTGAGCTGAGCACCCGTGGCCGGGCTCGCAGCGGAGAAGCGAAGAAGCGAAGAAGACCGGAGCAGGATTCCAACCAGGGCCCGACGCGGAGTAACTCGACCAGAGGACTCGACGGAGAGCCCGCCGCACAGAAGTCGGAGAAGACAACTCGGACCAGGGAAGACCAGGGAACTCGACGCGCGGCTGTCACCGCGCGGAACCGGGTAGCGGAAAGGGTCACCGCGACCGGCCTGGTGGGCGGTGCCGATCATCGGCACCGCCCACCAGCACGTCCGGGGCCGCCTGTCGCCAAGAACCCGGGCGCACGGGCGCACGGGCGCACGGGCGCACGGGCAACGGGGCGCACAGGGCGCACAGCGAGGGCCCGCGCCCGAGCGGTCAGCCCACGGCGGTACGGTTGCGCTCCGACAGCGCACCCCGCGCCCGGGCCCCGACGGCCCGGCCGGCCGGGGCTGCGACCGAGGCGACCGGAGGGAAGGCACGATGGCAGCGGAGGAGGAGGGCCTGACCGGCCCGGGCGAGACCAGGCCCGTAGCCGGGGCGAACCCGGGAACCGACCCGGGGTCCGCGCCCCGGTCCGAGACCAGGCCCGAGCCCAGGTCCGTACCCGAGCTGCTGCTCGGCCGTCCGCCGATGGCCCGCCCGTTGCCGTCCTTCGACGCGGAGGCGGCCCCGGCGGAGCCCGGCCCGCTGTTCGTCGACTGGCTCGCCACCGCTCTCGCGGCCGGTGTGCTCGACCCGCAGGTGGTCACGCTCTCCACGGTCGACGCCGACGGCCTGCCGGACGCCCGGGTGCTGGTCCTGCGGGACGTCGACGCCTCCGGCACCGGCTGGGTCTTCTCGGCCGCCGCCGACAGTCCGAAGGGCCGCCAGCTCGCCGACCACCCGGCCGCCGCGCTCACCCTGTACTGGCCGCCGCTGGGCCGTCAGATCCGGGTCCGCGGCACCGTCGAGCGGGCCGCCGACCAGGTCGCCGCGGCCGAGTTCGCCACCCGCTCGCCCGCCGCCCGGGTCGGGGCGCTGGTCGGCCGGCAGAGCGAGCCGCTGGCCTCCCCGGCCGAGTACGACGAGGCGGTCGCGGTCGCCCGCCGCCGGCTGGAGGCCACCCCGGACACCGTCGCGGCCGGCCACGCCGTCTACACGCTCTGGGCGCACGAAGTGGAGTTCTGGCAGGGCGACAACGACCGCCGTCACGTCCGGCTGCGCTACACGCGGACCGGCCCGGTCCGCACCCCGGAGTGGTCGCGGACCCTGCTCTGGCCTTAGCTTGTCGTTTTACCTCCGGTGATCGGCTTGAGGTTGTTCGATCTGGTCACCCACATGGGGATCTGCCGGACACGGCGACGACCTCCGTTTCACGC
>NZ_JBIVMI010000032.1:0-101191 GCF_044753005.1 Kitasatospora sp. NPDC088548
GGTGCGGTGCCAAGTCGCATGCCCGGTTCGGGAAGCGGCTCCGGGGAAACGGGCCGGTCGAAAGACCGGAACCGCGCCCCGGGCCGACTTCACCAAACCCGCAGGTTAAAGCATTGGTGGGACACCTTGGTAGGCGCCGTTGCCGAACCGGTACCTTCGGTGCCCGCCCTACCAAGGTTTCCACCAAGGTCCACGGGTTCCACTGCGGGCACCGGTCGCCGCCGTGGCGGCCCGTGAGGCCCGGGAGCCCTTGACCATGATCGTGAACCACGTGCCGACCACCACCGAACGCGCCCTGCTCGCCGTCCTCGGCGCCGCCCAGAACCTGGCCACCGCCGCCGGCGCAACGGCCGCCGGTCTCGCCGTCCACCGCACCCTGCAAGGCCGGCGCCCCTCCGACGAGCGGATCGCGGCGACGGCACTCGCCGTCATCGGCGCCGCCGTGATCGCCCAGGAGGTCCTGGACACTGCCCTGGCACCCCTGCGCCGGGTCGTCCTCGACCACCACCCCTTCCCCGCCGCACCGGGCGCGACGCCGGCGGCCGCCATCGAGGAGCCCGAGGCCCCGGCGCGGCTGACGGTGCGGGACATCGAGACCGCCGCCTGCTCCGCCGCCGCCTACGACGCGCGGATCAACGCCAGCGGCATCCTGGGCGCCGACGGCCCGCTGCGCGATTCCGCCCCCTGGACCGGCGCCCCGGACGGGTCGGCCACCCTCGACCTGCCCTTCGGCGCCGTCCTGTACTACCGGCCCGCCCGGTTGGTGGACGGAGTACGCACTCCCGTGCCGTGGGACGCGCGCTTCGCGGTCAGCTCCGACGGCCAGGACGCTGTCGTCCAGACCGGTGCCGATGTGCTCGCCGTCCTGGAGCGCCTGGCCGACGGGCGGCCCGAGCTGCCGGATGCGGCCCGTCACCAGGCCGCCGCCGAGTTGGAGCCCGCCGTCCAGCCGTTCTCCGGCTCCCGCCCGGTGAACCGCCTGGCCTAACCGCCCGCAGCCCGCCGTCGTCCGCCCGGCGGGGCCTGTGCGCCTCGCCGGCCAGGCCCGGGCCCGATTCCCGCCCGCCCCACGGACGCACGGCCTGCCTGGTCGCCCTGTCATGAGGAGAACCTGATGCACCCGCACATCGTCGCCGGGATCCTGGAGCGCTCCCGGAACACCTCGCTCGTCGCCGAGCTCGCCCTCGCCGCCTGCGGCAGCGTGCAGCTGCTGCGGGAACTGACCCGCCAGAGCGTCGAAGCGCTGAACGACCACGGCGCCCGCAGCCCGCACCGCCCCACCGCGGCCGAGCTGCGGGACGTGGCCGCCGCCCACCGCCGGATCGCCCCCGCACCCGCCGCCGACCCCGACGCCCTCGCCGACGCCCTGGAGCGCGCCGCCGACCGGCTCGACACCCACCCGTACGGCCCGGACACCGGCCGGCCCGGCCACGGCATCCTCGCCGCCGTCGAGTACCACACCCCGGACCTGCGCCTGCGCTACGACGTCCTGACCGTCATCACCCAGCACCTGCCCGAGGCCGGAATGACCATCACCGCCTGGGAACGCGAGGCCGAGCCGGGCCGCGTCCTGGCCGCGGCGATGCTGCGCTCCCTCGCGGCCCGCCGCGTCGCCCCCCGCTACCCGCGGCCGCCCGTCGAGCCCGCCCCGGGCGCCCCCGAACCGCTCGACCCGTTCAGCGAGGCCGAGGCCTACACCGTGCATCCGGCGCCCGACCACGCCCTGATCACGGACCGGCGCGCCCGCTTGCGCGCCTACCAGGAGGCCGCCGCCGGCACCACCCACCCCCACCTGGCCCGGATCTACCAGGACCACGCCGACTGGCTGCGCGCCCGGTAGGAACCGTCCCGGCCGGCACCCCGCCGCGGAACGTCCCGCGTCCCACCTTCACCGGAGGCCCAGTGACCACCCACACCAATCCCGTCCCCGCCGTCATCGCCCTGCCCGTCACCGTCGAGACCCCGCCGGACCAGGTCCGGGAGACGCTCTTCCTCCTGGTCCAGGCCGGGTTCCGCCTGGACCTGGTCCTGCCCGACGGCACGGCGGCCAGCTACCACCCCGCCGTCACCGACGCCCGAGTCCGCCCGCTCGCCGCCGGCGACGCCGCCGTGCTCGCCGCCTACGGCGAACCCCTCCGGCTCCCGCCGCTGCTGCGGCGCTCGCAGGAGGCCTACCACCTGTGGCAGGCCACCGTGGCCGGGAGCGGCACGGCGCCCGGGGGTACCTGCGACGACCGGGCCGCGGCGCGGATGGAGCACGCCTACCTGCTGGCCCACGCGGTGGCGCTGGACGTCGCGTCGCTGCGGGACGGCGCGGACCCCGCGTCGGCCGGCGCGGTGGAGGCGGCCAACCAACTGCGCGCCCTGGCCGGGCTGGTCCCCGCCGACGGGGGAGAGGCCCTGTCCTGGCTCCGTTACACCTACGCCAGCCGCGTGGCCGGGGCCGTCCGGTCCTGATGCCCCGCCGGATCGCCCGCGGGCCGGGGCAGTAGCCGGCCCGCCGATGACAACACCAACGGAGGCCACCGAAATGGTGGCCAATGCTTGCGTGGCCACTATTTCGGTGGCATGATTGAGGGTGTCAGGCCGCGGACCACCAAGTCCGCGGCCCGCCCCTCGCTACCGGCGCCCACCGCGCCGCAACGCCGCCGCTTGCCCGCAGGCGCCGAGCCCCAGTCCTGCCGGGGCAGAACCGAGAGGTACCCATGACCACCGAGAACCAGCACACCGCCCAGACCCCCGGTCCGCTCCGCGTCGAGATCGAGGTCCTGACGGGCACGGTCACCGTCGCCACCAGCCCCGACGTCGACCGCGCCACCGTCACCGTGCACACCGCGGACGACGAGGGCGCACTCGCCGACGCCGTGACCGGCACGAGCTTCCTGGAGCACGGCAAGACCCTGAAGGTGCGGATCCCGAACGCCAGCGCCAACGGGGCGTTCTTCGGGGTCCCGCGCACCGGCAAGACCGTCCACAACAGCTTCCGGGGCCGCCTCGGAGGCGACCTCTTCCAGGGCGCCACCTTCGTGCAGGCCGGCAGGATCACCATGCGGAGGGCCACCGGAGCGCGGGACGTCGTCTTCACCCAGAACGGCACGGACAGCATCCAGATGCTCGGCGGCAACCAGGGCGCGGTCTTCTCGCACAGCGGCCTCGGGAACGTGCAGATGGACGACGGCACCCTCTCCATCAACGGCGTGGTCATCGTCCGGGACGGCGTGGTCGTCGTCCCGAAGGGCACCCGGGTCGACAGCCCGCCCGGCACCGTCCGCGTCGACATCCAGCTGCCGCCCGGCAGCGACGTCATCTTCAGCAGCAGCGGCGGAGCCTCCCTCGCCCTCTGCGGCGACCTCCGCCGGGTCGAGGCCGTCCTCGCGGACGGGGCGCTGTCCGCCGACCGGGCGGACATCGGCGTCGCGAAGATCAGCACCATCACCGGCGACATCACCCTCGGGAACACCCGCGACTGCGCGGTCCTGAACTCCGACACCGGCGACATCACGGTCCGCCCCTTCGGGGGCGGCGAGCTCACCGCGACCAGCACCAGCGGCGACATCGAGGTCCGCACCCCGGGCGGGGTGACCCGGCCCGCGACCGTCACCCTGAACACCGTCTCGGGCGACGTCCACACCCGAGGGATCGCCCGGGCCCCCCACGTGCGGCTCACCGCGAACTCCCGCACCGGCGAGGTCCAGCACCGCATCTGAGCCGCCTCGGGGCGGCCGACTGAGCTGGCCGGCCACGCGGCCGCCCCGAGGCACCGGACCCGATCCAGACGGCCGGGACACACCACCATGGTCCCCGACTGATCCGGAGAAACAATGACCACCCCCGACGAGACCCCCGCCCGCCGCAAGCACCCCGACACCCAGAAGGGACGCCTGGACGCTGCGGCCGAGCAGCTGGACCTGGACATCGGCGCAGCCCAGCGGAAGTTCTGGCTGGCGGTGAAGGCCGAGATCGACGCCAGCACCCAGGGCGAGGTCGCGGCCACCATGGACGTGAGCCGCGAACACCTGCGCCGGAACCTGAAGCGCTGGGGCGGCCCGGCCGACGGCGACACCGCCGGCTGACCCGCCGCCGAACCCCGTGTGGTGCCCGCCCCGGCGGGCACCACACCACCACCCCGACCAGGCCTCCGGCAGCGAACCCCCGCACGGCGCCCCGCGCAACGGCTGTCGACCGCACCGCCGGTCCAGCCACCGCCCTTCCCGCCCCGGCCGCGCCGACCAGCCGGCCGGCGACGCGGCGAGCGAGCGGACCCTGCACCACCCGACACCCCTCGCACCTCCCACGGCCGCGCCGACCGGCAGGCCGCCCCTGCCCACACCCCGCCGAAGGACGCCATGACCATCACCACTACCACCGTGCGGGCCGCCGAGCTGGCCCGGATCCTCGACCAGACCGCCGCCCACCGCCGCACGCCCACCGATTGGAGGCCGGGCTCGGTCACGCTGCTCGACGCCGACCCGACTCGCCTGCACGCCGTCACCACCTCCCGCTACACCCTGGCTGTCGCCAGCGCCGCGCTCCGCGCCCCGGACAACGAGGAGAAGAGCGAGGGGGGCGAGCCCTGGAGCACCACCCTCCAGGGCGACGACGCGGACAGCCTCGCCGCCTGGGCCCGCACCCGCGGCTACGACGAGGACGTGCGCCTGATCGTCGCCCCCGGCCGCCTGGACGCCTCCACGCTCACCAGCAGCCTGCGCGTGCCCGTCAGCGCGGCCAAGTTCCCCCTGCGCGGCGGCTGGCGGGCGTTCATCGCCGCCCGCACGGAGCCCTCCACCGGCACCGCGCCGAAGCCGATCGCCCTCGACACCGCGACCCTGCGCCGCTGGAAGGGCGTCGGCGACTACGTGTGGCTCGGCGTGTCCGAGCACGACGGCAGCCTCCTCGTGCTGGGGGAGGACTTCGTCGGCGTGCAGGCGCCGGTGGCCAAGGGCTGGCAGGCGCCCCTCGCCCACGCCTCCGCGGCGGCCGACGGCCGCCCGGTGGAGGTGCTGCCGCTGCCCGACGGCGACGACGAGTTCTCCACGATCCGCTGGGAGATGCTCCGGCGCATGGTGGTCGCCGACGAGGCGATCAAGGACGCCCGCTACGCCGGTGACGGTGCGCTGGCGGACGCGGTCCTCGCGGTGGCCGGCTCCTCCCACGTGGCCGTACAGGCCCTGCGGGCGCTGGAGCAGATCGACCCCCGCCGCGCGCACGAACTCGCCGCCGCCATCAGCGACGAGCTCGACAGCGGCGAGTTCACCGAGGCCGCCTTCGAGACCGCCGCGGCCTTGAACCTCGACCCGAGCGCGTGGATCGCCCAGTACAACGCCTCCAGGACTGCCCCCAGGAGTCCTGACCCCCAACCGGCCCCGCCCCGGCCCCGGGGCACCATGCCCCGGGGCTCTCCCCCGAGAAACCACACGACCAGGAGGAATCCTTCATGGGCCCCTACACGCCCACCGACGTCACGCCGGCGGAGCTGCTGCCGCAGGCCCTGGAGACGAAGGTCCCCGACTGGGCCGAAGCCGCGCCGACCCCGGACGCCGTGACCGACTGGCCCGCGCGCCAGGCCGCCGCGATGGTGCGGTTCGAGCTGGACACCCGCGGCCGGCCGCTCAACCCCGCCGGCCGCACCGACAAGATCGGCCGCCACCTCGGCAAGTGGGGCGAGAACGCGGCGGCCGACGCGATCGTGATCGCCGGTACCGGCGCCAACCGGCAGGTCCTGCTGATCACCCGGGACGACATCGGCGTCGCCGCGACGCCCGGCGGCATGATCGAGATCACGGACAAGACCGTCGAGGACGCCCTGCTCCGCGAGCTGCTGGAGGAGACCGGCGTGGACCTGAGGGGCCACCAGCCGGTCATCCTGGACCGTCAGGTCGTGGACGACTGGCGCAACACCGACCAGTCCTGGGTCGCTTCCGTCTACGGGCTCATCCAGCTGCCCGCCACGGTGCCCGCCGTCGGAGCCGACGACGCGCGCGACGCCGGCTGGTGGCCGTTCGCCTCCCTCGACCAGCTCGAAGCCGTCCTCACCGCCGCCGGACGCACCCTCTACGCCGCGCACCGGCCGCTGCTCCAGGCCGCCCTGGACCACCTCGCCCAGTAGCGGGACACCGCCCGCCCGGGGCCGGCCACAGCGACTGGCCCCGAGCGGACGGCGCACAGCCCCGAACCACCCAGCAAGCACCGCACCGCAGGACAAGGAGAACCGCATGTCCACCACCACCGTCCCGAGCACCCGCAAGCGCCTGCTGGCCGAGATGGGACGCCTGTTCGCCGACGATGCCGGACTGGGCGCCCTGGCGAAGTACAACGGCCGCCCCGACCTCACCGAGCAGGCCAAGACCATGCAGTCGGCCTGGTCCCGCGCCCTGGTCGCCGTGCACGGCCGCGACAGGGCCGCCTCCGTCTACGCCGAATACGCCGGCGACCGACAGGACGCCGTCACCGAGCCGATCGGCTCCTGGAACAACCTGGTCCTCAACACGAAGCCGCTGAGCTACTGGACGCGGGATCTCCACGGCTTCATCTGCTGCTACTGCGGAGGCCCGTTCAGCTCCGTGATCATCGACGGCACCGACCCCGTGTGCAACAAGTGCGCCCGCGAGAACAGCACCGTCGAGAACGCCCGGCCCGAATGGCACGCCTACAGCCGCAGCGAGTTCATCTTCCCCGGCCTGCTCCCCGAGGAGACGCCCAAGGGGGAGAGCGCGATCACCATCCGGTACCAGGACGGAGAGGTGCGCGACTACGTCACCGGGGAAGCCGGCCTGTTCGTGGAGAACGTCACCAGCCTGCCCGGCTTCACCCGCACCACCGGCCAGACCCACGGCGAGAGCCGCGACCGGATCCACTTCACGGTGCAGGCCCACACCGAACACCAGCGCCGCAGCTTCGACATCCTCGCCACCTTCACCTATGACCCGAACCCCGAGGGCTGGGAGAAGCACGCCTACGGCTTCCGATTCGACTCCGCCCGGCTCACCCACCGCCTCCGGCCGCTGGGCCACTACGACCTGGCCGACCCGACCATCACCGAGCACACCGACCTCTACGAGACGATCGGCACGCTGCTCACCGGGCTGTACGGCACGGCGCTCCCGGGGGCCTGAGCGAACCCAGGCCCCCGGAGTCTGCGCCACCCCTGCCGATGCGACGCCGAGACCGTCTCCGGCGGAAAGGGCCGGACCTGCGCCACCTCCTGACCGGCCGCCACCCCGACGCCCTGCGCTAGCCGCCCGCGCCCGGCAAATCACCCCGCCGACCCCGACCGGGCCCGCAAACGACCGGCTGCAGCCGCTGCCGGTCCGCCTCGCCCCTCCCACCGGAAGGCCCCGCCAATGCACCACCAGCACCGCATCGACCCCCGCACCACCCTCGTCAACTACGGCGCGAGCGCCCACCTGGACGACGACGTCCTGGAGGAGCTCGCCGACGACGTCGAGGACGCCGTGCTCGACACCGTCGAGCAGGCGCTGCGCCTGCTGGCCGAGCCCGGCACCGCCGTCGACCTCGACCAGGTCCTCCAGGCCGTGCGCTCCCTGCGCCACCAGCCGCAGGAGACCCCGGAGCCGTCCACGGAGCCCGCCGACCGGCTGGACGCCTACAACCGGACGGCCCGCGAGGCCATGGCCCTGACGGCCATTCTGGGCGACTTCCAGGCCGGGCTGATCCGCGGCATCGAGCCGGGCATCTCCCGCACCCTGTTCCTCCAGGGCCTCGCCACCGCGGCGGCCGCCGCCCCGCTCGAAGGCACCGCCTTCCCGCTGCGGGGGACGACGGAGGCCGGCCGGTGAGCGCCGAGAAGACCCGCCGCACCCTCGCCGCCCTCGGGCTGCCGCAGGACTGCCTCCTGGTTCTGCTCGGCATCTCCGGCGCCGGGAAGACCACCCTCGCGCGGACGCTCTTCCCGGCGGCCGCGGTGCTCAACGCCGACCACCTCCGGGACGTCCTCGTCGGCGACCCCGGCGACCAGGGCGCCTCTCGCGCGGCGTGGGCCATGCTCCACAGCCAGCTCGACCACCGGCTCGGGACCCAGCGACGCGACGGCGCGCCCACCGTGGTCGACGCCGTCAACGCCGAGGACTGGGTGAGGCGGGACCTCATCGCCGCCGGCCGCAGCCACGGCATGCCCGTCATCGCCCTGGTCGTCGACGCCGACCTCGAAACCGCCCTCGCCCGCAACGCCGCGCGCGAGCGCCGCGTGCGGCCGGACATCATCACCGCCCAGCACGAGGAGCTCACCAAGTCCCTGCCCGGGCTCTTGGCCGAGGGCTTCGCCGCCGTGCACCACGCCCGCGATCTGCCGATCCTGGACATCGTCCTGGAGCGCAGCGCCGCACGGGAGGACGCGAACCCCGAGCGCCACATCGAGCGGGTCTTCGGCAGCGACTTGGCCCAGCTGTTCACCTGTCACGACGGTGAGGACGAGGGCGGCTACCGCACCGGCGCCTTCGCCGTCGGCAGCCGGGAGCTGACGGTCCGGTGGATCGACCAGGATGACCCCGACGAGGTCCGCCACCAGACGCGGATCACCTGCCCGGTCTGCGGGGCACCGGCGTGGATGTCCGCCTTCTCGGCGAAGGACCTCCACGACGCCGTGCACGGACCCCTGCCCTACGCGGCCCACTGCCCGAACGGCTGCTTCTGAAGCCTCCTCGCCGGTGCGGCCCGCCCCGGTGCGGGCCGCACCGGGCCCATGCCCGACCCGACCACCCGGGAGACCTGTTGAGCATCCTCGCGACCCGCCCGGCCGCCCCCGACACCGACCACTACCACGCCCTCCCGGCCGCGCCCGCGGCCGTTCCGGCCCGCATCCAGCGCCTGCGGACCAAGGGCTGGCGCGCCCCCAAGGGCACCGTCTGCGTCGGCCGCGGCAGCGCCTGGGGCAACCCGTGGCGCGTTGGCGACACCAGCGGCTGGACCACCCTTCCCGGAGGCTGGACCGACCGCCGCCCGCACGGGCCCCTTACCGCCGAACAGGCCGTCGCCAGCTACCGCAACGCCCAAACCCACGACATCGGGCGCCTCCTGCTCATCCGTGAGCAGCTCGCCGGCCGGACCCTGATGTGCTGGTGCCGCGTCGGTGCGGTGTGCCACGGGGACTGGCTGCTGGAGCTCGCGAACGGCACGACGCCGCTGGAGACCCTCGTCGACCGCAGCGCCAAGCCCGACTTCCCGGAGGCATGAACCATGGAAGCCGCCCTTCACCCCGTACACGAGGCCCCCGACGGGCCGGGCCGGCCCGACCCCGTGGACCCCGACCGGCCGACCCGGCTAACGGACGCGGAGATCGCCGTCCTGCGCGAACGCTCCCGCCGCGAGGCCGGGCCGTTCGTGAACCCGGCGTTCGTCTACGCCACTAGACACTTCCACAACCGCGACTGGGCGGCGGCCATCACCGGCACCAGGAACTTCTCCATCGGGCACTGGCCGACCCTGCACCTGCTGCACACCGCGATGCAGGCCGAACCCGAGCCGCCGGTCACCCGCGCCCAGCGCGCCGAACGCGCCGCCGTCGAGGAGCGGGACCGGACCGTGGAAGCGATGCGCGTCCTGCGGGAGCAGCGCACCGCCGAGCGACACCGCGCCGAAGCCGACGCCTGGGCCGCGGCAGTGCGCGCCTGCCTGGTGAAGGTCGTCGTGCGGCCGACCCGGCACGACCGGGTGCGCGGCGGCGCCCGTGAACGTCTTCGGCACGTCGTTCCGGTCAGCGAGGCCGTCTCGGGGCGGAGCCGGCGCCACCTCGCCGGCCGCGCCCTGTGCGAGACCCCCGGCCGCGCCAGGCCGCTCCAGCTGGCCGACGAACCGGCCGGTGAACCGGCGACGTGCCGGCGCTGCCTGGCCTACGTCGCTCAGATCAGCCCGGCCCCGGCCGCCTGACGGCCCGGCCAGTCCGGCTGTCCCGGGCCCGAGCACACCCTGCTGCCGGGCGCGGACTCCGATCCCTACGTCCCAACCCGTCCGGAAGGACCGTGATGACGTCTTCACCCGACCCGCTGACCAGCGCGAACGCGCTGTGGCGGAACCTGGTCGAACACCGGCCCGCCGTCGCCGCCGCCCTCGCCATGCAGCTGCGCGACCTGCCCGACACCTGGGCCCAGCGCGAGCTGGGCGTCGCCCGCCCGCACGCCGCGCTGGACCTGCAGCCCGTCAGCCGCGTGCCGATCGAGGTCGCGCCGCACTCCCAGGACTGGGAGGAGTGCCCGGCCTGCGACGAGGCCGAGGGGCTGTGCCGCTACCACACCGGCCTCGCCACCGGCTACGAGGCGCTGCACCGCCCGCTGAGGGAGATCTCCGCGGCCGACCCGGCGGTGACCCTCATGGATGTCCTGCAGCGCCTGGAGGAGGCGGACGAAGCCGCCGAGAACGGCGTGCTGGCCGCTGCCGTCGCGCGGCTGATCGAGGAGCAGCAGGGATGACGACGCCCAGCACACCGGACCCCGACGAGGCCGCGGCCGGCGTCCTGCCCCCGCCCGCGTGCCCGGACTGCTCGGCCCCCACCCTCCCGATGTCCGTCCAGGGGGAGCAGCTGTGGGGGTGCCCGTCGTGCGGCCGCCGTACGTACGGCACCGGCGACGAGGACGACGACGCCGACCTGCCGCCGTACACCGAGACTGGCCCCGACGGCACCGTGTTCGTCTACCACGGGACCGGTGAGGTCGACATCGAGGCGACCGCCGAATGGGCCATGCAGGACCGCACGGACGAGGACGGCGACGAGGACGACGACCCGCACCGCACGGCCGACGGCTACGTCGGCCGCGACGGGAGGGGGCTGTGACCGGGCCCTCCGCACCGACGGGCCGGAGCACGCCCGAAGTCCCCGCACCCGCACGAGAGCCCGGTGACGGCCCGCCAAGTGGAAGCCCGGGTGTGAGCGCGGCGGACGGACCGCCGCGCCTGGACGGGGCGCAGAAGTACGCCGAGGTCGCCCACCGTATCTACCGCGACCGGCGGGCCACCCCGTCGGCGAAGGAGCTGCTGCTCGCCGTCGCCTACGCCCTGTTCGTCGCCCCCGGCGTCGAGGAGGGCCGGGTGCTCAACCGGGCCGCCCAGGTGCTTGGCCGTGACGCGGTCCGGACACCCCCGCTACGACCGCCTGGTCGCCGACGACGCGCCCCGCTACGAGCCGCCCCGCGAGGCCGGCGACTGGGGCCCGAGCCAGGCCCCGGGCTGCGAGGCCCCGCGCATCCGCCCGTACGAGTACCGGCCCCGACCCGCCGCCCCGGCGGCCGACGAGGCGGTCGTGCCGCTGCGGCGCCCGCCCGCACCGGTCCTGCACGTCCCTGCGGGCTACGTGCCGCCGGTCGACTTCCGCAACGAGCGCAGGATCTGCGGCGCCGACTCGCACCACCGGGTGCTGGAGCTGGACCCGCGCACCGGCTGGACGATCGCGCACTGGTCGTCACCGCGGCGGCCAGGCCGCCCGCCACAACCTCTGCCGCGATCGCAACGCCGCGGTGGTCGTCCCAGAGCCGCGACTCCCAGACGAAGGCGAAGGCGGCCACGCCCGCGAGCATCGCGGCCGTCCCCGCTAGCGACAAGGCCAGCATGCCGTTGTCGTCCTGCCTGTCGACGTACAGACCCCGCGCTGCTCCGTGCTCCACCGAACTCCCCTTGCTTCCCGCCTGCTGACAGGCCCGCACTCTAGACCGCACTACCCCCCTGAACACGCCCTTTATCCCGAGGGCCCGCACCGGACGTGGCCGCCACGGTGTTGAACGGCTCCCGGGCAGCCGGGTGCCGGCCGCTGGCAGAGCTGCTCTCGGCGCCCGGCCGGGCGGGAACCGGGTACTGGTCCCGCCTCCACGGCACGTGCCGACTGTGCCGCCGGTGGTACCCGCAGGTGCGGCAGCGCGAGGGCGCGATCCGCTGCGGGACGAAGGCGTGTACCGGGGCGCGCATGACCGCCCGAGCCGAGCATCCAGGCCATGGCCGAAGGCCGCCGCGCCGACACCGGCCGGCGCCGCCAGCGCGTCCAGACCGCCCTGGCCGCCGCCGCCAAGGAGGGCACCGAGATCAGCGTCACCGCGATCGCCCGCCGGGCCGGCGTCGACCACACCTTCCTCTACCGCCACCGCGACCTGCTGGGCCAGGTCCACGCCCAGTCCGCCGAGCCGCCGACCGTCCCGGGCGGCCGTGGACCTGTGGTCAGCCGTGCCTCTCTGCAGGCCGACCTCCTGGCGGCCGACGCCCGATCCGCCCGGCTCGCCGTCCAGGTCCGCCGAGCGTTGCGAGGACTGTGGCTGGTGCGCGAACTGTGGCTGCGGCTGCTGAAGCCGAGACGGCGGGGTCTCCCGAATCCGGGAGGCCCCGCCGCTGCTTTCTCGGAGCCTGCACACCCTACCGTCGCTTCAGGGCCCGGCCGGACCGCCCGGATCACCGACCATCGGCCGGGCCGGCCGGTGTGATGGTGACCAGGCCCTTGCCCTTGGCGATCGAGAGAAGGACGTCGCGTGCCGCCCGTGCGTCGCCCAGGGCGCGGTGGGGGCCGTAGAGCTTGTAGTCCCGGTGAACCTCCCACACCGACCGGGCGTTCATCAGGCACCACCAGGACTCCTTCTTCGCAAGGCGGCCCGGACGGCGGCCGACCGCGCCGGTGTGCCCGGCGATCACGCCCATGTCGAAGGAGCTGTTGTAGGCCAGCAGCCGCCTGCCGCGGGTGATCCGGAACAGCTTCGGCAGGATCTCCTCCCAGGTGGGGCAGTCGGCGACCATCGCGTCGGTGATGCCGTGGATGTGGGTGGCACGGTTCGGCACCTGCGGGTTGATCAGCTGGTTCAGCCGGGTCTTGCCGGTGTGGGCGTCGATCACCGCGATCTCGCACACCCGTGCGTCGTAGAGGTCGGTGGTCTCGGTGTCGATCACCAGCGCGGCGCCCGGAGCCGACACCTCCCGGGCCGTTAGCAGCGTCTTCAGCCGGGCGTCCTTCAGGCGCAGCCCGCGGGCGAGCGTCTCCAGCTCGGCGCTGCCGTCGGCGGCGGCGAGGAGCAGCTGCCGGGTCAGCGGCAGCTCGTCCTGCGGCGAGCAAGCGATGCTCCAGGTGTCCTGCACGTTGTCGTGGAGCAGGTGCACCGGCACCTGGTGCTGCTCGGCCACCACGGAAGCGAGGCGGCGGGCGAGCTCGGCCCGGCTGGGCTTCCTGGCGGTGTGGGCGCGCAGCGCGGAGGTCCTACCGGGCGGGACGGCTCGCACGGCCTCCCAGTCCACCCCGTCGCGCTCGTGCAGCGCGAGGACGTCGGCGGTCCGGTAGAGCCTGACCTCCACGGTGCGCACCGTGCCTGTCCGCTTGGCCCACGATCCCGCCGGCTCCAGCCACCCCGCGGCGAGGACGTACGGGAAGTCCCGGGTGTAGCTGATGTCGAGGAGGTCCGCCGCCCGTTCCCCGGGGATCAGGCGCCGTCCTTCCACCATCTCAGCAAGCTCGGAGTCGGCCGCCAAGACTTCGACGTCGGCGGCGGCCCAGCGGCCGAGGCGTCCGGATACCGTGCCGCGCTGCTCGGCGGCCCACGTGAACTCGTCCTCGGTCTCTGCCCAGGGGCAGGCCCGCGCCGCGCCGGCGGTGGACAGCGAGGACTCGATCCAGGCGGTGCGCTCGCCGACGACGACGGCCAGGGCGGCGGTGTCCGTCCACTGCTCGGCCTCCAGCGCACCGTAGGTGGGGTGGCCCTCGAACTCGCCGAGGCGCCGCAGCAGGCCCAGGTCGGCCAGGACCGGCACGTCGTCGGCGGTGACGGCCGCAATCCCGGTCACCGTCCGCAGGGTGTCGGCGATCCTGCGAGCTCCAAGTGGGCGCAGGGCGTCGAGCCGGGGCAGCAGCTCGGGCAGGTCGGTACGCAGCTGGTGGACGACGGCCGTCGACCAGCGGCCGCGGTCGGTGTCGGCGGCCGGAATGAGTCCGGCGTCGCGTCCGAGGTCCCAGAAGTAGCGGCTGATGCCAGCGGCGTCTGCGGCCTGGTAGGGGCCGTGGTCGGCACGCTCGCGCGCGGGGACGGTCTCGGCGGGGGCGGTCATGTTCGGTGGTCCTCCCGTTCGGCGGCGTGACACACTGCACACATTCAGAACATTTGACCTATTAGCATCAAATGCCTGCGAAGACAGGCTAATTGGGTCCACCGACAGTACGGGCCGCCACGGAACGACGCCACATGGGTGACGACGGCCCCTAAGGTGGACTCAGCAGCACACCAGGGGACTCGGGGAGGCGCAGTGAGCCGCCGCAGGATGGACGACGGACGTCACGGCATCCGGCACCGGGAAGACGTCGGCGCGTCCGTCATCGCGGGCGAAAAGCGCACCGAGATCGCCTGCGAGTGCGGCGTCGTCACCGGCGACATCGCCGGCCACCTCGCCCACGCCCGCGCCGTCGAGCACGTCCCGGGCCCAGCCTGGTTCCCCGTCGGCGCCCGCCTGGCTGCCATGCTCCTCGGCGGCGTCGCCCTGCTCCTCGGGCTGATGGCCTTCGCCGACTCCGCGCTGTCCGGAACCGCGCGCACCGTCGTCCTCGGGCTCTCGCCCGTGACCGTGTTCGCCGTGATGATGGGCGCCGCCCGCGCGCTGCGCCGCTTCATCGTCCCCCTCACGCCGGCCGACCGGTAACAGGCTCGCGCGCTTCACCGGTAACGGCCGTCGTACTTCACGGGCGTTCACCCGAAGGCCCGGCGGCCCGATCCTGGCCGCTAAGCGCCTCGCGCGCCCCGACTGCCCCTGGTTCGTGTCCGGTGCGCCGTACGCTGTGCCGGTGAGGAACACCAAGGACTTCAAGGAAGCCGTTGCCGGGACACTGGCAGAGCTCGCTCGCCGTGGCGTGACCGTGCGGCCCGGGGCCGTCGCGGACGTCATCGAGACCAACGTGACCACGGTCGCCGCCCGGCTGGGCATCCAGCCGCGCTCCGCCTGGCGCTACTTCGACGCAGCCGCACTGGCCGAGTCCATCGCGCAGCAGAACAAAGAGTTCGAGGAGGCCAGCGCGAACAGCGGCGTCGGCGTGGCTCCGATGCCGCCGGTGAACAACCCCGAGCTTGCCCTCATCCTGGGTGGCGTACCGGATTCCCTCGCGCAGACCGGCGGCGACCTGTACGCGGTGATCGTCAACGTGGCGGTCAACGCGTGGATGGCCGGCCACATCCACGGCGAGGACGGCTGCAACGGGTGCGACGGCAGTCGCGGGCCCTCCGGCCACAACTGGGACCATCGGATGGCGCAGTTCGCTTCGCTGTCGCCCGGCATCACCAGGTGGTTCGACCCGGACCAGTGGAATGCCGCGCTTCGGGACAGCGGCTTCAGCGTCGAGCGGCGCTAACCGAGCAGCGAGGCCGGGCCGTCGCCGAGGTCTCTCCCTGCGGGCAGGGTGTTGACGGGGGACGGTCCGGCCGGGGTGGCGTCAGCTCGTTGCTGGACCTGCGGCGGGCCCTTCGGTGTACCGAGGGCAGGGTCCCGTCCGGCTTGCCCGGGTGCGACTTCACGATGTGTGCGCGGTCGCGGATTCACCTCATCCGCGTTTGTGTTGCGATCGCAGCCGGGTGGTATGCAAGAAGCGGGTGGACCTCGGCGCCTGATTCGTCAAGGTCCACCCGCCTCCATCGATCACCCGTTACGGTGCGATCGGGAACTCTCCGGCGTTGACGGCGTCGACGAAGGCCGCCCACGCCGCGGGGGAGACGCGCAGCACGGTGCCGAGGCCCTTCGCCTTGGAGTCCCGGACCGCAACGGTCTTGCCGTCGTCCGAGTAGCCCTGCTCGACGCAGTTGTCGTTCGGCGCGTTGCTGTAGCTGGACTTGTGCCAGCCGCTGGCCTCCTGGGCCGGGGTGGTGCTGGTGGTGCGGTCGTGCATGGTCACCCTTCCTGCGGATGCCCAACTCGCCGTTTACGAGATGGCATCCAGCAAGTATGACCGGGCGTCACGAAGGCTCACCGCGCTGGCCTGGAGCTGCCGGAAGACGGCGTTGTGCTTGGCGATCAGCTGGAGGTTGTCGCCGAAGCTGCTCGGGCCCTCGTGGTAGACGACCGAGTGGTCGGCGGCCTGGCTGAAGACGTAGTGGGTGAAGGGTGCGGGGTCGGGAATGCCGGCGTCGTCCATCACGATTTGGATGCTGATGTCGGGGCGCTGCGAGAGGTCGTGCAGGTGCTCAATCTGTCGGCGCATCACCTCGGTCCCGCCGATCTTCCTGCGGAAGGCGCCCTCGCCGATGATCGCCCGGATCCGGGGTGGGGTGTCGCCGTCCAGGATCAATGCCCGCTTCTGCCTGCTCTGGACCTGTTCGTCGAGCGAGAGGCGGGCCGGCCACGGACTCTCGCCGGTAATCCTCGCCATCGCTTCGTGCTGCTCGAACAGGGCTCGGATGTAGTCGGGCGCCTGGAAGAGGCCGGGGAAGATGCTCGGCTCCCAGATGCGGATCTCCCCGGTCCCCGAGACCGCGATCAGGTTCTCCACGGCGACGATGCTCGCGTACGCCCCGCCCAGCAGCTGGTCGTAGTCCGACCACCAGCCCCTTTGGAGCGCCTTGCGGGCGAGTCGCTCCATGTGGCCGGCGGCCTCCTTGGGCACGCCGAAGTGCGAGCACAGCAGGTGGACTTGCGCCACGCTTCCCTTGTTCTCGGCGGTCTCCAGCCGTGCGACGGCGTGCACGGAGACGTCCAGGACCCGCGCGACGTCCTCCCGGCTTGCGCCGTTCTGCTCGCGGACCTGCCGGAACTTCTGGCCGAGGAGCGAACCGAGGAAGGTCGGGCCGGAGCCGTCGACCGCTGCGGTAGCCCCGGTGCGCGACCTCTTTGCTGGTGCCATGACGCCACCCCTATCTGTTGCTGACCGTCAGCCAAGTCTGGTGCTCGCCAGGCGCGAACGCCAGTTCCCCGCTTCCGTGAATTCACGATTCTGGAGTTGTTGCATTCCTGTCCAGGTTGCGGGACTGTGGAATACGCGCTCACCAAAGGTGGCCTTTCCCGCACTCCTGGTGATCATCTCCGTTCTTCGGGGGCACACCCATGCCTGAATTCCTGCACCCTGCCCAAGCGGGCGTCCCGTTGGCCGTGCGCCGGCCTCTCCGGCTGGTTCTGCACGCAGCCCCCACCAAGGAGGACGCCTCCAACACGCGGCGCAGCCTCCTGGACGGCATCCGGCGCTGGGGCCTTACGATGTTCGAGGGCCTGCGGCTCGGCGACATCGAGCTCCTGGCCGCCGAGCTCATCACCAACGCGGTCGTCCACACCGGGATGCCGGTGCAGGTCACCGCCAACTGGACCGGCACCGCAGTGCGCGTGGAAGTCACGGACTCCAGCACCGAGGAGCCCGTGGCCAACGACCAGTTTGGCGAGGCGCTGACCAACGGTCAGGGCATGAACCTGGTCAAGGCCTTGTCCAACGCCTGGGGTGTCGCCGTGGACCACGAGGCCGGGACCAAGATCGTCTGGTTCGAGTGCCGCCCCGACCACGCCCTGACCACCGGGGCGCAGGCCGTGTCGGAGGTCGCGTCAGCGAAGCACTGAACCGGCGCGAGGCGGCGGCAGTCGGCGTGGCGGAGCTGCTCTTCCCCAAAGCAGGCCGACCCGGGCGGGGTCGGAGCGGAGCGCGGACGGCCGCTCCTACCACGGCATCCGCACCGTGACCTGGCCCGAGCTGTACCTGCTGCACCTGGCCAGCCAGGCCGAGCCGAGCCCGCCCCCTCCGCCGCAGCAGACCGCCGCCCGCGCCCGCTACCAGGCCGAAGAGGACGAGCGCCAGCGCGCCGCCGCGGCAGCGCAGCAGCGTGAGGAGGAGGAGTGGCAGGCCCTGGCCACCGCGTTGCGTGAGGCCACCGGCACCCGGTTCGAGGTCCGGCACAACTACACCAGCCACCGACACCTGGACGGCTACACCCAGGGCGGCGACCACATCTACCTCCTGGATACCCTGCATGTCGGCCGGATTCGCCGCGGTGCCGACCGGCCCCTGTGCTGGGTGCCGAGTCGAGCCGCCGACCCGGAAGTATTCGACCACCTTGACGACGGCCGACTCCCGACCTGCCGGGCCTGTCTGCGTCTCGCCCGCCGTCTGGCCGGCACCACCCCAGCAGACCGCTGACCGCGCTACGACCCTGGAGCCTTGACCCGTGAGCACCGACCCGACGCAGACCACCTACGGCTGGGGTAGCTCGTACCAGCCGCTGTGCGTCTACGCCCCCGCGGTTCCGGCCGCAGAACGCTTTCCCGAGCACAGTTGGGACCACGACCGCTGGCGCCGCCATCGGGAGCGCAACAGCCGTAGGTGGCGTCGCACCATCGCCGAGCTCGGCGACCGTGTGCTCGTGGTACCCGACTTCGACTTCACCCGGCCCGACATTGAGTACGGCCGAGGGTCTCACCGGGAGTTCTCGCGCCTGTGGCAGGCCTGCGTCAAGGCCTGGGAGTCCGCCCGGCCCGTCGCCGGGGCCATCGACCTTGGCGAACTCGACCGCCAGCTCGCCGCCGAACTCTGGACCTCCAGCTCGATCCTCGCCCAGTGCTGGATCCTCAAGCGCGAGGACTACGACACCAAGCGGGCGCAGGCCCAGATCCTGGAGCAGTTCGACTCCCGGCTCTCCGACCTGGAGGCGCTCGCCGAGCAGCACGCCGCGCTCTACCGCGACTCCGGGTCCGACGCCACTGCCTTGCCCGATGTCGTGCGCCGCGCCCTGGAGCAGGCCAGCGCCTTGAACGAGGACCGCCCCGTGCGCGACCACACCGAGCTGGTCGCGAACCTGCGCGACCTGGTGAAGCGCCTGGCCGACACCGATCCGGTGCCGACTCCCGACCAGCCCTGAAGGCGTGCTGCTCGCCGAGACGCAAGGAGACACCGTCACCGATGAACGAGAAGTTCGCCTTCCTGGACCCGGAGCTTCCCCACGATGTCGCGCAGTTGATCGCGGCCGTGCCGCCGGAGCTCCTTCCCCACCCCCTCGCCAACGACCTGACCGAGCGTGCTGCCTGGGCCGGTCCGGCTCCGAAGCGTCGCAAGGACGGCGACTCCTACCGATGGCTGCGGTACGGCGCCGGCTGGGCTGCTGCCCGGGCGCACCGTGGTCGCTACGCCGTTCTCCCCGCCGACGATGCGCCCGCGGACGCTGTAGACCTTGCCCTTCGACTTCACCAGGCCTCGCGAACACTGCCTGGGCGGGCTACGTGCTGCCCTGGCCAGAGTGCCCGTGTGCCGCCCTCGGTTGCCACCAGCCCGGCAAGCCGCTGAGCGTCCTCGGACAGACCGAGCCGCTCCAGCTCCCAGACCGTTCAATCGCGGCGGGCCTCCCGGCGCTCCGCACCACCCGCGAAGATCATGTGGGCGATGCGGAGGGGCCCCTGTCGCAGCAGGGGTCCCTCCAGACGCTCGGGGAGTTGCTCAGCAGACCGGCAGCGCGCGACTACGAACGGGACCGGGGCGAGCCCGACCGCGGGCCAGTTCGGCGTACTCGATGGCGACCGCCTGCAGCTCGCCGACGCTCGGCCGGGTGTCAGGGGTGGCGCTGATGCCGGCCTGCCAGTTCAGGGCGGCGAACCCCCAGAGGGAGCGGACTTCGCCGCTGGTGCCGGCCTCGGCCGCGCGCAGACAGTCGAGCAGCGCGTCCGCGGTGAGCGGCGAGGGGGCGGTCAGCCAGGTGCCCAGTCGGGCGCCGAGCTCGGCGTACGTGTCGACCACGTCCACGTCGGTCATGCGCTCACCCTTGCACAGCGCGGCCAGCCTGGGCGAACAGGTCGTCAACCTGCTGACTGCCCGTATCCCTCTACTGGGGCGAAGAACTGCGCTGGGTTGTACAGGCTCCGCTCGATCTCCCAGACCACCCAGCCTCGGCGGGCCCGGGCGAGCTCCGGGTCTCCTGTGTCGATCGCTGCGACCACGCGGGCCAGCGCCTGCCCGGCGGGGGGCTCGCCTTCGGGGAACGTCAGCATGGACACCAGGTCGTACGTGGTGAGTTGCCCGCTCCACGGGTTGATGTCCTCCGGGGACGAGTAGTAGAGGGCAGCGGTTAACGCTGAGAAAGATCTTGGGCACCCTGATCTCAGAACGCCCCCTCCCGACCGGCCGGGACCGCCAGAATCTGGCTCATGACGAGTGACGACAGCGAAGAGCCGGTCGTGGTGAGCCGTATGGTCCCTGGGATCACAGGGCCAGTGACGTTCCATCACGGTCCGGTCGATCGGGAAAGCGCGACGCAGCCCTTCGAGGTGGTGCGGTTCACGGGGGCAGAGGAGAGCGACATCCTCCACGCGGCTGGCTGGTGGATGGCTGACCAGCCCTACGCGCAGATCCTGGCGATGAACTGGAGCCTGGAGAACACGGAGGTCGATGACCAGCGGTGGGTCCTTGCACTGGTGGTTGACCACGGCACCGGCGAAAACGTGAGCGAGGGGTGGCGGCGAGCGACTCGCACCGGCCCGGATCGTTGACGGGGAAGGCGGCAACTCCTGCGAGCGGCAGCCGACAGCCCACCTCCCACACCCGAAGCTCACGATCGGAGCGACGCCCGTGAATCCCCACGCTCAGCCCGACAGGCCGCAGGGCGGCTGGATGGCCTGCGCCTACGGGGCCGCAACCCTCGGCACCCTGACGCTTGCCCCGTCCCTGCGCTCCCTCCACCACGTCGCCGTGCTCGGCGGCTACTCCGGGGCCATGGCCTGGGGGTGGGTCGCGATCCCCGTCGGCGCGGCCGTCGTCGGTCTGCTCACAGTCATGATGCTGGTCGTGCTCGGCTCCAAGGTTGGGGTCCGGCCGCTGGCCGTGCTCGTACTCGGGTTCGCCGCGGTGGTGGGCGCCGACGGCTACGACGGCGACACGACGGCCATGTGGACGGCCATGGCCGCCTTCCCGCTGGCCACCCTGGCGGTCATCCTGACCGCCGGCCGTGCCGTCCGCCCGGGGGTGACCGAGTGAACACCGGCACCGGTGTGCCGTCCTTCACCTCGGATCCGCGCCACCGGCGTCTGGTGCCCGTCCTCGTGCCGCTGCTGGCCGACACCTGCCCGTCGGACGCGGGAGGCCACGGCGGCGCGTTCGAGGTGCGGCTGCCCTTCGCCGAGGTTGAGGAGCTGGGCGGACTGGATCTGTTCCGCTCCGCGCTGCGGTCGGCCGGCCGTTCCCTGGGCTGGAAGGTCGAGACCTACGGCGTCGCCGGAGTCGAGACGATCGCGGGCGTTGTCGATCGGCGCGAGGTCCCGGCCGAGTACACGGACGCGGTCGAGCAGCACATGGGCGTCAAGAAGCGGGCCGCCATCGAGCGGGCCGGGTTGTTCACCGCGGCCAAGCGCGCTGGAGCCAGTATCGACCCTCCGCCGGGCGCGGTGGCCGCCGAGCGGCTGCGCGAGGCCCTCGCCGCTGCCCAGGGCTGACCGCGGCCGAGTCGGGAGCATGCTGGAGGTGTGCCCCGGGCTGGCCGGATGTGCTGGTGCTGCCGCAAGCCGCTGCCCCGGGGATGCTCGCGGCGGCGGCTGTGCTGCAGTGGCAAGTGCCGTTCGCGGGCGTACCGCCAGCGGCACCGGGCGTACGCGAGTGTCACGTAGAGCCGTGGCGCTGGGGGCCTCTACCGGCCGGTACCACGGCTGTACGTGACACTCGGGATGATCTTGGGTATGCCGCTGTCGGCGTCAGCAGCACAGCCCGGCTTCGTCCGCCTCGGTGGTCGCGGACTCGTCCGGCTCCTGGTCGTCATCGTCGGCCCAGGTGCCGAACGGGCCGGGCTGGCCGTGGACGGCGGCGCCGATCAGCAGCGCGCCGCCCTTGCAGCGCCAGTTTGAGGGGATCACCGGGTGCCCGCCTCGGTCTGGGCGGGGATAGCGGCGCGGCCGGCCTCGCGCAGCTCCTGGAGGTCGGGGATGTGGTTGTAGAGGGTGCCGGGGCTCACCCCGAGGAGCTTGGCGATCGAGGTGATCGACTGCTCGGGGTTGGGGAGCAGGGTGCGGGCGGCGTGCCGCTTTCTGCGGCGATGCGGCCTTCGCCGGTGGCACCATCAGGACCTGACTTCCGGAACCCGCCTCGCGGGAAGCACCGATGGAGGTCAGGCCGCCGCCCGGCGCAGCCGTAGCCCGGAGGGAGACGGCAACGGGTGGGCGCTGCGGCAGCTCGCCGTCCCTGTAGGGTCCGGCGGAAATTGGCATGCCGGACAGCGCTGAGCAGCGGAGTCCCGAATCGGGCACATCGCGCTGAGCACCAGGTTCGTCCGGCGAAGCTGGCATCTCCGTGCGACAGCTGCTGAGCCGTCTCGGGTGAACGCTCTTGACCTGGGAGTCCGGCGAAGCTGGCACATATGCCATCCGAGTGCCACTCTGATCCGGAAGATGCCAAATATCGCCGGACTCTACAGTCCCAGCAGATCCGCGCGTCAGGTCTTGCCGTTGGTGAGGTGACGGGCGATGAGGCCGACCAGGACCTTGCCGGTCGGCCCGGCGGTGTCGTCGTAGAAGTGGATGCGGGGGGAGATGGATCCCCGGACGTCGAGCTTGATGTGGGCCTCCATCAGGAGCTCGCCTTCGGGGCGGACCTGCAGGGGCACCGGGAGGACGCGCTCGTTGGCCCACTGGTTGAGGGTGTCCTCCGACTCGACCATGGCGACGGTGTTGCCCGAGATGACGACGGCGCCGCGGGGGCTGCGCAGGCAGAACTCGCGGAAGTTGCCCCGGAACCCTTCGCCGGTGGAGATCTGGGCGTAGCTGCTGAGTGCCTGCAGGGCCAGCCAGGCCTTGCGGGCCCAGCCCGGGACCTTGCGGGTGTCGGTGTCGTCCAGGCGCAGAGTTCGGGAGCGGTCGCCGGTGAACTGGACGCCGGGTAGGGAGGCGATGCGGTCAAGGACGGCCTCGAAGGTGCGGGGTGCGTCCTCGGTGTCCTGCTGGGAGTAGGCCTCGTTGCCGGCGCCGAGCGACATCAGGAGTACCCGGAGCCGGCTGATCTCGCGGTTGGCGCGGTCCAGGAGGTCCAGGGAGTCGAGGTGCTCGGCGAGTTCGCTGTCGTTGCCGGCCTCGGAAGCGGTGAGCTTCGCGTTGGCGTCGTTGAGCTGGTGCTGGAGGCTGAGCTGCATACGCTGCTGCCGGACGATCTCCTCGTCGCGGGCGGAGACCATCGTGGTGAGGCGGCTGACCTCGCTGCGCGCCTCGGCCGGGTTGAGGTGGGTCGGTGACGGCATCGGCTGTCGCTGGGGGGACTGCGGCGCCGGGCTGGTGTTCAGCAGGATCAGGCCGGCGAGGCGTTCGGGGACGGGCGAGTCGAGGGTGTGTTCCTGGACCCCGCTGGCGATGTGCCTCCACGCTTCGTCCCGCCGGTCGTTCAGGCGCTGGTGGGTCAGGAACCGGTGGCGGTAGCCGTCGGCGGCCCAGGCCGGATCGACGCCGGGCAGGTAGGTGCGCACCGCACCGGGGGCCACCCAGTGGTCCGGTCCGATCTCGCGCCGGAACGCCTGAACGGCGGCCTGGTCCGTGAGTAGGAAGAGCGAGGCGAAACCGGCCGCGCCGTCCCAGGCCTTGTCGGTGCGCCAGGTCCAGTCTCCCGACGGCTGGTGGGGGCGGGCGGCCACGATGACCGGCCGGCGGCGGTCCTGGTGGGTGAGGACGTCCAGGAGGTGGTCGACGTCGCCTGCTCCTATGTGCTGGGGGGAGGCCGTCAGCCGGGTCACCGGCGCCCAGCCGCCGTCGGCCTCGGGGGCCAGGCCGTCGATGACGGGGAGCACGGCGACGAGTTCGCGGATGATCCGGGGCGGCCCGCTGGGCGGCAGGACGCCGGCGCTGTGGCATTCGAGGTCGATCGCCACCAGGCCGGTCCCTCCGGCGTCGGGACCGACGGCGGTGAGCGTCGTCGTCCACCGCTGCGCCCGTTGTTCGATGAACTGCAGGCGAAGGCCCACTTCGTCACCGTCGGGGCTGTAGGAGCCGACGACGTCGAGGGTCGTGCTGGCGTCGAGCTGGTGCTGGCCGGAGGAGCCGAGGGCCTCGGCACCGTAGCCCTTGCTGTCCAGCCAGGCGGCGGCGTTCCCGCGGAGGGTCTTGAAGATGTCCGGCTGCCGCTCGGGGTCGGTGCAGTCGATGGTCAGGGTGGTTCTGTACAGCATGGTGCTTCGGAACACGGGGAACTCCGACAGGCTGTGGCGGTGCGGGGACAGGGGTGCCGTCCGGAGCGTAGCGGCAGCCCCTGACGGTCTTGGTCGGCTTCGGAGTTGAGGTCTTTCGGTGGCCTGCGACCGGCCGGCGGCGGTCACGGCGGCCGGCGTCGTAGGCAGGCGGCCGCCGAGGTCGTACCGCCGGCAACGGCGCTGCGGGCTGGCCCGTGCCGGTGGTCCCGTGCTTCGCTGGCCGTGGGTGGCCGTAGGCGGGGCTACGGCGGCGTCACCGAGTTGGTGCGGGACCCGGCCGAGACTTCGTGCCCGAATGCAGCTGGTGCTGGGTGGGACCGGATGTGCATGCGGTCCGGGGCTGTGAGGCAGCGCCGAGGCTGCGGCCCACCGCCAGGGGGGTGGGGAGGCGGATCTCTTCGAGTCGGCCTGGGGTAGACGGCCGAAGTGGCTCCCCCGTACCGCGGTCGGGAACGTGCTGGCGACAGCACAGGAAGTCCGGTAGCAGTGACCCGGGCGCGCAGGGTGGTCGTTTCGGCGAAGTCCCGGGCGAGTTCGGCGAGCGCCACCGCGTCGCGGGCTTGGGCCCTAGCGGGCAAGTTCCTCGTGGGCCTGCTGCTGGGCGTTGTGGATGCCTCCCCAGGTGGCCGGGTCGGTGGGGCGGTTGACGACGGCGAGGTCGGTGACCAGGTCGTGCAGCGGGGCGGTGGAGATGTCGGTGGGCATGCGGGCTTCTTCCGTGGGCGGGGGCCTGGCGGGCGTTGGGGCGGCCGGGCGGACTGGGACGGGGACCGTGCAGTCGCCCAGGGTGCTGGTGTCAGCGGTGGAAGTACTGCTGGAGTCGAAGGACCTCGGCCTGCCAGTGCTCGTCGGCCTCGCTGGCGCCTGCGGGCACCTGCCGGCCAAGGCTGGCGGCGAGATCCCGGTAGAGGGCGGGGGAGGCGGTGTCGGCGAGGGCCAGCACGGAGCAGAGCAGCGGCTCCTTCGAGCGGGTGCTGTCCTCGATCGCCATGAGCACCTGGACCTGGTCTTCGGGGTGGAGTCGGTGGAGGTCGTCGGCGAGGGCGCGGCCGTGCTTCAAGGTCGAGACAGCGGAGCCGGAGCGGGCGATCAGCTTCAACATGCTCCGCATCGAGGCGGCGGTCTCGGCCAGCACCGGTGCTGGCCGGCGCGCAGCCGGAACCGTCGGCGCCCCGGTACCGGGCGGCACCGCCGCTTCGGCCCCGCCATCGGACTGCTCGGCCCGGGCCAGCCAGCCCTCTACCGCTCGGGCTTCCTCCGCGGTGACCAGAGCGCCGGCCCTCTCCGCCTCCTTGGACAAGGTGAACACCCGGTAGCGGAACTCGCGGACCGGCAGCTGATCAGCTTCACGGCCGAGACGGTCCAGAAGATCCAGCATCCGCCCATGCGCTTGGGACTCGCGCAGGGACTGGGCGCGCTTCACCACGGTCTCCACGCGAGCCCTGGCCCGGGTACGCGCCACCGGTCCGGGGACCCCGCTCTCACGGGCGGCCTGCGCGGCGCGGCGCTTCTCGTCCTTCAGGAAGGCTGCGGCCTGCCGGGCGATGTCGTGCTGCTCAAGGGTCCGCTCGCGGGCGGCCTTGCGGTCCGCCTGGGTGAGCAGCGAGATCACCTCCTCGCTCGCACCGTCCCGCACTGCCTGTGCCAGCCGTCCGAACAGGTCCGCGCGCAACTTCTCCTGCTCCTCCAGCCACAGCTGGGCCCGCTCCAGCAGGCGGGCGACCTCCTGGGCCTCGGCGCCATCGTACGGCCCCCGGCTTCGACCGTCCGGCAGTCGGAGCGCAGGATCGCCATCGACTTGGACTTCAGCGCTGCCTCCAGGCGCTGGACGGCGGTGGGGCCCTTCGCGGGGACGCCGGCGAAGGGCGACCAGGCGGTGCGCTTCGCGGTGGCGAGTAGCTCCTCGACGGCCGGCGTGCGGAAGCCGTCGGGGGACATGTGGCACTCGCCGAGGGTGAACCACTCGGTCTCCCGGGCCGGGGCCTGGGTGCCGATGCGCACCCGGCGTGAGGTCCCGACGCTGTCCAGGCGGACCCGGTGCACGTACCGGCGCCGCACCAGGGTGTCGACGTCCACCGGCACGGTGGTGCCGAGGACCGGCTCGACGAGCTCGTTGTCCCACGCCGGTACCACCTCGCCGTCCAGGTGCAGGCGCAGGCCGCGGGTTCCGTGCTCCCAGGCGATGTCGACGACGGAGCCGAGCGGCTCGCGCAGGTGGACATCGCCCTGGTGGTCCTGGTCGCGGAGCCAGGCCAGGGCGGCGGACTTCACGTAGAGGTGGTCGGCGCTGGAGACGTCCCGGGCGCGGCGCTGGCACACGTGCAGGCCGGTGGGGTCGGGCACGTGGGCGAAGTGGGACGTCTTCCCTATCCCTGGTCACCGGACAGCACGGTCAGGCACCGCGCGGGCCGGGGCCGTAGTTGGTCTGAGGTGACGTCCGGCCAGGTCAACAGCCACCGCGGCCCCCGCTGCCCTGGCGGGGGCTGATCTGTCCGTTGGCCCTCCCGGGAGCGGGTCTCGGTGGGACGATGAAGTGTCCACGACCGAAGGCCAGTTAGGGGTTGGCGTTGCCGGGTGACAAGCGGCGGATTCAGACGGCGGTGCTGGGCGGAGCCGGTTCGGACGTTCCGCTGATCCTGCCGATGGAAGCGATCGAGCTGGACGCTTTCCGTCCTGTGGAGACTTCCCGACGCTGCCGGGACCCGCACCGCACCCACCGTCACAGCCGTCTGGCACGGCACTGTCTACGCCAAGGCCGTCAACGGCCCGGCGACCCTCGACGCGACCACCGGAACGCAGCGAACCGCAGATCCCCAGATCGCCCCCGCCGCCGTCAACAGCTACGCGGGCCTCGCAAAGGATGAGACGAGGCACGCCATCCTGGCCTACCCCGCCACCAACTGACATACCGAGCCCCACCGACGTCGACATCGGCGCACTGCTGGTCCGCCCCCGGAAGGCTGCGGACCAGCAGTCGTTTCGCCGACCGCCAACAGCCCGGGACGCCAGCCGAGGGGACGGCCACAACTCCCCAACCGCAAAAGTGACCGAGAGCCATCGCTCTGCTGCCGACACACACGAGAGGGCGTCCGTCGTCTGCGAGGTCCGCCACGAGCAGATCGGCCGGCCGTCTGATCGCCTGGATGGGTTGCGCCCCCCCGGAAAGCTGCCATCGTCACCACGCGCAAAGTCGTCGCCTGTGGCGAAGAGCCGCACATCCCCAGCCAGGACCGGGCAACGGCGCACAGATGGTGCCTTACGAACCCGAGTACCTGTTCGGCCACTGCCGCATTGTCCTGCTCAACCGGCCTGTCGGACGGTGCTGCTGGACAAAATCATCGCGTTGTACACCGGAGACTCAGGGGCGTGCTTGATCTGACCGATGATCTCGTACCCCCACCGCAGGTAGGCGCCGTGAGCGGGTTCGTTGCTGGGGATGCAGGTCAGCGTCGTCCAGCGCTGCGCCCTGCCGTTGATCCACTCGTCGTGCAGGCGCCGGCCGACACCGCGACCGGCGTGTTCGGGCAGGACCATGAGTTCGCGCAGCCAGCCGACGCCTCCGGCCTGTGCGGCCGCGTGCACGTCCTCGGGGCGCCGGTCGCCGAGGGACTCCCACCATGGCCGGTCCGCGGGCAGGGTCGCACCGTGGACGAGGCCTACCAGGGTGCCGCCGACCGAGGCCGTGACGCACTCGAACCCAGGTGTTTCCAGTGCCGCGACCAGCCGCGCGCGGAATGAGCCGACGGAGAAGAAGGGGTCGCCCTGGTACGGGGGGCTGTCGTAGACCTTGGCGTAGACCGCGACCAGGTGGTCGACAAGGCCTGCGGTGGCGGCTGATGTGTGCCGTTCGAGGAGAGGCTCGGCGAGCAGCATGTGGGAGCGTTCCTTGTCCTTTTAGGCAGCGTGTGCAGTGATTTGTTCGATCATGTTTCGGGCGCGGGAGTCGCTGCCGAACGGCCTCAGATCGACGGCCACGTTCAGGAGGACATGCTTGTTCCGCTGGGAGGTCATGCCGCTGTCGATCATTCGTACGGAGGCCTCGGCGGCAGCGATCGACTGGTCGAGGTCGCCGGCGGAAAGAGCGGCGCCGGACAGCCGGACCAGACACATTCCGCGGTTGCGGTCGTGTGCGGTGTCCTGCATGTCGGCGGATCGGCCGAGGAGGTCGACGGCCTGCTGGTGCTGGCCGAGGTCACTGCGACACATGCCCTCCAGGCACGTCATCTCTGCTTCGTTGAGGAAGGCAGACCACTGCGGGTCGCGATCGCTCGGGCCTTGCTCGAATGCTCGCCATGCTCGGAGGATCGCGTCGTTGGCACCGACCGTATCCCCGAGCCGGGCGTAGCCCTGCGCTTCGCGGACGGCGAGCAGCGAGTGGACCCGGGCGGGTGCCCATGTTCCGGTGTGAGTCGTTGCGATCTGGGCGAATCGGATCGCATCCCTGGGTTTGCCGAGGTCGACGGCCTGGCGGGCCATGTTCGACAGGGTACGGACAGCGAGCGGTGCGTCGCGGGAGAGGAGGGCGGTGTTCAGGGCCTGGGAGAAGAAGACGTTCGCACGCTCTTGTTGCGCGGCGTCGTAGCAGTACCAGCCCAGACTCGTGGTCAGCTGTCCGGCGATGGAGTGGAGCTCGGCGCCGATGTCGGCGGTGAAGAGGGCCCGGTCCAGGAGGTTGTGAACCCACTGGAGCGTGTGCTGGGCGGAACGCCACAGCCGGTCTCCGCCGAAGCGCTGGTCGATGGCGTCGAGATCGCTGAGTGTCGCCCTCAGTTCCTCGACCTGGTCGATGCCCACACGGGTCTGGTCGACCCTCTGAGCACCGGCAGCGGCGGACAGCCAGGGCAGTCCGCCTATGGCGGCCACCGTGCTGGCGGCCAGGACGTCACGTCGATTCACGGGGCCGCTCCTTCCCGGTTCTGCGCCGACCGCTCTCATGTCGCCCGGCGCGACAAACCCTAACTCGTCGTACGTGGTTTCGAATGCTGTGCAGAGGGCTGCGAGAGCGTCGTGCCGCGGGAGGACGGGGTTGACTGACTCCCAGCGGCGCCAACTGCGTGGGGAGATCTCGAAGTCGGGATTTCCGTGCAGCCGTTGCCCGATTGCGGTGACTTCCCGCGCGGCCTGGGCCTGAGTGAACCAACCCTTACTCCACCGGGCGGCGGCCAGCGCCTCGTTGCGCTCTTTCGGTTCGCTTCCACCACTCATACTTCCCCCTCACGCATCGTCACATGCCCACGCTATTGCGTTGCTTGGCCGGTTGGGAGCCATCTGGCCGGAATTACTCCTGGCGGTCGCGAAGTGGCCGCTGAGTGGCCGCTCGATGGCCTCCCGATGGTATTTCCCCCAGGCTGGGTAGCCGGTGAAATGGAGCTCTGCTGCGGAGCAGGCCGGCATCGTCACAGGATCCCCGCCTGTTCCGTGGCAGGCCCATTCCTTCCCCGGCAGTGGAATCCCCCCGGAGGTATGTCATGTACGCGACTGACTACGGGTCTGTGGCCCGTGAGCCGCAGAGATCCATCCCGTCTGGTGACGCCCGGGTCGTGGTCGCCACCTATGCGCTGTCGTCCGGCCTCGGCCGGCCACAGCAGGAGCTGGAGGACTGCAAGTCCGCCGTCCAGCAGCGGGGTTGGACTCTGGGCAGGGAGTTCTGGGACTGCGGTCCCGTCGGCACCCTGCGGCTGGACCTCGGCACTCAGTGGGCAACGGCGGTGCAGCAGGCCGAGATCGGCCGGTTCCGCGGGCTCGTGGTGCACGACCGGGTGAGTGTGGCGCCGGACGACAGCCTCTACCGGAGGCTGGTCAACTGGGCGGCGGACAGCCGCGCCTTTGTCCTTTTCCTCCGCGACCGGGAGTTCGGACAGCACCTGATCGGGTGTCGGCCGGCGGTCTCGGCCTCGGGGGCAGTGGCCTGATGAGCGACGTGCCGCTGCCGGTGACGGCGCAGGGGGCCGCCGACCGGCTCAACGCCGCCCTCGCAGCGCGAGGGCTGCGGCTGCCGACCGTGGTTCCGGCGCTTCCGGTGGGGCCCGCCGGCGTCGAGATGGTGAGCCTGGGGTACGCGTCCGCGGCGCTCGTCGCCGCACTCGCCGCGCTGATCGAGCAGACCCCCGTCCCCGCCCCACTGGACCAGTAGGAGAGGAGTGACGGTGCCGGAGATCGCCTTTGTCGTTGTCGCGCACGAGTCTTGCGTGCGCGGCCTGCGGGCCAGTGTCCTTCAGCGGCTGGAGATGTGGGGCGTCGCGCTGGACGAGGCGGCCCGGACCCGAGTTGAGGTCGTGGTCAGCAACGTCTTCGCGGCGGCTCTGTTGCACGGATACCGGGGGCAGACGGTGACGGTGCGGGTGAGCGTGCTGCGGGGGGAGCTCGCCGTGGAGGTGCGGACTGGTGTCACGGCCTATCCCCTGCGGCGGTCTCCCACCGTGCCGCCGGCGCTGCCGCCGGTTCTGACCGTGTTCACGACGTCGGCAGGGGTGGAGGACCGGGCGCGGGGACGCCGGTTCTGGGCCACCGTCGACGTCGGCCCACCGCGCCCCGGCCGTGTGCGCGCCGCCCTCGGACGCCGATGGCTCCGCGCGCGGCACGGGATGCCCGCACGCGTCCGGGCCTGACCTGATGGACCGACCCGCACCGAACGAGAGTGAGAGGACGACCGTGCACGTCGCACCCGCGCAGCCCGCCATCCCACCCGCCAACACCTTGGGCCTGCGCTGGCTCGCCGGGTTTCACCCCGACCCGCCCGGGTGTCTGGACGCATGGGCCGCCGGGGGGCTCGCCGACATCCCGCTGCAGCACCTCTCGGTGGTGCGGGTCAGCGCCACCCTCGGGATCCGCGCGTGCCGGCAGCTGGATCCGATCGGGCCCGTGCTGCACAGCGTCCGCTGCGGGGTGGTGGAGTTCGTGGTTGCTCCGACGTCGATGACGTGGTCGCTCTCCGGGGTCGGGGAACTGGTCGGCGGGGGCGTCCTGTCGTGCCCGCCGCCCGGCCGGGCCCTGCCGGTGAGGGGCGCTCCCTACTGGCTGGTGGACCCGGACGGCGTCGGACGGCTCATGGACATCACGCGCGTCATCGAGGCGCTGCACAACCAGTACCAGCACTTCGTGCGCGAGGACGAGCGGCCGGCCAACGGCGGCGATACCGGACCGGGCCCCCGGACGCAGTTGCCGGCGGCCGCCTTCCTGGCCGGGGTGCGAAGAGCCGGCGCGGGCGTGTGACGCCCGGGGGCCGTGCTGAGGCCCTGAAGACTCCCGGCGGCCGCCCGGTGGATCCGGGCCGCCGCCGGGTACCAAGCACCCGCCCGGCAGGGCGGGTCGCGGGAGAGCGGCGTGCCCCACTCCGGTGGGCACGCCGTGCCACCGCGAGCGGACGACCCCGGAATGTGCCCCTGGGGAAGATTCGCGCCCTGCCGCCGGCAGCGCGCTGAGCGGTGCCGGCGGCGGCCGTCCGCCGGGGCGGACGGTGCATCAAAGGGGGGCCCGTCACGTGGGGTGGCGGGCCCCCACCACAACAGCTTGCTGATGAGGAGAGCACGGACCGGTGGACGCTGAGGATCGGGTGCTGCTGGCGCGGGCGGCGGCCGCACGGGGGGTGGGGCCGGTGCCGTCGGTGGACGGACTGCCCGAACTTGACCAGGACGACGCCCTCGCATTCGTCGCGGAGCGACTGCGTCACCTCGGTGGGCCCGACCTGCGCTACCCGTCCGCGGACCGGCTGTCCGAGGTGTGCGAGGCCCTGGCGCGTGCCCGGTCCCACCGGGGCGCGAACCAGGAGGCGGCGCTCCTGCGCGAGTGCGCCATCGCACTGGACGAGGCGGACGGGCTCGATTTCACCCGGCAGGACCCGGTCCAGGTGCTGGTGCTGCTGCGCCAGGTGTGCGGGGCGCTCGCGGCGAGCGCGCTGCTCGCCGAGGGCCGAGGCGGTGCGGCGGGCCGGGCGCTGGGGTGAATGAGATGTCGCCGTCCGGGTCATCCCCGGGACGGCGGGCCGGGCGCGCCGGCGGCACCACCCGCCGCCGCCGACATGCCCGGCGACCAGCGGACAGCGTGAACCAGGAAGAGTTCGCGGCTGTTCCGGCCGGCTGCCGGGCCATCCGGTCCGCGCCGGTGCTTGTCCCGCCCGCCGTTTCGGCGTCGTGGTCCCACGCAGTGTGCGTGATGGCGCGCGGCGGGCGGTGCCCGGGGCGGCCCCGCACGGGGCCACCCCGGGAGCAGACGTACGACCTGACAACCACATGATGATGATGAGGATCTGCTGATTTGCGCGCGTTGACGCTGGCCCAGCTCTCCGCCCTGGTGGGCGGCCGCCTGGAGTACGTGGCCGACACCACGGCCGTCTGTACCGACCTGGTGCTCGATCCGGCGGACGTTATCCCGGGTGCCCTGTACGCGCAGCTCGCCGGCCCGGACGACAGAGCCGACGCGGGGTGGCAGGCGCGCCGCGCCGGGGCTGTGGCGGTTGTCGCCACGGCCGCCCGGCCGGGGATACCGACCGTGGTGGTCGACGACGTCGACAGCGCGGTGCACCGGCTGGCCCAGTACACCGTCGGCGCGATCCGCCACCGGGTCGTGGTCACCGGGGGGCCGGACAGCCTGCCCGCCGCGCACCTGCTCGCCGAACTCCTCGGCACCAATGGCACGGTGACGGGCGCGAGCCTGGCCGGCAGCCTCCTCGCGGTCCCGGCCGCGCTGTTGGAGGCCGGTCCCGAAACCGGGTACGCCGTGGTGGACCTGGACGCCGACCGGCCCGAGGAGTTCGGGCGGCTGCTGGAGGTGACCGACCCGCAGGTCGTCACCCTGCTGCCCCCGTCCACCGGCACCGTCCTCACGGCGCGGGTGGCCACCGAACAGGCCGCCGCCCGTGCCTACATGCCGATGCTGGCCCGGCTCGGGAGCCGGGACACGGTGGTCGTGGCCGCCGGTGACGACCGGGTCCGCGACCTGCTCGCCACGGGGTCCTGCCGGGTCCTCACTTACGGGATCGGCGACGACGTTCCGGCGGACGTGCGGGCGGAGGACCTGGAGGCCGATGCGCAGGGCCGGGCGCGGTTCACCCTCACCCACGGTGAGAGCGACGACATGGCGCCGGTGCGGCTGGCCCTGCACGGCCCCGACCATGTGCTGCCCGCGCTCGCGGCCGCCGCGGCCGCGCTCGCCACCGGCCACCGGCTCGACCGCATCGCCTCGGCCCTCGGGCACGCCACCCTGCCCAGCGGCTGCCTGCAGATCCTCACCCGCCCCGGCTCCGCCCACGAGGTCGTCGTCGCGGACGCCTGCGCCACCGGGCCGGACGCCGTCACCGCCGCCCTGCACGTTCTGGACCGCCGCGCGGCAACCGCTGGCCGGCCGCGGATGGCGGTCCTCGGCGAGATCACCGGAGGGCGCGCCACGACCGGGCACGAGCGCGTTCGCCGCGTCGCCGAGCGGCTCGGCGTGGAGGTCGCCGCGGTCGGAACGCTCCCCGCCATCCGCATGAGCCCGCAGGACCGCCTGTGCGGGAGCGCCGAACTTGCCCTCTCCTGGGGCCGTGGCATGCTGCTCGGCGGCCCGTTCGGGGCATGCAGCGCCGTGCTGGTCAAGGGCACCGGGCGCCAGCGGCTGACCGCCGGCCACATCACCGCGGACCTGGGCCCGCAGAGCTCGACGGCCCCGCAAAGCCTGATCGCGGCGTTCGCCGACGCGTGCGCGGCCGCCGGCTTCGACCCGACCGGGGCACAGTGCCTGCACGGCCCCAAGAACTTCTGGCGGCTGCCGGGTGACGGTGTCCTCGCGCGCGCGGACACCGTCAACCTGAGCGGGTACACAGCCGCCGTCCTGCGCAGCGCACTGTGGCTGGACCAGCACGGGGTACCGGTCGTGCGGCCCGCCCGCCCCGAACCCAGCCTCACCGACCGGCTCTGCGTCAGTTTCTGGGAGGACCACGGGCGCTGGCCCGCCAGGCCCGTCGAGGTGGCCCCGGTGCTGGCCGCCGTGCACGCCGCCTCGGCACTCGCGCCGTGGCTGCGCCCGCACGATCCGCTGCGAGGACTCGGGACCGGGCTGGAGCAGGCGATCCCGGAAACGGGCCGCCGGGCGGTGGAGGAGCACATAGCCGATCTCGCGGCCCGGTTCGGCTCACTCGCCTGGCCGACGGCGCCGGTCCTCATCATCGGAGGCAGCCACACGCCAAACGTTCGCCGGGCTCTCGCCGGCCCGGCCCGCCTGGTCGTCGACAAGATCCTGAGGATCGGCCAGCGGGAGTGGGACCTGGCGCTGGTGCGGTGCGCTGTCGGCGCCGGCAAGGTCCACCCGGACGAGCACCGCGCGTTCGTCGACACCTACGAGGAGACCACCGGGCTACGGGGCATCGGCGACTGGGACGGCTACAGCGTCCTGTGTGACCTCATCGACCTGACCGAGGCGGTCAAGGCGGCCTCCCGCGCCCGGCCGGACACCCCGACCCACGTCTACGCCATGCAGCACCTGTACGACCTGATCGCCTCCCAGCAGGACCCCGACCACCCGGCCCTGCCCGCCCCGGGGAGGGCGTTGTGAGCGTGCCGACACTGTCGTGGGGGGAACGGATCGCGGGTCGGCCGTGCCCGACGTGCGGGGACCAGATCGTGCTGGACGAGGACCTGCACCTGGCGCTGCTGTTCACCGCGGCCGGACTGAGCAGCCGCCAGATCGTCGAGTACACGAACCGGACCGGGCCGCTGGAGCAGGGGACCTACGCGGCTATCTGCCAGGCGCTCGGCGCTCGCACCCTGCCCCAGGCCGTGAGCATCGGCTGCCGGGCCGCTCTCATACCGCCCGCCATCACCCCTGACCGGGACCTGCCGAAGCTGGACGAGCGGCAGATCGCGATATTCGCGTACGCGGGCGAGGGCCTGACCGGCGAAGACATCGAGGAGGTCACCGGCTGGACGGGCAGGGAGATCCGGCAGCTGCGCAAGAGCGCCTACCGCGCGCTCGCTCTGACCACGCTTCCCGGTGTCGTCGCCGTCCTGCACGCCGCTCGGGTGCTGCCGAACCACCACCCGTGCCGCCGAGCGGCGTGCGTGGCCGCGCGCGAGGGCCGGGGCGGCGTGCCGGACCCGGTGCCGACGGCCCGGGCGTGGTCCGAGGACCTCATTGCATTCGCTCGCTGGCGTGTGGAACTCGCGGCCGGGCGCCAGCGGCTGGCCGAGCGGACCCGCCAGCTTGCCGAGGCCGGACGCGAACTGGAGGCAGCCTGGCAAGAGGTCGGAGCCGCTCGCAGTCTCTCGGCCAAGACCCGGAAACGTGCCGCCGCCGCCAACCGGGCCTGGCAGGAGGTCCAGCAGATGGGCCGCGACACCGCCGTCCGACTGGAGCGCGTCTCCGCACTGGCACCGGTAGCGGCCGAGCTGCGGCCACCGGTGCCGATCGGCCGGCGCCCCTGGCGCCGCCGACCGACGGAGCGAGCGTGACCACCAGCAACAACGTCAGCGGAGGACACGCGTCCGGCACCATCGTGCAGGCCCACACCGTCTGCGGCGGCATCACCGTCCACACCACCCTCCCGCCACCACCAGTACCGCGCCAGCTCCCGCGCGGACGCATCCTGGCCGACCGCGTCGAGGACACCGACCGCCTCCTGGCCCTGCTGGACCAGTACGACCCGCCGCCCGTCCTGATCACCGGCACCGGCGGGATCGGCAAAACAGCCCTCGCCCTCAACGTCCTGCACACCATCGACCTCCCCGGCGGCCACCTCTACGCCGACCTCGGCGCCCACACCCCCACCGGCCCCACCCACCCCGCCGATGTCACCGCCCGCTGGCTGCGCGCCCTGGGCATCGACACCGTCCCGCCCGACCCCCACGAGGCCCGGGCCCTGCTGCTCACCCTCACCGCGCAGCGGCCGGTGGGAGTGCTGCTGGACGACGCCGCCTCGGCCGAGCAGGTCCTGCCGCTGCTGCCGGCCAACCGCTCCAAGGTGATCGTCACCGCCCGCGGTCCGCTCCTTGGCCTGCTGGCCGACGGCGCCCACCCGCACCATCTCGGCCCGCTGCCCGACGACGACGCCCTCGCACTGCTCGCCGCGATCGCCGGCCGGCCGGCCGGCCCGCGCCTCGACGACCTGGTGGAGCGCTGCCGGGGCGTGCCGGTCGTCCTCGTCCTGGCCGGCGCCCGGCTGGCCGCCGGCCACGACACCCTGCCCGCCCCGCCCCTGCCCGGTACTACCGCCCTGGAGGCCACCGTGGACAACGCCCTCGACCAGACCTACCGGGACCTCGACCCGCAGGCCGCCCGCCTCTACCGGGTACTGGGCCTGCTGCCGCTGCCCGGCACCCAGATCGACCCGGCGATGGCCGCCGCCGCGGCCGCCCTCGACCCCGTCACCACCGGCCGGCTCCTGGACGCCCTCACCGAAGCCCGCCTCATCACCGCGCCCGACGGCGACCCGCTCAGCGTCGACGCGAAGTTTCACTTCACGACCGCCGACGGCCGCCGCCACGCCGCCCGCCTCGCCCACACCACGGACGACGACACCACCAGCACGGAGGTCCGCCGCCGCGCCCTGGACTGGCTGACCGCCGAAACCGCCACCGCCGCCCGCCTGCTGGACCCCTACCGGCGCCACCTGGCCCCCCAGACCGACTACCTGCCGTCGCACCGCGCCGCCCTCACCACCCCCGGCCAGGCCCTGGCCTGGCTGGCCGCCCGCGGCCCGGGCCTGCGCACCGCACTGGAGACCGCCCGCGACCACCAGCTCGACGCCACCGCCGCCCACCTCGTCCACGCCGCCTGGCCCTGGCTCCTGCGCGAACGCAACTACCAGCTCTGGCTGTGGGCCCACGACATCGCCATCGACGCGGCCCGCCGCCTCGCCGCCACCGCGCCCCGGCCCGGCTGCGGCCGCCAGCTGCTGCGCGAACTCCTCGGCGCCCGCGCCAACGCGCTACGCGCCGTCGGCCGCCACCCCGACGCCATCGCCGACTGCCGCGAGGCCATCGCCTCCGCGATCGAAGACCACGACGACATCGGCCACGCACAGCACCTCCACGGCCTGGGCGCAGCCCACCACGACGCCGGCGAACCCGACCTCGCCCTCCCACCCCTGCGCCAGTCCCTCCGGCTGCGCCGCGAGTTCGGGCGACGCCGCGACGCCGGAGTCACCCAGCTGCAGCTCGCGATCGTCGTGGCCGACCTCGGTGACCGGGAGTCGGCCCTGGCCGGCCTGCGCACCGCCCACGCCGATCTGAGCGCGGAGCAGGACGGACTGAACTCGGCCCGGGCCCTCGCCTGGACCGGGCGCCTGCTCACACAGGCCGGCCGCCACGACGGCGCCCGCACCGCCCTGACGGACGCGCTGACCGCATTCCGGCACCAGGGCGCGCGGCTGTGGCAGGCCCGTGTCCTGCACTGGCTGGGCCTGCTCGCCGAAGACGAACGCCGAGTGCCCGAGGCGATCGCCCTGCAGCGCCAGGCCCTGGCCCTGTACGCCGGCAGTCCCGCCGACCGGGCCCGCGTCGAAGCCGTCCTCGAACGCCTGGACCCCGCGGATCCGGTCATCGGCCAGGAGTGCCGGTGAGCCTCAGGTTCGGCCGCCCGGACGCTCCTGTCCGCATCACCCTCTCCTGCGGGTGCACCATCAGGGCCCGTCTCCCGCCCATCGGGACCAACGGCACCTACGGGTGCCGCAGCGCCCTCGGCCACGGCTACCGCCTGCGCTGGACCTCCTGGATCGACGACGGCGAACGCTCCCACGCCAACAGGGCGCTCGAACGCGAAGCCGCCTCCCCTCCCACCACCCCCAACACGCCTACCAGCCAACCCTTTTGAGGACCGATGACCACGTTCACCATCCACAACGACGCCGACGCCGACCAGCCCTACGTCACCCGCATCACCCGGCTGCTGGACATCGCCGCACCCCTGGCCGAGAAGCACTCCCGGCTGCGCCTGCCCGACCGGGTGACGGTCCGTATCTGTACCCCGGACCAGGTCATCGGCCTGATGGTCGCCCACACGGAGCACCTCCTGCGGGAGGCCGCGGAGTCGTGGGCGCCCGGATCGCCGGAGCGCACCCGGACCGCCGGAATGATCGAACGGCTTGTGGCCGACACCCAGCGGCAGACCGAGCGCTACTGGCCGACGGTGCAGGCAGCCGTGCTCTGTCTGCCAGGGGGCCCGGAGCTGGCGGTCATGCCGGCGGCGCACGCCGAGTCGAGGGCGAGCGACCGGTACCTGACCGGCGCGCTCGGGCATGAACTCGTCCACTTCGGTCAGCTGGGGCGGTGGCCGGGCATGGGGCACGCCGCGGTGCGGTGCGGCGTCGCGGACGAGATCGCCGGTCTCACGCCCGAGCAGTTCCGGGCTCCGAAACTGGTGTCGGAGGGACACGCCCAGTGGGTCCAGCGGCTCATCGTCCAGGAGCTGTGCGGGATCGCGACGGCCGACGTGCAACTGGACGGCGAGCCGGAACCCACCACGCTCTTCCTGGACCTGAAGGCCGAGTCGCCGCGGGCCGCCGCCTACGACCGCGGTGACGCCTTCGTGGAGGCGCTCTTCGCGATCGGCGGGTACCCGCTGATCGATCACCTCCTCGGCGACGAGGCGCTGCTGCCCGTCGCCGCCGAACTCGGCGACCCCGCTTCCTGGCTGGAGCGCCACGGCCTGGCCGCGCTCGGCGCGTGAGGCCCGCACCCCGGCCGGTGGGGCCACCCGGTCCGTCCGGGCGGCCCCACCAGGTCCTCCCACCGGGCGAGGGCGGCGAGAGGCGCTGGAGACCAGCCGCCGCCTGCTCACGGCCGGCCGGTGCGAGCTGGAGAACGCCCGCGGCCCCGGCCCCCGATTCCCGACGGGGAACATCCACGGCTCACCCGCTTCTGGCCGCCGCCCCGGACACGACGCCCGGCCCACCGCACACCCCCCGTGCCCGGGCCCGGCGCCTACCGGGTGAGGGCGACGGCCGCCAGCGCCGCGCAGGCCTGCACCGCCACCAGGCGCCGCAGCTCCACCGGCGTGATGCGCAGCTCGCTCTCGCACTGCCGGGCCCGCTCGAACAGCAGCCTCTCCAGGCGCGCGCGGGCACCCAGGCCGGCCCGGCCGGACGACACCTCACCCGTGGAGCGCAGCGCCATCCCGGCGCAGCGCAGCGTCAGCATGGCGCGCATGTAGTGCGCTTCGGCGAGTTCGGCGCCCGGCACGGTGGTGACGTCGTCGGCCCGCTGTTGCCAGGAGCGGGCGACGGTGCCGGCGATCGCGATGGTGTCGGCGGCCGCCCTCGCGTGTACTTCGTCCAGGCGGCCGGCCTGTTCCATCAGCCGCTGTACCTCGGTGGCCTCGCCGGTCAGGGCCTCGGCCAAGCCGGTAAGCGCGTTCGGCGGGCAGTCCTGGAAGACCGTGGCGGCGTGCCAGCGGGGGACCTCCGGCAGCAGGGTCAGTGTGCCGTGCCGGGCGGCGTGGTGGGTCAGGTGCGCGCCGTGCGCGGGCGCGTCGGCCTCGTGGTCGCGGATCACCACGTCCTCAATCGGCGGCATCTGGTAGACGCCGGGCCCGAGCACCGGCCACCCGACGACGTCGGCCGGCGCGGCCGCGCCGGCCCCGAGGCCGTGCCGGACCGCGACGGCCGCCAGCTGCTCCGCCAGACCGGGCACGTCGTGGCCGGTGACGAAGAACGCGTCGCCGAACTCGGCGTTGTGCAGCGACACACAGACGGCCGGCTCCAGCTCGTCCACCAGCGCGGCCAGCGCATCGGTCTCCGGCAGTCCGAAACGGTGGACGCCGCCCCGGAACGGAATCGGAAATGTCCACTCCGGCTGGTGCGACAAAGCCGGACGGTAGAAGTAGCGGTGCTGGGTATGGAGGTCGAGCGGCATGCTCGTCCACTCCGAATTCAGGGCCGCACCGTCCGGGTCCACACACGGCAGGAAATGCCACGAAACACCGTCGCGCAGCTCGGGCCGCGCGGCCACCAGGCCGGCCAGGAACGCCACGGTCGCATACCCGACCGGCTCGTTCGGATGCGGGCCGCCGACCACCAGCACGGACCGACGCCCCGCCCCGACCGACAGCACCTGCAGCGCCCGCCCCTGCCGTGACGTGCCGATCTGCCGCATCCGGCACAGCCCCGGCTCGCGCCGGGCCAGGGCGCGCAGCCGCTCCACGAGCTCCTCCACCGAGGGCACCAGCTCCCCGTCAGGAACCAGCTCAGCCCAGCCCGCCAGCCGCTCATCCAGACCGGAAAGGACACCAGCCACCAAAAACACCCCTCTCAAAACCGGACCGGAAATACCCCGTCCCGGGAAATTTTGCTGCCCGAAAATAGGCGCCGAAAATCTTTCTTGAAATCCCCCGAAAACCCTTCCCCGGGAAGTAGATGAATGCTTCCATAGATCCCGGCGAATCCGCCACCACCAAACCGGTGACAACACAAGAAGGAGGAGTTCATGGGCGCCACACAGAACACCGCGGCCGTCGACCCGCAGGAGACCGAGGAGACCGGGCTGCGCCCGGCCGCCGACGGCGAGCTGCTGGGCTGCACCGTCTCCGGCGGCTGACACACCGGCACCACCCACGACGGGCCCGGCCACGCGCCGGGCCCGTCCCGTCCCCCGCACCTGCGACCCGAGGAACCCTGGTGAACCACCCCCGCCTGCGCACCGAACACCAGCCCACCCGTCGGCCGGACGGCCGGATCCAGATCGGTTCTCTCCCCGGCCTCGCGAGCATCCTGCCCGACCCCGACGGCTGGCGCTGGGATCTGCTCCAGCTCCTGGACGGCACCCTGACGACGGCCGAGATCGTCCAGACAGTGACGACGGAGCACCCGAGCGTCCCGGCCGCCCGGATCGAACGCCTGCTCTCCGACCTGGGCCGAGCCGGGCACCTGCAGTTCGCCGTCCACGGCCGCCCGCCCGCCCGGGTCGCCTCCGCCACCGCCAAGCGGCACCCCCGCACTGTCGAGTACTGGGAGATGGTCGACACCAGTCCCGACCGCACCGGCTGGGACATCCAACGGCTCCTGGCCGGGGCCGTGGTGACCGTTGTCGGCGTCGGCGGCGTCGGCGCGGCCGCCGCCGCGACGCTGGCCGGCGCCGGAATCGGCCGCCTGGTCCTCGTCGACCCCGACCACGTCGAAGAGGCCAACCTCTCCCGCCAGCTCCTCTACACCCAGTCCGACATCGACCGCCCCAAAGTCGACGCGGCCCGGGAACGGCTGCTGGAGCGCAACCCCCAGCTCGACGTCGTCACACGCCCCGAACGCATCGCCTCCCAGCCCCAGTTCGTGAGCCTGATGCAGGACTGCAACCTGCTGATCGTCGCCGCCGACGAACCCGACGGCCTGCGCCTGACCGCCAACCGCGCCGCCCTCGACACCTCCTGCCCCTGGGTAGACGCCGGATACCACGGCCCCGTCATCAGCACCGCCCTGTACCTGCCCGGCACCGGCAGGCCGTGCTGGGAGTGCCTGCGCCACGCCGACGCCACCGCCTACGGACTGCCAGGCCTCAACGGCGACGCCCTGCCCGCCGCCCTTCCCCGGCCCCTCGGCAACCCCGTCACCGCAGCCAGCGCGGGCATCGCGGGCAACTACGCCGCCCAGGCCGCCCTCACCCACCTCACCGGCACCCGCGGCGGGTTCCCGCCGGCCACCATCCAGCGGCACAGCCTCATCGCCCCCGCCGACCAGCAACCCGCCGCCATCACCCACCCCCGCAACCCCGACTGTCTCTCCTGCGCCAGGCACCCCGTGCAGACCCCGTGAACAAGCGCGCGTCAGCAACGAACCGCTACTAACCCCCCTCCCCGGCCGCGTTCGTGACCGGCCGGGAAGGCGCTCTCGCCGACCGCGAGGCCGCCGTTCGACTGGCCCGCACCAAAACGCCTGAACCACGAAAAGAGGGAAAGAAGTTGACCGGAGACAGCCGGGCAACCCTGTTCACCGCCGCCCGGATACAGGGCCTGGACCCCAGCGGCGCCGCCCTGCTCCAGGCGGGACACCACCACGTCTACCGGCTCCCGGCAGCCGGAGCCGTCGCCAAGGTCCACCAGCCGGGCACCACATTCGCGGTCGCGCGCCGTCAGAACCGGGCCGCGTTCTGGCTCCGTCGCAACGGCATCCTCGCGCCCCGGCCCACCGGGCGCGACACCTACCCCGTGCAGGTGAACGGCATGGTTGTCACCTTCGCCGACGACCTCGGCACGGGACCGACCGCCTCGCCCACCCAGCTCGCCGAACTGCTTCGGACGCTCCACGACCTGGCGGTGCCGCACGACCTGGCCCTGCCCACCTTCGACCCGTTCCCCGCCCTGGCCGCCCGGATCGCCATCCTCCCGCCCGACATCATCTCGGCGCAGCAGCGGCTGCGGCTGCGCGCCACCCTGAGCGGCATCCGCGACCTGTGGCGCGAAGCCGCGTGGCAGGCCCAGTCCTGCGTGATCCACGGCGATGTCGGCCCCGCCAACTCGATCGTCACCCCCGCCGGCGAGGCGGCCCTGCTCGACGGCGAGCACATGTCGGTCGGTCCCGCGCTGTGGGATCTCGCCGCGATGGCCTGGCGCCGGGACCTGTACGGCGCCGACCCCGCCGAGTACGAGGAGTTCTGCACCGCCTACGGCACCGACGCGACCACGTCCCCGCGTTCACCAAGCCCACCACCGTACCGGTCGCCCTCTCCTCCGCGACCAGCGACACCAGCGCGTCCGCCGCCGCCCGGGCGGCGCCGTTCCCCTTCCGCAGCAGCCGGTACGCATCGTCCGCACTCAGCGCCTCCTCCGACGGGCCCGTCTCGGCCGGGGCGGTCGCCATCTCCAGCAGGTGCCGGTGCGCCACCACGCTCTGCGCGTCGTAGTCCGGATTCGCCTGCTGCATCAGCTCCAGCGCCGCGTCGATGTCGGCCGGCCCCAGCGGACAGGATGCGGTAGAGGGAAGAGTCCTTGGCCGAAGGCTAAACCGGCTCGGATCGCGTTGCGAGTTCCTCAACGGCCTTCGGTCGGGGACGGTGTCGGCTAAGCTGAGATGAAGTCATCAGCCCTTGAGGGAAGCACCGTTCAGATCGACTCATGGAGCACCCTCATGTCTCAGGGCCTGAACTTCCGTGGCCAGTGGGATGGCCCCAATCCGTTCGGCGAGAGCTTCGAGATCACGCTGTCCCGCCGAGAGTGGGAACAAGCCCTCGCCGTCTCGCGCCATCTGCAGGCGCATGAGCGGGCCGAGTATCTCGCCAAGGGCCTGAAGCTGAACGAGCCGCCTGGCAGTTACGTCCCCGACCCGCTCGGCCACTGGGTTCTGGCAATCAGGTCCTTGGAAGCAGCTCTCGCGACTCTCGGCGACCCGGTCACCGCCTCCGTGAATCGGTACGAGGCGTACGCGCTGTGCGGGTGTCCCACAATCACTTCCGCCCCTGTTCCCGGTCATCCGGCGGACGCCAACGGTGTCACCCGCCGGGGCTACGAGCCTCCCATCATTCCCCAGGCCCAGAGGAACCGGCTAGAGCGCTGGTTGTTTGAGTGGGGGGAGTGGGAGCGCGCAGCTAACGCCGCTGCGGACTGAGTCCTTCTGGCCCCCCACCCACGGACCCGCGACCGCCCGGGCGCCGGGCGGCCAGGCGCAGCATCGTGAGGTCGTGGAGCGGGCGGTCGAGATCGGAGGTGTGCCGGTCAGTGCTGTTCCGGCAGTGGTCCCGCAGGCCACGGCGACCCGGCACAGCGACGCCAATCCGTGGAGTGCGGGTGCCGAACTCACCACGCCGGGGAACCGGTTCTGCACGTCGGGGTTCGGTGGTTGGAGGGGCAACGTCGCCGTGTTGCTGACGGCCGCGCACTGCGGTACCTCCGGCACCTACACGACGGGCACCGGGGCTGTCATCGGGTCGGCCTCGGACTCGGACGCCGGTTTAGACATCACCGTCATCAGCCTGGGCGGTACCCCCAGCGGCCAGTTCTTCGACGGTGCGTGGAACAACGGTTCCGGGTACCGCAAGCGGGTGTTCGGGGCCGGGCGTAACAACGTCGGAGACCTTGTGTGCAACTCGGGAGCGATGTCCGGCGTGCACTGCGGGCTGAAGATCACCGCCACCGACTACGGCACCAACATCAACGGCGTCTGGCACACGGATCTGGACAACGCGGTGCGCACGGACGACTCGACCGTCACGGTGGCCCAGGGCGACTGCGGAGGGCCGGTCGTCGCCAGTGTCAACGGAGGCGAAGACATACAGGCCAGGGGGATCATAAGCGCCGGGGGCGGCGACCCGGTCATCTGTGGCGGGGTCTCGGACGTCGTCACGTCCACCAGCTGTTTCGACACCGTGATGTTCGTTCCGATCGGACCGGTCATCACCAAGTTCGGTATCTCCCTTGCCTGACCCTGGAGGGTCTAATGAACGTCGCCCTCGTCGGCCGGCTCACGGCCACCCTCGGTGTTCTGACCGTGGCCTGCGTCGCGGCGGCCACCGCCCCCGCCCCGTTGCCCCGCGGCCAGGCCCTGGCTGATCTCCAACAAGCCGTCTACCAGGCCGATATCGGGCCTCAGAGCTGGCGAGTTGCCACCATCACGGCCGCGCCTGGCGCGAACGCCCTCACGGTCGGCGTCATCGGCGACCTGGACGACGCCCGCCGAACCCTCGACCAGCGGTGGCCCGGCCAGACCAGGGTTGTCCACGGACAGACCGTCGTGCCAGCCATCTGGGAACCCGGCCACGACTACACACTCGAAGTCGAGCTCCGAGGCCTCGAACGGCCAGACTTCCGGGTCTTCGAGACCGGTGCCACGGAGGACGGGCGCACCACCGTCGGCGTCGTCGGCGACCTGGCCGCGGCCCGCACCTACCTGGACAGCCACTACCCGGGCCACACGATCGTTCACGGCAACACCGCCCCCTGACCCGGTAGCCCGGGGCGAGGGAGAGCAGCCGCTGCGACTCTCAGCTGCCCTCGCAACAGGACGACCAGTGTTGAAGCGGCCGGCAGCCTTCTGGTCGGCCTGCTGCCACAGAGACGCAAGGCGCTCGCCGGAGTCGTCGCCGACTTTCTCGTGGTTGACCGGGCGAACCGGGCCCTGCTCAGCGTCGATCCGGGCCTCACCCCCGTGCGGACGTCAGCAGGTTAACCGGGTCGTCCAGCCACGCCCGGTGCTCGCCCCCGCTCACGGTCAGCCCGAACCGCTCGAACCCCGGCCGGCCTTGTTTCATCCACCACCGGACGACCTCCTCGACCTCCGACCACAGCCGACGAGGACCCGACTGGCGAACCTCGAACCGACTCGCGCCGTCCGCGAAGTCCACCGTCGCCCAGGACGTGACGCCCGTGTCGAACAGCCACAGGGTGGTCATATCGCCGCCGCCGCTGCGCCGGTAGTACACGTCGGGTACGGCCAGGCCCACGACGAAGGAGGCCAGCCAGTCGTCGACGACATCGAGCGGGCTCAGGGTCGTGTACTCATGCTCTGAGTCCCCTGGCCAGTCGCCGGGCAGGTAGTCGTCGACGGGCGGGGCCTGGTAGCGCTGCTGCCGCATGCGCATGAACGCGGAGGATCCGGTGAACGGGCCCGTGGCCGTGCCGTCGGCGACGGTCAGCCGGGCGACGGCTCCGCCCCCGAAGAGTGGCGCGAAGGGCAACACCAGCGCGCCCTGTCGGCGGATCTGCCCGATCACGGCCGGGGGAACCTCCCGTACCGAGCAGGTGAGGATCCCCCGGTCGTACGGGGCCCCGGGCAGGTGTCCGTCCGCCGCGTCGCCCACCACCGCGGTCGGGACGGCGTCGAGGGCCCGGAAGTTGGCCGCGGCCTGGGCGGCGACCGCCGGGTCCAGTTCCACGGTCACCACGTTGTGCGCGCCCAGGCGCCGGGCCAGCAGTCCGGCGTTCCAGCCGGGGCCGGTCCCGCCCTCCCAGATCCTGTGGCCTTCATGGACGTCCAGGTCGCGAAGCATGGAGGCCACCATCGTCGGCATGGAGACCGACGAGGTCGGCTCCCGCTGTCCGCTGTCCGCTCCGTCGTCCCACTGCGTCACGATCGCCACGTCGGAGTACGCGAGTTCCAGCCACCGCTCGGGGCTCTCTGCGCGATCGCAGCGTTCGTAGCCGTCGCCGGTGGACGCCCAGAAGACGTCCGGGAGGAACAGGTGGCGGCCGACATCGAGGAAGGCCTGCCGCCAGTCGGGGGTCAGCGCGCCCGAGGCCTCCAGCCGGTCGACCAGCCAGACCCGGACGCCAGCGACCGACGTCACTTGTGCTTCGGATCAGGAGTGGGGCCCTGTCCGTCGGGGTTGGGCTTCGGGCCGATCTCCGGGCCGCCGGGCTTGGCGTGGGCGCCGCCTTTTCCGTCGTTCGCGCCGCCCTTGTTTTCGTCACCCACGGTGATTCCTCCTACTGCAATGGCGCTCCGAAAATTGTCAGAGCAGAGCGTAGTCGATCAGGCACCTGACGTGAATAGGTCCTTGCTCTTCCTGGTGGTCATCGCCCGGTCGTGGGAAACTGAGGGTTTTCGGGTCCTCATCCGGAAGATCCGGGCCAGCCAGCCTCGCGCAGGAAGAGGTGGCCAAGGCCCTGGACGCCTCCCGGGAGGGCATCAACAAGTGGGAGTCGGGAGCCAACGAGCCGCGCGGCCACCGCCGCCAGGCCTACCGCCACCTGCTCGTGGGACTGGCCGGCATGTACGGCGCCAAGGGGGACACCAGGTGGCTGAACCACGGCCAGGCCACCGGCCCCACCACCGAGGACAGCAACCGGAAGGGGGAGTGATGGGACGCCAGGAGACGACGGGACCTACGTCTACCTGGACGTCCTGGGGGTGCGGTCCTGGTACCGGACGGTGCTGCTGAGGGGCGACCCGCGCCCGGTCGTGGAGTTCGCGGACTGGGACGCCGAGCACAAGGCCCTCGCCGACAGCGCCAGCACCTCGATGACCACCGACGCCGGACTCGGGGCCTGGGCCGAGCGCGAGACCACCCGCGCCGGGAGCGCCGGCATCCACCTCTTCGGAGCGCTGGAAGCCGCTCATGCCCACCGGACCGCTCTGCGTGAACAGGACTGGAACCGCCTGGCCGTGACCGGAGCCGACATCGCCGAGATGAAGGCCGAAGCCGCAGCCGACACTGGCATCGAGCGCCTGGAGGCCGAGCAGGCGGTGCTCATCGGCCGCGCCATCGCCTGGGGCCGATCCGACAGCTCCATCGCCCGGCGGGCCCGGACCAGCGAACAGACCGTCACCAGCCTCCGCGGCACGGCCACCGGAGACTCCACGCTGGCGTAAGCCCCGAACAGCAGAAGACGAAGGCGGTTCCAGCCGTGCCCACGGCTGGAACCGCCTTTTGGTGTTTTTGGGCGAGGTGACCTAGGCCACATGCCCACTGCCCAGTGATGGGCAGCCTCACCCCATCGCGAGCACCACCATGATCTGAACAACGGCCCCGCAACGGCCGAGACTTCCTGGCCGGACAGCCGGCCACCGCGGGACCGCTCATCGTCCACGAGGAACGAGGAACTCCATGATGTCCCAGCCCCGATCCGGTGTCACCGCCCGGGCCCTCAAGTACGCGGCGCTCTGCGCACTGCTCTCCACCACCTTCGAGGCCGTCCACGGACTCGCCGATCACTGGGTTAGCGCGGCACTCACCGTGTCCGCCAACTCCCGCGTCTCGGTGGAGGTGGCCCGATGAAGCACCTCAACATCGAACGCCTCGCCCTCCTTGGCGCGTTGATCGGCCTCTTCGGCGAGATGCATCCCGCGCTCGATCAGTGGGCGCAGAACTCGCGAGATGCCCAGTGCAAGGGCCTGTACGGCCGGCACCGGGTCTACCGCGACGGCACGCCGGTCGGGCAGGAGACCGAGGACCGCGCTGGTCACCCGACCATGAGCGCCACCGAACTTGGCCGTCTCAGCGTCGCCCGGCACGTCGCCTCGTACACCGCCGGCCAGCTCGCCGGAACGATCGTGGCGACCCGCGCACTGGGCTACCGAGTCCCGGCCCGGGCCCTGCTGGTCGGTGCCGCGATCAACGCGGCCACCCATGCCGTGATCGACCGACGCGAGCCGCTGCTCTGGCTCGCAAAGAAGGCCGGCAAGAAGGGGTACGTCGACCACTGCACCGCCGCCCGCGTTGCCGCTGACGGCACTGTCAGTGCCGAACTGTCCGGCCCCGGGAGCGCCCTGATGGAGCTGGACCAGTCGCTCCACCGGGCGATCGGCGTCGGCGCGGCCGTCGTCACCACCTGGATCGCCACCCGCAAGGGCAGCCGGAAGTGAGACACGCCAACAAAGCAGCGACAAAGTGGTGCCAGAACGACTGCGACGCCGTGTTCAAGGGGCTGCACGGCAGTTCTCGCGTCCGGCTCGACGGCGGCGCCGCCACCGCGGCGGACATCGCCGACCCGCATGTGCGCACCGTGAAGGCCACGACCTTCGGCCGGTTGTGCGCGGCCAGCCGCGGCCTCACCTACAGTGCGGTACAGCTGGCCGCCGGAGTCGCCGTGACCCGGGCGTTCGGCTTTCGGGTGCCGACGCGGGCCTGGCTGGCGGGCACGGCCATCACCCTGGCCACCCACACCGTCATTGACCGCCGCCGCCCCCTCGTTGCCGCCGCTGAGGCCCTGGGCAAGGGCGCCTACCTGGAGACCGCGACCGTGGTGCGTGCTCCGGGCAAGGCGCCGGACAGCGGAGGCCCTGGCACCGCGCTCTTCGAACTCGACCAGTCGGCGTATCGGGTCCTCGGGATCCTGGCAGCCGCCGTCACCGCCGTGGTCGCCCGCCGCGGTGCCCGTTGACCACCACCGGCCGGCCGGCGGCCTGATACCGGGCAGGCGGGCCGACCCATCGGACAGGCATGTCGCCCCGGTTCGGCGGCCCGAACCCCACCGGCGCCGTAGGGCGCGCAGAGAGGACGTTGCAATGACCGCGCACGACATCGCCGGCCCCGGCCGGCAGGGCATCATCGAAGGGCCCTCCCAGCTGGGCCCCGGCTTCGCCGCCGCCATCGACTCCGGCACCGTGGAACACGAGTTGCCCCCAGCGGGGCGAGACCACCCAGATCGTCTCCACCGTCCTCGGTGTGTTCGGTCGCGCCAGCGTCTTCGGCGTGCTGCGGGAGACGCGCTTCGGCAGCACCAGCCAGTGGACCGCCTTCCCGAACCTGCAGACCGGTCTCGCCTGGAGCCAGAGCACCGTCGCCCGATGGCTGCGCAAGAACGAGGCGGGCGCCGACCGGTACTTCGCGGTCTGGCACGGCAGGACGTGGTGGAGCGTGCAGATCGACCGGCGCCGACAGAGGTACACCGTCGTGGTGGGGCTGGCGCCGGGCGTCCTGGTGAAGTGCTACGACTCCAGGGCGGACATGCCGTGCGAGCACGAGCCCCGGGCACTCACCGAGGCCCGCGGGTGGGCGCGCGTCGTCGAGCTGCTCCCCGTCGGCCGTGAGGACTGGCCGTGGGGCATGGTGTCCGAGTACGACCAGGCGCTTGCTGCCGCCAGTGCGCTGACCGCCGGGCGTGCGGAGCCTGCTGCTGTCGGTCAGGAGGACCAGGTCGTCGAGCCGGGGCCCGCGATCGCGGGGGACCGGCCGGCCCGCTGGTGGTCGAGGTTCTGGGCGTGGATCAGCGGGCCTCGTACCGCCTGACCTTCTTCTCCAGCCCGCCTGCGGCGAACTGGCGCGGGGTCCAGGGGCACCGGGCTGGTGCCAGGTGAGCGGCTCGGCCGCCCCGGTCCCGGTTGCCGGGGCCGAGGCCCGAATCCGCTCCGGCGTGACCGCATCGTGGGCCACAATGCTGACGTATCGACAGCAGTTGAGGAGTGGGCATGGGGTGGCGCGACGCGGCACGGGTGAGTCAGCAGGTCCTGGAGAACCGCGATAGCCGGTACCCCGATCCCTACCTCGAACTTCTCCGACTGGGCGTGCAGCACACGAAGGAAGAGGTGGTGGTGACCCTGTTCTTTGCCGGCGCGACGGTCACCGGTGCGGTCATCACCCTGGACGAGTGGGAACGCCGGACGCTCAGGGAGCTCAAGAAGCACTCCAGCGACGTGCCCCGCGTCGCCGCAGAGGCCATGCAGGCGCTCGACGACCGGGCCGAGGAACAGCGCACCGCCAGGCCGGACACGGACAGCCCGTTCGTGCACCTGCACGATGCTACGTACCGGTCGGGCCGCGACCACTTCGCCGTCCGTACCTGGCGCGGACCGATCACGGGGATCCTCGGATGGACCGTGGGCGAACTTACACCGGCGTAGAATCCCCGGTCCGAGCCGAAATCGCTGACCTCTGACGGCCTGCGGGGCTACCATGCCCGGCAGGCCGGCCGAGGGCGGAGCAGCAGCCCTCGGCTGGCCCGCCGCGGCTTCCAAGGCCACCTCGCGCTGGCAGGCCGCGGCCGTCCACTGGGGGAAGAGGAACGAGAGATGGCCGACCTGAGCAAGCACCAGCCGACGGCGCATCCGGTCTTCGACCCCGCCCTGCCGGCCGACGCCCGCGACGCCGTGGCCGAGCTGGCCGCCTCCTGCCCCGACCTGCTCGCGGAGAATGACGAGGCCCGGCTGATGGCGTCCTTCACCGGCGCGAGCGGGATCCTGCGGTGGTCAGCGGGCGCTGCCGCCGTCGGCGGGATCGTGGCCCTGGCGGCCTTCCTCCTCGGCACGCCGGAAGACGACGCCTCGGGCTCCGAGTCCCTCGACCACCAGCTCGACGGACTCGTACGCGACCTGCTCGAATCGTTCGAGAACATCGGGCTGCTGTTGTTCGTCGGCGGAGCACTGGCGGCGACCATGGCGATCATCCTGAGCGTGGCGGAGAACCGCCGCATCGACCGCTTCCTGGACCAGGCCCGAGGCCACTACGTCCACCCGCGCTGGCTGACCGACGACGCCGCGCTGCTGCTCGCCCGGGCGCAGCAGGCGGCGGCCACGGTCCTCGACTCCCAGCTGTGCCGGGACGACCTCGGAGGCCTGGGAACGGCGACCGCCGTCCAGCTCCCGGAGCGGCTGTGGACGATCGCGGACTCGCTCCGCCGCTACAGCAAGGCCGCGAAGGACTGCGCGGCCGCCCCCGTGGAAGACTCTGCGGTGGCCGAGCTGCTGGCCGGTGAGCGCGAGGTCCTCGACAAGGTGTTCGCCGGGGTCGAAGTACAGGTTGTCGCTCTGGAGGAGTACGCGCTCCATGCCCTGAAGGTTGACCGGATCGCCTCCGATCGGGCGGTGGCGGAGCAGGTGGAGGCGCGCAGCGGAGCCGTTCACGACCTGCTCGCCGAAGCGGCCGCCGTACCGGTCGGCGTCGTCGAGATCAAGGCGCTGACGGCCTCCTCCGCGGAAGTTGCCGAGGCCTACACGGCAGCGCTCGGAGCGGCGAGGGCGGCGGCCGCGGCCGCTCTCCCGACCGTCGACAACGGCTAGCAGGCGACGGCCCGGCCGGCCGAAGGGTTAGGCCTGTGCATCCTCGGTGAACTGGAGGGCCATGCCGTCAAGCAGTGCCTCCGGAGTCGTACCGATCTGCTCGGCCTGCTCGGTGAGCAGGGCCACGGCCACCACAGCGGTCAGGGAGACCAGCGCGAACAGCCCATGGCGGCCGCCGAGCCGTCCGGCCGTAGCGCAGGCCGACGTGGTGGACCGCAACGCCTGGGCCTGCGTGGCCTGCCCCGCCGTCGCTGCGTGCCAGGCCGTCACCACGTCGGTCAGCAGCGACGGAAGCTCCGGGTGTTTTTACCGGGGTCGCGGCGAACGGCGGTTAGGGCGAGCAGCTCGACGGGCCGGACGCGGGTCTGGTGGGTCCACGCGTCGACGGGCGCCCGCACGTTGGTCTCGCACGTCTTGGTGATCCGGTCTCCGCCCAGGTAGGAGCCCCAGTGCATGTTCACGGCCTTCAGCTCCACACACCCGTCGTCCGCCGCGCGCCTTCCCCCTGCTAGGCAGCGCCATCCCGGACCCGCTCGACGGGCTCGCCTGGCGGGGGTCACGGCCCGTGCGACCGAGGCGTTCGAGATCGCCCTGCACTACCAGGACGGCACCGGATCGGAGGCCTGCGCCGAGGCCCTGCTGAACGCCCTGCACGTGGCGTCCCCGGGCATCGTCGCCACCGCCCTCGTCCACCGTTCGGCCTGCCAGGCCTCGTCGCCAGTGACCGCGCAGGCCTGCGTCAAAACCTCGTAGGGCTCTGCGCCGTCTTGAGCAGTGATCTGGTATAGGCTCCTCCGCCCCCGGGCAGAGCGGGGGTGCGCTCCCCGGGGCCGTGAACTACCCGCTTCTCCCCAGGGACGGGTGGTTTTGGTGGGTGGGGACGTTGGCCGCTAAGGCGGGGGATGGGCGGTCTTGAACAGGCCCCGGGGCGGCCCGGCCTGCACGGGCTTTCACCGCAGACGCTATCTGCCGGCCCACGGGTAGAGGCGCGGGACGTCGTTGGGCGGGATCCACTCCGGCGGGGTGACGCTGACCTCCAGTCGGAGCAGTTCGCTCCCGCCGTCCGTAGTCCTGGTCCAGTTCGCCGCGTGGACGGTGAGCTCCGGGTGGGCTCTGAAGTACTCGGCGGCCTTCTGGAAGACCTCCGTCTCCCGAACCGTGTCGCCGTCCCCGAAGAAGGCGACCGTCGCGGACAGGAACGCCGCCGCCCCGTTGTCCCCTGCCGGGATGCTGGTGGCGACCCGCTCCAACGCGATCGTGCGGTACTCCGGTGAGTTCCATGCCGGCTCTGGCGGCATCTCGCTGTTCATGGACACCATCCTGGCTGACTGGTACGGACGGTGCACCGACTTCCGCGTCTGCGCCCGCAGCCGGGGTCCAACGGCCAAGCGGTGAGCTCTAGTCCGGCCGGGATACCATAGGCGCCTTCCATCGGGAGCGCGCCTTCCGGTGTCGGTGCGGTGCAGGTGAACGGCCGTTCGGACTGTCGGTGGAGACCCCGGAGCTTTGTGTGCGCGAGGTTCTGCTCGCCCTAGCTAGGGTCTGTCGGCGGGCGGGCCCATACTGGGCGGGCCCGTCGCTGGGCGGGTAACGAACGATGGAGGGTGATCACCGATGATGTTTCGATCCGGCTGTCGGGGCGCCGTCGTCATTGTGGATCCCGGTCTGCCGACGAAGGTCCAGGAGACCGTGCGCATGGTCGCGGCACAGCATCCCCAGGTGCTCCGCGATCCGGGCGCCCCACTCCCCCGGACCGCAGGGTTTGACCACTCGAAGTTGGCGGTGGGCGCCCGTGGGGTGCTCATCACCGTCGTGATGGGTGCCGTCCTGGTTCCCGGGATGTTCTGGCTGATGCCCAAGATGCTGACGGCCCTCGAACCGGGCAGGGTGCCGTTCTCCCCGTACATCAAGCCCGTGATCGTTTCGGTCATCGCCCTGGCAGTGGTCACCAGCATCATCATGGAGCTGCTGCGCGCCCGGGTCGACGGAGGTCGCGGGGCGGTCGCGCGCGACCTGGCCGAGGCCCGCAGCCGCTACCTGCTGCCCGGCACGCACCTTGACCGCACAGCCTGGGCGTCAGCGGCACGGGCGCAGCGGGCTCTGGCCGGCGTCGCGGTCGGCACGTCCTTTTTGACCTCCGTCGACCGTCCTGACCACGCCGCGCTCGCCAAGGGCTTCTGGACGCTGGCCCAAGACATGGCCCGCAGCCGCAGCACCGCGGCCATGGACTCGTTCGCGGCGGCCGTCGAGGTCTACATTACGAACATCGAGGCCGCCGACGCGATCAGCCTGACGCGCGATCCAGTCGGCGAGGCCAACGAGCGGCACGACCGCGCGATCGAGCGGGCCAACGCCGCCGGCCGGCACGCCATCGCGATGACGACGGCAACCTGACCACCGCGGCGGCCCAGGACCTTCGACTCCCCACCCCGACCCGCTCCAGCCTTAGCTGCCCAGGATGACCAGGTTGGCGGCCTCTTGGGCCCTGCGGAAGTCGTCGTCCGTCACGCTCGGATCGTCCTCCAGCCCCCGCAGCCACTCCTGGACGTTGCCGGGGCTCCACCGGTCGAGATCGTCGGGGATCGTCATGATCTGCCAGCGAGTTCCAACCCGGCCAGGCGAGCCGGAGCCGGCCAGATGACCGTTGACCTCGGCCCCGTCCCCGAGCAGCAGCAGAAGTACCGACGAAACGGTGCTTTCCACAGTGACGAAAGTTGCTGAGGGAGGCGCCGTTTCGCCGTTCGTGCTGATGAGGCAGGAGTTTCCCACCTGCACAGGGGTGCTGCGGCTGCTTGTGGGCAGGCTGGGGCCTGGTGGGCCGTTTCGGTGCTGCCTCAGACCGCTTGTTCGAGGTGGCCGGTGGGGGTCCAGGTGCCGAGGGGCTTGGTCTTGCGCCGTCGGGTTGGTCGGCGGCGTGGTGGCTGGTCGCCGGCGGGGACCGTGTCGAGCCAGCGGTTGATCTTCCTTCTGTTGGCATGGGCGAGCTGGAATGCCAGGAGGAAGGTCTGGGCGGCGATGCCTCGGATGCGGCGGCGGCCGGAGATCTCGATGGCTTCGCTGATCGGGTCCTTCGCGTATCCGTTGAAGTGCTCGTTGTTTATCTAGAGCTCGATCGGCGGGCGAGGCTGTGACCTGGGCGTTCGCCTCGGGGGCGATGGTGATGGTGTGCTGGGCACAGATCTTCGCCGGGCCGACTGGACTGGGGGCAGGATCGGCGACCGGCAGGCGGGGATCGCGTCCCATACTGGCCTTCTTGAGCGGGCACTGCAGGCGTCCGGCGGAGGCGGGACAGCTCATCCGCTGATGCCCCTCAGCGTCCGGGTGCTGCTTGGGGACGAGCTGGAACGGGACGCGGGCAGCGATCCTGGCGGCCCAAGTATACTGGTCAATAAGGGAGTTGTGGAGATCCGCCGTCGTAGTGATGAGCGGCTGCGGGATGGCCGGGCAGTACCACTGGCCCTCGACCTGAAGCGCGCCCGCCGTGCCGGCCTGGATACCCAGTTGGTCCTGCCGGTAGTCGAAGACCAGTCGGTAGCCCAAGGCCCGGGTGGGCAGCTGGAACTGGTCGGGGATGGAGTTGTTGAAGGCGCGGTCACCGGCGAGGAACCCGGCCGGGTGGCCGCGACGGCGGACGTCGGTCAGCACGCGGGTGGCGTTGAGGCCGGGTGCGTGCCCGGGCTTGTCGAGGGTGAAGCCGGTGACGACGGCCGGGACGGCACGCGGGTCGGGGGACCCGTCAGGGCGGGGTGCTCCGTCATGGGTGGGATTGCGGGCGACGGCCAGAGTGGCGTCATAGCCGAACAGGGTTTTCGCGCTGCGTCTTCGGCGGGCCTGTCCCTCGGTTGCCTTGGCGCCCTTGCGCTTGGGCGGGGCCTTTGCCGGCAGCGTGTCGGGGTCTCGGTGGTCGCCCTCTCGGACGTACCAGCCCGCATCGGGATCGGTCGCCAGCTCCGGACCCGCGGTGCGTACGCCCTTCGCGAAGGCGCGGATGGGCGTGGCATCCACGGCGGTCGACCCGTCCCAGTGCCGGTCGAGGTGGGAACGCAGGTCCGTGAGAGAGGCGTCGACCAGTGCGTTGGTGATCCGGAGCAGGATCTGACCGCGTCGCCGCAGATCGCTGGGATCGGCGGCGGCTGAGATCCGGGCGGCCTCGGCCTTGTCGGTGCGGCGGTTCTTGGGCAGGGCCGATGGGTCCATCGCGGCGAGGAGCTGGTGGAACAGTCGGCGGACCACCGCGTAGGACGCCTCGAAGCCGCGCGCGCTGTCGGGGCGCTCGGGGATGTGGAAGCGTTCGCGCATGCGGGGGCTGACCGCCCATTGGAGGATCGCGGTGGTGCGGTCGAGCAGGACCTGGCCGTTGTGCCGTTCGGCACACAGCTGCATCCCGGCGAGCAGGCCGTCCACGGTCAGCAGCCGGTGCCGGCCCGTGTCGTGGTGCACCAGGCTGGACAGTTCGGTGCGTGTATCCGCGTCGCAGACCGAGCCGAGGGCGTGCTCGACGTCGGCATCCGCGATCCGTGGGAAGCGCGGGGTTGCCGGGCGGTCGGTCACATGCCGTCCCGCAGGAGTCCGGCGGCCCGTTCGGCGGGAACCGGACGGAGAAAGGGGAGCACGCGGGTCCTGGATGGCGTGCCTGGAGACTCTCCCCGCGCGCTCTCCCCGCGCGCCTTCGTCCTCACCGGGATCTGGCCCGATGCCGCACTGGCTGAGCACCACGGTGCCCGCGTCGCCCAGGCCCTCGCTCGCCGCCTCGCCATGGTCATGAGCGACCGCAGCATCAGCGCCAACCGGCTCGCCCGCGACTCCGGGATCAACCGGCAGACCATCGCCAACGTCCTCGCCGGCTCGGGATGGCCGGACCTGTTGACCATCGCCAGCCTCGAACGCGCCCTCGAAACCGATCTGTGGCCCGGACGCGCGATGTGACCCGCTCCCATGGCCGGGCGGACCGGCGAGGGGCGTGGGTGAAGAACAGAATGACGGCACGGCTCGTACTTCCTTCGGGCGAAGGGAATACGGATTCCGCGCGAAGCCGCACCACTCAAATCCATCAGGGGCTAAAGTGGACGGCGACGCGCGAAACCCAGACTTTGGTAGGTCGGCGGCTTCCGCATCAACGGCCGCCGTCGGTCCTCGAAAACCGGCGGCGGCCACACTCGCATTAATGCGCTAGAAGAACGTCTGGGCGGTCGAATCCCCGAGGAAGTACGTCGAAGTGTCGTGGTTCTTGTGCACGACGCCATTCCGGACGAAGTCGTCCATGCTGGTCCGCAGGCTCTTCACGTTCTCGATGTGCAGGGCACGGGCGATGTCCCGCACCTTCCAGCTTCGTCGAGGCGCCTGGCCGAGCAGGCCCAGCACTTGCTCGCGCCTTGAGGGCGACGACTCGGTGCCCTCGGAGTCATCGACGTCCGCCTCCTGACCGCGTGCGCGGTCGGTCCTGCGCGAACCCTCCGCACTCTCCCGCGGTCGCGGGACGCCGTGTTCGGCGATGTACTTCAGGTTCTCGGTGGATGCCTGGATCTTCTGCAGCTCCCGCACCCGAGGACCGCGCTGGTCACCTCGATCGTGCCGGCCAGCAGCTGAGCAGTCTCCTCGAAGGGGACGCAGTTGCTCTCCTGGTTGAGCCACGGGCGCAGCAGCCGGGTGATCGAGACCTCGGTGTGCTCGCGGATCGGGTCGGTCATGTTCCCTGCCTTGCGGAGCTGGTGAGGGGCTGCCCGGTCAGCAGGACGCCGGGGACGAGTTGCTGTGCACGCTGCTCCGCTGCCCGGTCCCGGCGCCGAGCTCGTCCCAGCGCCACTTGGAGGTCGGGAGGCACGGGCGCTTCGGCACTGCGTTCGGCTGCCGTCCGGCCGGGATGGCGAGTCGGACGGCCCGCTGGGGCTGGGGGAAGGTTGAGGTCGAGCGGGCGGCCGAGACCGCCCTTCGGAGAGGTGCCCACAGCTGGTCAAGATACTGGACTCGGGCCGGTGCAGCTGTGTGGTGCATCTAGCGGTGCGGCTCGCGGGTAGCGAGCAGGGCGGCAGCTTCCTCTGGGGTGGCGGGGCGTACCCAGGCGCGTCGCAGCCAGCCGCTCATCTCGTCGTCCGGGTGGCCGTCTTCATCGTCCTCATCGCACCATTCCGGCTGGTCGATCTCGACCACGGTGGCGGTCATGGCGATCAGCCCGGGGGACAGGCGTTCGTATCCCGGCGCGCCTGCGGGGACATGAGGTTCGGTCGGCTGGTAGAGGAAGCTGTCAAGGGGCTGACTGAGGAACTGGTCGAGGTCGCTGTCGTCGATCCCGTGGCAGGGCTGCGGATCGTCCGCCGGCGGGAGCCGGTCCAGTACCTCCACCCGCAGGATGTCCCCGATTCGCCAGGGGTCGGGGAGCGGGGAGTCCTGGTCGCCGGGCGCGAAGTCGCTGATCTCCCACCGCGGCCCCTGGTACGGCGGCGGGACGGCGGTGGTGCCCGGCAGCCTGGCCAGCGTCGGCCCGTACGGGGGCAATGCCGGCAGGTAGCCGGGGAGCAGGCCGGGCAGCTCGGCGGGCCGGACCTCGATCATGGTCTCGGGGCCAGGCTGCTCGGGGTCGATGCACGAACCGCGCCAACCCCTCTCGTCCGCCTCGACGCTGGCGTGCAGCCCGCACAGGTCGAGCGGGTATCCGGCCCGGTCCGGCGGCTGCTCGCTCTCCACCACGCGGCGCAGGACCATGGCGGTACGGCGGCGCAGCTCGGCGCGCAGGGCGGCCACGTTGCGGCTGCGCACCTTCATGAGCTCGGCGGCGGCGGCCGGCACGTCCTCCTCGGTGGTCACCACGCGCCAGGGCGGGATGTTCCAGGTGCCGCAGGTGTGCTGGAGACAGCGGCGCGGCTGCGGTGCAGTCAAGGTCGCCGGCGTCAGGTGTACCGGGGGATCGTCGACGGCGAGGCCGACCAGGGCGTCGCACCCGTGGCAGAAGAGGGCCTCGCGGTCGGTCCACACCACCCACCGGGGTTCGGGCCCCGAGCGGGTGGCGACGGTGACGGCCTGGGAGTGCACGGTCGGGGTGTGCGGAGCGGGAGCGGGCATGGGGGTACCTCGTGGGTGGTCGGACGCGCGCCTGCGGAGCGCGGCGCGCGGCGGCGGCCCGTGCCGGGTCGGGCCGCGATACCCGCAGAGCGGGTAGGACCACCACGAGGAGATCCGGCATCCTCCCCGGGTCCAGTTTGCTGGGCGGCGTCTCGCCCGATCAACTGGGCCTTTGCCCCGCCTCGTTACGGGATCCGGCATGAGCCCCGCAGCCCGTCGCGATAATCTCCCGGCTCGCGCCGGGCAGGGCTACCTGGCCCCGGTGTGGCCTCGGCCCGGTCCGTGTCCGGGCCGGTTGTGCCACCAGGTGAGCACCACCCGCGGATCGTGCAGGTGGTTCAGTGAGGGGTTGTCCGGCCGCGCCGCCTCGGTCGGCGGTCCGGCCGTGCCGACCCAGCCCGGTTCCGCCTGCGCGGACATGACCTGGCCGATCGTCCACGCCCCGTGCCGCTTGCGGCGTTCCCGGTGCAGCGCCTGACGCAACGTGTCGCCCTTCACCCCCAAGTGCTTGGCCAGCTCCGGCACGGTCATCACGGGCGGCAGGCCGTCGTCCGCCACCGCGAACGCGGCCTCGGCCTCAGCTCGCGAGGTGTACAGGGCGAAGGTGACGGCCGGGTCGACCTGGTTGGGCGCCACCGTGCGGACCTCCACCTTCCACAGCTCGGCCGGCTGTGCGTCGGCGAGGGAGATGGCGTACCGGGTCAGGGTGACCGTGCGCTCGGCACCGTGGGCGCGGGCCGACACCGTCGTCGGGGTGTCGATGGCCACGCCGTCGGCGTCCAGCCAGCTCTCCCACGGTCGCTCCTGCTGGAGCTCGGCCCAGTTCGAGGCCCGGGTGCACTGCTTCACCAGCTCTGCGGTCGCCGCGAGCCGCTGGTACTCCGGGGCCCATTCGCCGCCGATGTGCGGGGCGTCGGGCTGGTACACCTCGGCCGGCGCGTGGACGGCGCCGTCCGACCACACCACGAGGTGCCATGCGGGGTCGACGTGCAGCGGCACCAGGCCGGGGACGCGGTCGGCGTGCACCTCGTGGACCAGGGTGTAGGCCGCGTCCGGATTCTGCTTCGCCAGCTGCGTCCGGGCCGACTGCGCGTTCAGCGCGAAGTACGGGCGGTCCCCGGACCGGGTCAGGCGGACCCGGGTCGCGTCGTTCGGGATCGCCGGGTTGACCGAGGCCCGGATCGTGTCGAGGTCGAGGGACTTGCCGACCTCGCGGTGGGCCGCCGCCACCGGCGCGGGAATCCCCTCGTCGACCAGGAGCGCGAGGTGGCGGGCCAGCGGCCCGTGGTCCCGGTACGGCCGGGTCCGGTCGAGCGGCCATCCCTGGTGCTTCCACCAGGCCGGGAGGCTTCGTGCGAGGGCCTGCGCGTCCTCCAGATCCTCGATGCGCCACCACACCCGGCGCTCGCCCACCGGCGGGCCGAAGGAGAATTCAGCCGTCAGGTCCCGCGGGTACCAGCCGCCCAGGCGCAGCACCTGCGCCCACTCCGGGGGCAGCTGGTAGTCGCCGACCGGCGGCATGACCTGGTCCAGCAGTACGACTGCTTCACCGTCGGCGAGGCGGCGGCGGACCATCACCGGCTCGTGGATCGTCGCCTCGGCCTTGTGCGGGTAGCGGCTGTCCGACCCCGTCCACCGAACCCAGCTCGGCACCTCGCCTGAGGCCCATCGCGCCGCGTCCTTCGGGAGCGCCGCCCACAGCCAGCCCTCCGCCGTGTCGACCCACACCCGCAGCAGTCCATCGGCCAGCAGCCCCGGAACGGGCACCGCGCCGGTGGGCAGCATGAGCCGGCTGTCGTTCGGAAGCCCCTGCGTCTCGTACTGCGACCAGCGTCCCTCGTGGGCCCAGTAGGTCACCCATGAGGAGTCGGGCCTGTCCCACGAGGACAGGTCTTCCGCCGTCACGCCCGCCAGCACGCTCATGTCTGCGCCTCCCATAAAAGGTGTCACGGACAGCGTGACACCTTTTATGGGGGGCCGTCAACACCCGCCGTGCGCGGACGATCACCTACGGTCCACTTCGGGAGTGTTAGAGCGAGCGCCCCATCGGCAGGAGGCCGGCGAAGCCGGTGGTGCAACCCCGGTCCGAGGGGTTGCACCACCGGCGTGGTTCACGCGGCGGCGCGGGCGGCGGGCACCACGGTCCGGACTGCGGCCTGCGCGGCCGTCTTCTTGGCGCGCCGGGAGTACCGGAAGAGGATGTTCTCGGCCTCAACCTGGAAGCGGGCGGTGGCCATGAGGTCGGTGGTGGCCATTTCCTGGGCGACGCCGTCCAGGGCGCGGCGCAGGGCGGCGGTCCAGCGGTCGAGGCCGGGCTCGGGCTCCCGGGCGATGTCCTCCCAGGCGTGGTTGTTGGACATGAGGCGGGCGAGGGAGGCGCTCTGGCGGGGCGCGATGTCCTTGATCTGCTGGCGGAAGGCGTCCGCGCCCGCGCCGTACAGCGCGCGCTGCACGTCGTGCGCGAGCCGGGCGGCGGCGGCCAGGGAGGCCCGGCCGCCGACGGTGGCCAGGGAAGCGGCCGTGCCCAGCGAGGAGGTGACCTCTCGGATGCCGAAGATGCTGGCGCGGTGCTGGTTGGAGTGCTGGACCTGAAGCAGCTCGGCGGCCAGGCGCAGGCCGGGGTCGAGGGTGCCGCGCTCGGCGGCGAGCAGGACGTGCTCGACGACGGGGCTGGTGGCGGTGGCGGCCCCGGCGGGGTCGAGTAGGAGGCCGGCCGACCAGACGACCTCGAAGCTGGCCGCGTCGGTGACCGGCAGTGGCGAGCCCTTCGTGGTGCGGGCGGTCAGCGGGTCGAGGGCGTGCATGCAGGCCTTGGGGTCGGCCATCCGGTCGCCGTCGTGCAGAGCCAGGCCCACCACCTGGGAGCTTTCGTCGACGAAAAGCCGGGTGCGCCGGGTCTGCCAGGTCCACAGGTCCAGCCGGCCCTGCGGCTCCCGCGCTTCTCCGGCGGCGCCGGCGGCCTCCCGCTCCCAGACCGGCCGGTCGCCCGCGGCGCGTGGCCGCGGCGGGAGGTTGAGCAGCAGCAGATCCTTGAGCGTGGCGCCCATGCTGTTGACGACGAGGTTGGCCACCACGCTCGCGTGCCCCGGCTTGGAGCCGTAGATCCGACCGCCCTTGCCCCGGGGGTCCTGCGGGTGCGCGCCCTGGATCCCGCCGGGGTGGAACGCCTGCAAGCGCAGCAGCGCCAGCGCCGCCTCGGCCGGCTCGAACGGGCGCGGCTCCTCCAGCAGGGAGTGGTCGAGGAACTCCCGGCCGTGGCCGCCCCACCGGGAGGGCTTGAGGAGGTGGGTGTCCCTGTTCGCCTCCGTGAGCGCGGCGCACTGCCCGAACGGCTGCTCCCCGAAGAGGTCGAACCGCGGGGCCCAGCGGTCGAGGTAGGCGCGGATGCGGTCGGCGGGCAGCGTCGGGGCGGACCAGGCGGTGTCCCACTCGGCTTCGCTGGTCGGTCCGGCGGCCGCGTCCAGGACGGCGAGCAGCAGGCGCAGCAGGACCTGCTGGTCGAAGCCGGGGGAGCCGAGCCGCAGCCGGTGGGCCTCCAGCAGGGCGGTGGCGATTCCGACGTGGGTGTTGCCGTAGTCGGCGTCCGTGACGGGGATCCAGGGCTCGGTCAGCAGGTTGTACGAGGCGGTGCGGGTGGTGTCGGTGTTCACGGGGTGCTCCTCGTTCAGCGGGTGGTCGCGTGGATGGTGTTGGTGGTGGGTGCGGCGGTCGGCGGCTGGTCGGGGTCGAGGGCCGTCAGGACGTGGGCGGCCCATCGCGGCGCGGTGGTGAGCGCCTGGTCGAGCAGGTCCGGGCTGAGGGCGAGATCGAGCGGGTGATGGCCGGTGGTACGCGCGGCGCGGCGCAGCTCGGCCGGGTCGGCGTCGTGGTGGAGGTCGGCGAGCCGAAGGGCGGCCTGGGGGGAGAGGTGGCGGATGTCGAGCCGGGGGGTGCGGTTGTCGTTGGACCAGCGCTGGAGGTCCAGCTGCACGCGGTTCTCGCGGTGGTCGGCCAGCAGCTGCCACAGGACGTCCTCGGCGCTGGGGCCCTGGCGCCAGCTGGTCCAGCCCTCAGCCCGGGCCTGCTGGTTGACGGCGAGGAACGTGGTGGCGATCGTGCGCTCGGTCCGCTCGTCCCAGCAGCCAACCGTGACGTTCAGCCCGGTGGCGCTGGTGGCGGTGGTGTAGGGCAGCGCCCAGACGGCGACCCGGCAGGAGCGGCACAGCGGGTACCCGCCGCCGTAGACGGTTGAGTTGTTGAGGTGCTGCGCCGAGTCGCTCAGCGGCAGCTTGTCCTTGCCCCAGCGGATCGAGGCCCCGGGGACCTGGCACATCCAGCACGGCCACACCCGGCCGCCCTGCTCGACCACATGCACGGGGTCGGGGTCGGGGCCGAGGAAGTCCAGGACGCGGGCGCCGATCGGCTGCGGATTCTTGGCCCGGGAGGGGTGCACGGGCGGCGACTGCGGATACATGCCGGCCAGCCGCACGAGCCAGGCCCAGCCGGATGCGCCCTTGGCCAGGCGCCCGGCCCGCTCGCAGTCGGCGGCGATCCGCGCGGCCACCCGGTCGAGGTCGTCGTCACCGACCAGGCCCGGGTGGGGGAGGCCAGCCAGCAAGGCGGCGGCCCAGGCGCCGGAGCGCTGGAAGGGGTGGTGGGAGAGCAGCACGGTAGTCCTCCGTCGGTCGGCAGGAGCAGCTGGCCCGGAACCGCGTTGGGGGCCCGGGGAGTAAGCGGGGGCGGCGCCGGGACCAGCAGTGTCAGACCCATGGCGCACAGTGATGGCAGGACGGCACAAAGCACCGCGAACCATCTGATTCCAGGATGACCTGACCCACTGACAATTCGACTGGGCCCGTGGCCCGTTGAGGAGGGGGAGACGAGTTGGACGGCAGCAGGAGCCCCGCCGGCGGGGGAGTCCGCCCGGCCGCGACCGCAGGAGGGACAGCTACGTTCGCGCCGCGCACCCTCGTCCCGGTGCTGGTCCCCACGGTGCCCGAGGGGCGCACCGGCTGGAGGCGGCTGGTCACCGCCTGCCCCGAGGGTGCGGCCAGCGCCCGCACCCTGGAGGGCGAATGGCTGGACGCCGGCTACCGCTGCTCGCTGCCCGCCGGAGCCCTGGTGGTCGGGGTGGACTGCGCGGGCGAGGAGTACGAGGTCGCCCTGCACCGCGTCGACCCGGCCGCTCCGGGCGGCATGGCCGTGGTGAAGACCTGGATACGCCGCAGCCCGATCGGCGCCCGCGAGATCGCGTTCGTCCGCCGCCGTCTCGCCCCGGGCGCCGCCTGGCACCGTGCCCAGGGCAAGGAGCGGCCCAACACGCTGGCGGGCCCGTGCCGGCGCTGCGGACAGCAGGTCCCGCCCGGTGCCGGCACGCTCAGCGGCGGCAAGGGCGCCTGGGTGCTGGTGCACCGCGAGGACATCTGCCCGCCCCGGCCCGAGGTCCTGGAGGCCAACCGGTTCGCCGGGCCCTGCGCGATCTGCTCCGGCTGGGTTCCGGCCGGCACCGGCCAAGCCCTGCTCGTCAACCGCTCCGAGCCCGACCGGTACGCCCGTGCCCTTACCGCTCGCGGCCGCCGCCCGGCCCGCTACGCCGCCGCCCACCGAGACACCTGCCCGCCGGACGCCCCGCCCGGACCGCCGACCACGGGCACCACCTGGTGCACGGGGTGCGGGCACCGGATCGAGCCCGGCGCCGGCCACTGGGCCGCCGGCGCCCACCACACCGGCCCCTGCCCCGACGGCCCGCCGGTTTCCGGCCCGTGGTGGACGCTGCGCCACACCACCCGCGGCCCTGTCCCGGACGGCCAGCTCCTCACGGTGCGGTTCGTGCCCCGCCCTGAGCAGCCGCCGGTGCCCGCCGACGCCCCCGGCGTGCGGGTGCTGGACGAGAAGGGCTTCACCGAGCTGATCGCCGTCGTCCTCGACCACGCGCAGCGTCCCGGCCGGCGCACCACCGTGCAGGTCCGGCCCGCCACCTGGCCCGAGGCCGAACCGCTGCTCGCCGCCGACCTCGCCCAGGCGCTGGACACCCGCCCGCTGGACACCCGCTTCCGGGCCCGGTGGATCCGGGAGCGGATCTGCGGCGACCGGCCCTGGGTCGCCGAGATCACGGGCCGCGACGTGAAGTTCGGCCTGCGCCGCGCCTTCCTGCGCGAGGAGCGGGACTACGAGGGCGCCCTCGACGACCGCGGGTGGCGCGGAGTGCTGTTCTGCTGGACCCTGCGCACCGGCCGTCTGTACGAGGCGAGCTGGCCCCTCGACCCGCCTGTGGCGCAGTGGAAGAGGCTGCGCGCCCTGAACTTCGCGGGCCGCGTCACCGAGGAACGGCGTGCGTTCCTCCAGGTGGACGAAGCCGGGGACGTGGTCCAGTTGACCAGGCAGCAGGCGGAGGCGTGGCTGAGCCACCGACCGGAATGGATTGGATAAATCAGAAACTGATCAGTTTGACGCATGCGTCAAACCTCAACTAAATTACATTCCGAGAATGACGCCCCTTCCGCTGGAGTGCAGATGAGCACCACCAAAACCGACCCCTGGGGCCGGGGACGCCCGGACGTCGGCACGAAGGTCGAGGTCCGCCTCACCGACGAGCAGCTGGGTACGGTCGACCACGTCGTCCGTCGCCGGGGCCGTGGCCAGCGCGACCGCGCAGCCGTCCTGCGCGAGCTCATCGAACGCGGCCTCGACTGCCCGGCCCCGGACCGAGGCCACGGCCTCAACACCGAGCACCTGGGCGCGGGCATCCTGACGCAGACCCTCGACGCCGACGGGATGTGCGGTATCGACGTCTACGGCGACGGGACCAACCTCTGGGTGGTCGACCACGAGGACGGCGACGTTCTCGCGCACACCACACGGCCCCGCTACGCCGCGCTCGTCCAAGCCTTCGCCCTCCTCGACTTCGACTACAGCCCCGAGTACGGCAGCCTGGTCGCCGCCGGGCGCGCGATCCTCGACGGCGTTGCCTCCCAGGCACAGGCCCTCCAGGACGCCAACCGCGACCTCCTGCCCCCGCGCGAGCCGAGCGCGGCCCGCCGATGACGACCAGCCCGAACAAGAAGCCGCTCGGCACGGACGTGCTCACCGCCGCCCGCCGCCGCATCAGCAGGGTCTTCGACGACTTCGCCGTCGTCTACTGCGCCTTCTCCGGCGGCAAGGACAGCGGGGTGATGGTCGAGCTCGCCGCCCGCGAGGCCCGCACCCGCGGCCGCCGGCTCGGCGTCCTCATCGTCGACCTCGAAGCCCAGTACCAGCACACCGTCGACTTCCTGCGCACCATGCTGCGCCGCCACGAAGACGTTCTCGACGTCTACTGGGTCGCCCTCCCGCTGAACCTGAGGAACGCGGTCTCCCAGTTCCAGCCGGAGTGGATGTGCTGGGAGCCGGGACTGGAGGACGTCTGGGTGCGCGAGCGCCCGGAAGAGGCGATCGGCGACGAGGACTACTTCGACTTCTTCCACCGCGGCATGGAATTCGAGGACTTCACCCCCGAGTTCGGCCACTGGCTCAGCGAGCAGCACGGCGGCAAGATGACGGCATGCCTGGTCGGCATCCGCACCCAGGAGAGCCTCAACCGGTGGCGCACCATCGCCAGCCGGACGAAGAAGCGCCACGACAACCTGCAATGGACCACCTGGATCGGCCGCTCCCTCTACAACGCGTACCCGATCTACGACTGGCAGGTCGAGGACATCTGGACCTTCAACGGCCGCGAGCGCGTCCCCTACAACAGGGTGTACGACCGGATGCACCAGGCCGGGCTGACGCTCCACCAGCAGCGCCTGTGCCAGCCGTACGGCGACGACCAGAAGCGGGGCCTGTGGCTCTACCAGCTGATCGAGCCGCACACCTGGGGCATGGTCGCCGCCCGCGTGCAGGGCGCGACCTTCGGCGCGCGCACCGCCCGGGAGACCGGGAACATCTCCGGCCGGATCAGCATCACCAAGCCGGACGACATCACCTGGTACGAGTACGCGCAGCGGCTGCTGGAGAGCATGCCGCCGGTCACCGCGGAGCACTACCGCACCAAGATCGCCGTCTTCATCAACTGGTTCGCCAGGCCCGAGAACGGCGACATGGGCGGCGTGATCCCCGACGACGGACCTCTCGACCGTGTGCACCCGAGCTGGAAGCGCATCGTCAAGGTCCTGCTCTCGCACGACTACCACTGCCGCGGGCTCAGCATGGCCCCGCCGGCGAACAAGAACTCGTACGCGGCGTACAAGAAGCGCATGGAGATCCAGCGCAGGGAGTGGGGCTACCGTGGCACCGTCTGACCCCGAGCTGCTCACCCTGACCAACGAGGACGAGCGCTTCTACCCGCTGCTCGGCCCCCTCCTCGCCCGCCGCACCGTCCACAAGGCCCTCGGCGGCTACGCGCCGTTCGACGACGACGGGAAAACCTGGATCGTCGCCCGCGACCCGGCCGGCCGGACACTCGGCTTCGTCGGCCTCACCCCGCGCGCCACCACCAAGGACCTGCACGTGGAGTCCCTCTACGTCGCCCCCGGCGAACGGGCCGCCCTCTACACCCTGCTGCTGCGCGCCGCCGTCAGGGCCGCCGACGGGCGGGCCCTGCACGCGACCGCCGCCCGGGCTCGCCGGGACCACTTCCTCGCCGCCGGCTTCACCCACATCCCCTTCACCGAGAAGTTCGACAAGTTCACCAGGGAGGCCACCCCGTGACCGCCACCGAGCAGCCCGGCTTCGACAGCCTCCTCGCCGAGACCACCGCAGCCGAGATCACCGCCGCTGCCCGAGTCCTCTTCCAGCGCCTCCAGGAGCTCTCCGAGGACGACCGGATGGACGTCATCAACGATCTCCGCGCCGAGCTCCACCAGTACTCGCCGATGAAGGACCAGCCCGTCGACCTGGTCCTGTGGGTGCGCAGCGAACAGGTCGAGGGCAACGACTACAACCCCAACCACGTCGCGCCCCAGCAGCTCGACCTGCTGCGCCACTCGATCACCACCGACGGGTACACCCAGCCGATCGTCACCGCCCCCGAGCAGCCCCGGGAGGACGGCAGCCCGCTGCGGGAGGTCGTGGACGGCTTCCACCGGCACCTGGTGGGCAAGACCGACCCCGGAATCCGCGAGGCCGTCCGCGGCAGGCTCCCGGTGACCACCATCCGCCTGCGCCGCAAGGGCCGCACGGCCCGACAGGCGGCAACCCTGCGCCACAACAACGCCCGCGGCGTCGACACCATCGAAGGCCTGTCCGACATGGTGCTGGAGCTGAGCCGGTCCGGGAAGGGCTACGACTGGTTCAAGAAGGAGCTCGGCCTGGAGCCCGACGCGGTGCTCAAGTACGTCCAGCAGACCGGCCTCGCCGAGCAGTTCACCGACCGCGACTACTCGCAGGCCTGGGAGGCCAACGCGACCCCGTGGGAACCCGCAGACGAGAACCCGTAGAGAGGTATCCCGCCGTGAACCACGACAGCCCCCGCACCACCTTCCTGGTGGGCGGCGTCCCGGTCGCCCGCAACGTCCCCGCCGAGTTCCTGCCCCACGTGGTCGCCGAGCACATGGGCGTCACCGCCGCGCAGGCCAGCGACATGATGCGCCTGAACGACCTGGCCCGCCTCACCACCGACCTGAGCCGCTTCGCCGCCCGCGACGCCCGTGACCTTGTCCAGGGCCAGCCCTTCGCCAGCAAGATCGACTTCTACCGTGCCGAGGCCGCCCGCACCGGGCGCAGCCCCGACGACGGCGAGACCACCTACGACGTGTGGGCGGAAGCGGACCCGCTGTCCCGCCGGGACGCGCTGCTCGGGGCTGCCTGGGCCGCCCGAACCCTGCCGGAGCTGCCGCCTACCCCCGGCGCCTGGCCCGACCCCCGCGCCACCGCCGAGGCCCTGCACGAGTTCGCCCGCCAGCACCCCGGCAACGCTCCGGGGACCTTCCTGCCGATGCCCGGCGAACCGCTCCGGCACCCCGCGGCGCTCATCGCCACCACCTACCTCGACGACACCGAGAGCGACCCCGTCGAGCAGTGCTCCACCCTGCTCATCCTCGCGTACGGCGCCGTGCGCGCCCGTACTGCCCAGCAGAACTGACCAAGCTCGGGGCCAGCCGCCGCACCCCGCCAGCAGCGAAGGAGAAGCCGCATGATCCCGCCGGACGCCGAGGACGACGGCCACCCGACCACCGACCACACCGGCCGCCGGGTCTACGGCGCGGAGTGGGACGACGACCCGAGCCCCGAGCCCGGCCACGCCTACCGCGAGCTCTGCGGCGGACCTCTCGACGGTCTACTGCTGGACGTCGAGGGCTGGACCGACGAACAGCTGTGCGGCGGCGCCTACCTCATCGTCCCGCGCGACCCGGAGGGCCGGCGGGCGGACTACGAGCCGCGCCCCGACGACCCGGAGCGCTGGGACTACCGCGGCCTCCTCGCCTGCTGATCCCGGTCGGCCGCCTCCGGGCAGCCGACCGGAACCTCGGACCTCCAGCGGATGCCCGCAGCCGATCCACCCGGCGCCGCCCGGCTGGTTCTGCTCGGCCTAGCCGGGCCGGCCGCCTTCGGCGCCACCATGGGCCTGGCCGTCCTCGCCGAGGACTTCTCCCCGCCCGGCGCAGTGGCGCTTACCACCGGCGGCAAGGTCGAGGAAGGCTTCGCCGCGGCAGCCGCCAAGCTGCTGGAAGCCGCCGACGAGGCGATCCGGTTCCGGTCGAGGCCGGACGCAGACGACCAGGCGGAGGAAGAGCAGCACGCCCAGCAGGTCATCAACCACCTGCATGAGGGGGAGGAACTGCTCAACCAGGCGCTGAACCGGCGCGGCTCGGTGTGGAGGGCATGCTCTTCACCGAGGAGCGCTGACCCGGCCGCTCAGGTGGAGGCGGCGGCCGCCAGGACGCCGCCTCCACCATCGCGTGCCCTACAGGGCGTTGAGACGGTCGAGCGCCTGGCGCAGCTCGGGGAGGGTGGCGCCGTGGCCGTACTGGATAGAGCCGGCCAGGTCGCGGACGGCGGTGTGCAGTGCCTGTCCCTGCTCCGACTCGCCCCAGTACGGCCAGCCGGTGACGGCCAACCCCAGCTTCTCCTGGGCGTAGAAGATGTCGGTGCGGGCGTCGGGGTCGTCAGCGCTGGCGAGGTAGCGTTCCAGGGCGGCGTAGAGCTCGGTCCCGGCATCCACGAGGTCCTGCGGGGGTGCCGTCATGTCGTCTGCATCGTTGATCATCACCGGAAGGTCCGAGCCCGGCACCTGCGCCCCTCGCAGCCTCCCCTCCAGGAGGATGCTCACCATCCGCTCCTGAGCCGTCCCCTCCGCGAAGGCCGGAGGCTGCGCTCCGTACGGGCCCCTGGGCCGGCCGGTGAAATGGACGAGGGTGTCGGGCAGGTCAGGGTGTATGCCGACGCCGGGAGACTTCGCCACGGAGACCTCAACTTCCTCTGAAAATGCGGATGTTAGCAGGTCCTGCCGTGGTCCCCGGGGTGTCACCGCGTCGGCCGGAGCGGCCGGTGCGGCCGGTGCGCTACGGGCGTGGGGGAGCCGCACGGTAGAGGGCGGGGACCTGCGCGGCTCCGCGGCGGTGGAGTCCTGCGGGGGTGCTCCAGTGGGCCGGCGGCCAGGGGAGGGTGAGTTCGGGCCCGCAGGCGGCTGGGCCCTTGACCGTGTCGAGGACGGCCAGGAACTTCAGCTCTCCGCCGGCCGGGCTCAGGACGGGGGCGGCGTAGAGCCGGCCGTCGTGCTCGGCCATCCACGGGGTGCCGCAGCCGACGCAGTACCAGCCCTGGCTGGTCCAGGACGTCTTGAGGTCCTGGCCGTTCACCGCGCCCAGCGCGAAGCGGTCGGCTCCGGCCCCGCAGGGACACCCTCCGAGCGAGCGGTACAGGTCGATGTCCGGCACCGCGTCGCGCTGCACCCCGAACCAGCCGGAGGCGACGCCCAGCGTGCGGGCGAGGGCGGTGCGCTGCCGGGCGTCCGGGCGGGTGCGCCCCGCGGTCCATCGGGCGATGTGGTGGTACTCCACCCGAGCGCTGTCCGCCAGCCACTTCGCGCTCTGGCCGGACGCGGTGTGCAGCAGGCGCAGTCGGCGCGCCAGCGCGTCGAGCTGGTGAATCTCCCAGCAGCGGTGGCTCTCCAGCTCGGCACGGGCCTGGACCGGGTCCGCGCCGGCGGCCGTCGCCCGCAGTGCCGCGCGCTGCAGGTGCGCGTCGGCCAGCCAGGCGCGGGCCTGCGATTCCTCCCACGGCTCGTCGTAGCAGAGGGAGTTGACGATGTCGCCGGCCACCTGGAGCTCCCGGGCCGCGTCCGCGGTGCCCGCACCGGCTTCGAACGCGGTGGCCAGGAGCCGCTGGAGGACCGTCAGACCCACCGGGCCCATTCCCTCGCAGAGCAGCGCGGTGGCGGCGTCGACCGCCCGCAGCAGCCGCCGCTCGCTTCCCCTGTCCCACCGCTCCAGCATGCTGCGCACCCACATCCTCGGGCCGGCGTCGCGCGGCCAGCGTGGGCAGCAGGCTATCGGCCGCCGACTCCCGCTGTCCTGGCCGTGTTGACCCTTTCGAGTGAACCGAGACCATCGCAAGCCCGTACGTAAATCACACGGACTTTATGAACTTACACGGAGTTGCATTTAATGCACGTCTGTGAGATAATGATGCCATGACTTCACCCATGGGCACGGTGAGTGCGCTCGCCGCAGCCGCCGCGGGCCTGCCGGAGATCGCCGCCTGCGTGCCGGACTCGGAGGAGCCGGCCGGGCTGGACGAATCCGTGCGGCTGGCCATCAAGGCGTTGCTGGACGGGACAGGCGAGTCCATCACGAGGCTCGCCGAGGCGATCGGCCTCGACCGTCCGAAGACGAGTCGTCGCCTCGACGGCAAAACCGGCTGGACCCTGAGCGACTGCGAGCGGGTCGCCGTTCACTACGAGGTGCCCGCCATCGTCCTGTTCGCGGGTCCGTTCGCCGCGTACCAGCTGCTGCCCGAAGCGCGCCGCCGACCGCCGACCGTCTCCGAGCGCTTCCTGATCCAGCACTACGGCATCCCGCTCACCGACTTCGTCGCCACCTACCTGCCGCCCCGCTTCGCCGCCGCCTCGGAACGGGCCGCCGCGGAAGCGCCCGCGCAGCCCGAACCCGCCGAGGCGCCGCCGGCACCGGCCGCACAGCAGGCTCCGGCCGCAGCCGAGCCGACCCGGGACGAGGACGCCCCCGCCCGCCCGGCGCCGGGCGAGGTCGCCCCCGTTCCGCCGGCCCCGACCGCGTCGGACCCCGATCCCGCCCCGGTCGCAGCGCCGGTGCCCGACCAGGTGTCCGTCGGTGTGTTCCCGGACGAGCGCTACCTGGCGCTGGACCTCGGTCCGGACGGGAAGCCGGTGCAGGCCGACGAGGCGCCCTGCCTGCGCTGCGGGAAGCCCACCCGGCATCGGATCAGCGGTGAGCCCCGCCATCTCGGCGGGATGTGCTCCCCGACGGCCGCCGCTGCAGCCACCGAGGGCGACCGGCCGGCGAAGCCCGAGACCATCGAACTGCCCGCGTCGCAGACCGAACTGCTCGCCATGATCCACCGGCGGGTGGACGAGGAAGCGCGCCGCCACGAGGGCGACGTGAAGCCCGTGCTGGCCGCGCTGACCAAGGACGCGCTCATCGACGCGACGGCGCTGTTCCTGCGCTCGCGGGTCGGTGCGCGCTACGAGCACACCGCGCACCCCCCGAGCCTGGAGATCCTGCGCAAGCCCGCCCAGAACAAGCCCGACCAGATCTGGGAGGCCCGCCCGAACTGGCGCAACGAGGCCCTCATCGCCGAACTCCGCTCCGGGGAGCGCCGACTCGTCGAACGACTCGACATCAACGGCGCCTACCTGTCGGCCCTCAAGGCCCACCTGCCGATCGGCCAGCTCCACCACAACCCCGACGGCCAGTACGACCCCAAGCACGCCGGGCTCTACCTCATCACCCCGCCGGCCTGGAACCACCCGCAGCTGCCCAACCCCCTCGGCCGCCGCGACGAGCCGGGCCCCCTCTGGATCACCAGCTCCACGCTGCGCCTGCTGCTGCGCCTCGCGGGGCCCAGGATGGGCAGGCTCTGCGAGAAGCCGGTCATCCACGAGTCGTACACCGCCTACGCCAGCGAGAACCTCCTCGAAGAATTCCGGGTCGTCCTGGGCAGGGCCCGCCAGGAGGCGCTCGACTCGGGTGACGACCTGACTTACGAATACGTCAAGGACATGTATTCGAAATTCGTTTCGACCATGGGTGAGAGTGCGAAGCAGCGCAAAATCCACCGCCCCGACTGGATGCACATCATCCGGGCGCAGGCGTTCTCCAACCTGTGGCTCAAGGCGCACAAGCTGCATCTGGCAGGAGTGCAACTGGTGGCCATGAAGGGCACCGATGAAATTCATGTCATCGGTGACTGGCGATCGGTGTTCACCGAAGGAAGGAAGCTTACCGAAGTGAAGCTGAAGGAATCCGACTTCGCGGTAGGGGGTGAATAGTGGCAGGTAGGTGGACGGACCTCGGCAGGTACAAGGCCCGGGGAATTCCCGGCGGTATCGCCATGGCCATCACCCTGGAGCAGGCGGTCACCGGCATCAAATCCCCGGTCACCACTGCCCGAGGGCTCGCCGCCCGATTGAGGTACCTCACCCAGAGCGAGGGCGGCCGGGAGGCGATGGCCCGCGCGGGGATCACGGTCAGGCCGGATACGGTCGACAACTGGATCGCGAAGAAGACGGTCCCGCGTCGCGGCAACCTGGAGAAGATCGACGCAGCGTACTGGGACTACCGGCGCCGCAACCTCGCCAAGGAGTTCAAGGCCCGCCTGAACGACGACGGCCGCGGCACCGAGATCGAGATCTTCCCGGTGGACCAGAGCCAGGTCGAGCAGAAGTACAAACGGGACATTCAGATCCGGCGGAAGAACATCCGCGGCACCCTGTGGAACGCCGTCGTGGACGCCTGGGTCGAGGGCGACGAGAACGCCCTCGACATCTGCTGGGACGAGGTGCTCAACGAGCTGGACAGCGACTACGACAGCTACACCTTCGTCAGCGCGGTCGGGTTCGGCGTGTAAGAAGGGTCGACCAGGTGCAGGGGCGTCTCCACAGCGGCGCCCCCGCATCCGGACGGCTACCAGACTGGCTGCGGTCGAGCGCGGCGGAGACAGACGGCATCGAAGAAGAAGGAGAGCGCGGGGTGGCCGAGGCCGACAGCTACGAGGTGCATCGATCATCTCCGGGATGTCGGTGCGGGCGTCGGAGTTGTCCGGACTGGCAAGGTAGCGCTCCAGTACGGCGCAGAGCTCGTTCCCGGCGTCGACGAGATCCTGCGGTGGCGCGTCGTTGTCGTTGATCATCGCCTGAGCCTACGAAGCCCCACACACGCTGACCAGTGAGTTTCCGCTCCATTCCGACTCACCGAATCGGCATCAGCGTTCCTGTGCCGGTTGGGCGGGTGCCAGGACATACTCCACCTGCTCTGCTCCGTACTCGACGAGGTGTCCCGTCGTGCTCAGCCCCAGCTTCTCCAGGAGGCGCCGGGAGCGGTGGTTGGCGGCCTGGGTCACCGCCACGATCTCCCGCTCTGGTTCGGCGGCCCGCACCCAGCGCAGGGCCTCGGCGACGGCCTCGCCCGCCAGCCCGCAGCCGCCGGCGCTCGGCAGGAACTCGTAGGAGACTTCGATCCGACCCACGGCACGGTGGTCCTGGTCGACGGTGACCCGGCCGATAGGCGCCCCACTGCGGGTGACGGTGAAGTGACCGGGTTGCCCGGGGGCTTCCGCCAGACGCCGGGCGATCCGGTCCGGGTCAACGGGCCCGCCCAAGTAGCGCCGGACGGCCGGATCTGACCACAGGGTCCGCAGCAGAGGGTGGTCGCCTGTTTCAACGGGGCGCAGCCGCAACCGGTCGGTGGTCAGCGCCGCCGGCCACTGAACCGGTTGCCACGGCGGCGGCTCGTCGGTCGACGCCTGCGGTCGGACGGAGCTCCAACGGGCGAGGAGCGGTGGCAGGTAGTCCACGGTGGGGCTCAGGGCGGACAGCTGCGCCACGGAGTTCACGACCTCGATCCGCTCCAGCTCCGGTTCGGCATCGGAGGGCAGGGCGGTGAGCAGTTGCTGGTGGTGCCGGCGCACGAGGGCTTCGGGCACGGGCGGAGCCGCGAAGTGGATTCCGATGTTGCCGTGCTCGCCCTGGGTCAGGGTCCACGCTTGCAGGCCGTCGGGGTCGGTCTGAAGGCCGACCTCTTCCGCGAGTTCGCGGGCGGCGTGTCGGCGCAGGAAGTCCAGGTCGAGCGGCTGGCCGGTTGGTGGGGGTTCGGCGCTTCCTCCCGGGAGCTGCCATCGGCCCGGGTGCGCTGTCCAGCTGGCCTCGCGCCCCACCAGCAGGCCGCCGCCGGTCACCGGCTGCAGGACGGTGACGAAGACCGACGACGGCTTCCAGGTGCTTGCCGTCCGGCGCAGCGCGCGGTACCGGTAGGTGACCGGTGCCCAGGACAGGACCGGCCGCCCGGAGGCGCCGACCAGCAGCGAGACGCAGGCGATGGCTGGCCCGTCGAACAGGGCCGGGTTCTCGGCGGTCTCTCGCGCCCAGATCCGGTCCATGGTGACCCGTTCCTCGACTGAGAGAGCGGGCGCCGCGGTTTCGACCAGCTCCAGCTGCCGGGCGTCGAACAGCTCGACGGCGGGCCTCACCTCGCACGGCCGGCTTCGTAGTCGCCCGCCTCGCGGGGGAGCTGCGGGTTCGGCCAGCCGGGGTCAGGTGCCCAGGCCGGCCAGGTGTCGGCAAAGGGTCCTCGGCGGTCTTGGAGCAGCCCGAGGGCCTGCTCACGGGCTGCCTCGACCCGCAGGTGCAGGTCGTCGTCGATCAGGCCGAGGCGGCGGCCCTGCTGGTATTCATCGACGTCCTTCCACCGGTACGAGCTCAGGTCGGGTTCGACAACCAGGTCGACAAAGAGGTCGAAGGTGTCCAACCCGATCGGGGTACGGGTGTAGGGGAGTTCGAAGTTGACGTACCAGCGCAGCGGCTCGCCGGTGGCGGCGTCCTGGAAGGTGTGGACACTGAAGTACACGCCGGCTTCGAAGCGGGAGCGAAGTGTGGTCTTCTCCCATGCCCAGGGGCCGAGTTGCCAGTTGCCGGCGGCGAGGTCCTCCAGGCCGGACTGGCGCAGGGCGTGATCACCGGTGCGCATCGCGTCGGCCCACGTGGTCGGGCCGAGGCTGGTGAGGCCCGGCCAGTAGAGGAGTTCGAGGACGTCGCCGTCGTCGGCCAGGGTGCGGTAGGGCTGGGCGGACCAGACACGCCCGTTGTGGACGTCACGGCGAACAGCGGTGCTGCCGGGCGTGAACCGGGCGGTGGCGGAGGACATGGCGCTCCGGGAGGTCGGGCCGCCGCCACCCCGGCCGGGCCCGGTGCGCTGCGCCGGTCAGAGAGGCGTACGGAGCAGGAGGAGGTCGAGCACCGGTCCGTCCGGTCCGGCGCTGTAGGGCCCGGCGTACCGGTACCCCAGGCGATCGTAGAGCCGCCGGGCGGGCCCGTCGCCCGGCATCGCGAGCAGCGACACCCACTCGGTGCGCAGCGCCTCCAGAAGCGCGGTGTGGACGCCGGTACCGACGCCGCGGCCCTGCCAGCCGGTGCGGACCGCGAGTTCGCAGATCCCGGCCAGGCTGTCGGTGTCGCGGGCCTCGGGGGTGATGGCCGGCCGTAGCTGCTCGCCGTACCAGTAGGCGGGAGAGCAGCGGAAGCCGTAGCCGAAGCCGACGAGCTGGCCCTCGGCGTAGGCGGCGATGAGGACGAAGCCGTCGCGGCGGGCGTGGCCGGCGATCTGGTCGCGCAGGGTGTCGGGGGTGAACCCGGCGGCGGCCACGTCGTCGTGGCCGGTGTGCGCCTCGGCCCAGACGTCGGCCAGGGTGTCGAGCAGGTCGGTGGTGTCACCGGCGCCGTAGCGCTGCAGGGCGAGGGCGGGGTTCATGGTGTCCTTCAGGCAGCGGGTGGGAGGACGGCGGCGTGGTCGCGGTCCAGGTAGTCGGCGACGCAGGGCACGGTGCGGTGCGCGCGCAGGGCGTCAGCGATGTCGTTGAGGGAGCGCACCAGCCGCTGCGAGCGGACGTCGGGCAGGTGGGCGAGCGCGCGGCGGCCCGCCTCGGTGACGGCGTCGAGGTCGGGCCGAGGGCTGCGGGCGTGGTGGAGGGCGATGTCGGCGGTGTAGAGGGCCCGGTTGCGGGGGTGGCCGTCGGAGAAGAGCATCACCGCGTGCTCGGCACCGGCCACGGCGCGCTGGTGCTGTCCCAGGTCGGCCCGGCACAGCGACTCCAGTCCGGCGAGTTCGCCGGGGACGTAGAAGTCGAGCCAGGCAGGGTCGGCGTCGCTGGGGCCCTGGGCGTAGAGGGTGTAGGCGCGCACGAGGGCCTGCTCGGTGCGGGCGGAGTCCTGCTGCAGGGCCCACCCGCGGGCTTCGCGCATCGCCAGCAGCGACAGCCAGCGCGGCGAGCCGAGTTGGGCGGCGGCGCGCTGGGCGACCCGGGCGTTGGTCACGGCTTCGCGGGGGCGGCCGGTGGCGTGGGCGAGCAGGGACAGGCACGCGAAGGCGTGGGCCTCCAATCCGAGGTCGTCGGCCTGGCGGGCGCTGGCGAGGGCCTCGGTGTAGAGGGAGCGGGCGTCGGCAGTACGGCGGGCGTCGAGGGCGAGCCAGCCGGCGGCCACCGACAGCATGCCGGTGGCCGTGTGGAGCTGGCGGCCGAGTTCCTCGCCGTAGCGGCCTTCGGCGAGCCAGGTGTGGGCAGTGTGCAGGGCGGTGGCGGCCTGGCGGCCGAGGTCGGCGGAGCCGTGGTCCCGGTCCTGCGCGTACAGCTCCTGCTCCGCGGTGGTGATGGCGTACAGATGCGGCAGTCCGATCGCGGGGCGGGCGGGGCCGGAGCCCGGGGCGACGGTGCTCAGAGCGAAGGCCCCCGCGCCCAGGAGCAGGTCGCGTCGGTGCATGTCGTCCTCTCCTCCCTGCGGATCGCTGCTCGCTGGCTCTGCTGCCCGTCTTACCCGCAGCGCCGGGGGTGTGAAGCCCAGATCCTTGGCGGTGCGGCCGGTGACCGCGTGCAGGAGGCGCCGGTAGCGGGCCTGGGGCCAGCCGGTCTTGCCGTTCTCCCAGTTCGCGATCGTGCGGGCGACCAGGTAGACGGTGAGCCCGTGTTCGAGGCCCTCGGCGACCAGGTACTCGGCGGCCTCGGTGCGGCTCTTCTCCCACTCGTCCTCGCGCAGCCGGCGGAACGTGGTGTTCGGTCTTCCCATACAGCCGCCCCCCGACAGCGCCCTGCTCCGTCGTTTGACCTGACGGTAGCGAACTGGGCACGCACCGCGACAGTGACGGTGCGTCGGAAATTTCAGGCGGGCAGTTCTTCACCGGATTTTCCGGTGTTCTGACATCGCCTCAGCGACAGGAGTGCCGCTTACCTGGGGTGACGCCCGGCCGGTATCGCCGGGCCGCCGTCCGGCCCGATGCGGACGGCCCGCCCGGCCCGCCGCGAACCGCGGCCCCGCCGGCGACTTCCCCGGAGGTCACCATGCCCACCGTGCTCACCGCCCCCCGGACCGCCCTGCCGCCCGGGTCCCGCCCGCTGCGGCTCCTGGTTGACGGTCTGGACCTGACCGGCAAGACCACCCTGGTGGACGCCCTGCTCGCCCACCTCGCGGAGCAGGGCGTCGCCGCCCGCCGCCACTGCGGCATGCTCGCCGCCCGCCACCCGCTTGAGCAGGCGCTGGACCGCCTGCCCGTTCCCTGGCACCGTTCCAGCCCGGTCACCGCCGCGCACCTGGTCGGTGGGTTCGCGCTGGACGCGGTCCTGGCCCGGCACTCCCACGGCCGCGGTGACGCCGGGGCGGCCGTGGTGATCCAGGAGAGCTACGTCGACCGGACGGTGGCGGCCGGCCTGGCGATGGGCCCCTACCTTCCCGCCGTGCTCGCGCTGTGGGCCGCGCGGTTCTTCCCGAGCTTCGACCTCGCGGTCTACCTGCACGCCGACGTCGCGGTACGCCGCGCCCGCCTGGAGTCCCGTGACCCGGCCGACGTCGACGACGGCGACCGGCACACCGTCGAGGACGAGGACTTCGCCCGCCGCTTCGACGCGGCACTGCTGCATCACCTCGGCCGGCGCCACGGCGCCGTCCTGGTCCTGGACTCCGGCCGCCACACCCCGGACGCCATGGCCCACCTGGTGCTCACCAGCGCCGGGCTGGCGGGGGAGAGGACGGCCGCAGGTGGCTGACATCTCCCCGGAGCGGCTGCGGATCGCGGTGGCCTCCGATGCGGCCGGCGCGGATCACCGGCGGGCGCTGGCCGAGCACCTCGCCGCGCACCCGCTGGTCGAGGCGGTGATCGACCTGACGCCCGGCACGCCGCCCGCCTACCCCGAGGCCGCGTTCGCCGCTGCCCGCCTGGTCGCCGACGGCCGGGCGGACCGGGCCCTACTGGTGTGCCACACCGGACTGGGGGTGGCCGTCGCCGCGAACAAGGTCCGCGGCGTGCGCGCCGTCACCGCCCACGACCCCTACAGCGTCGAGCACGCCATCCGGTACACGAACGCCCAAATCCTGTGCCTGGGACAGGCGATCGTTCCGCTGGAGCGCGCCCGCGAACTCCTCGGCCTCTGGCTCGCCCTGCGGTTCGACCCCGCCGCCGGCGCCGCGGCGAAGCTCGCTCTGATCACCGCCTACGAGCAGTCCGGCAGCCCGGACCCCGCCTGACCTCCCCCGTCCCGGGGCCGCCCCGGCCCCGGACCGCCCTCCCCTGGAAGGACCACCCGGGCATGAAGCTGTCCATCACCCGCTCCACCCTCAACAAGCGAATCCCGTACGCGCGGATGGTCCGTGCCGCTCACGCGGCCGGCTTCCCCTACGTCGAGCTGTCCGCCGAGAAGTGGCAGGCCGCGCTCGACCAGGACCCCGCGCTGCGCGGCCTGCTCCGCGAAGGCGGCATCCGGCCCTGGCACGCCGGCTGGAACCTGCGACTGAACTGGAACACCGACCGCTTCGCCCGCGCCCTGGCCGGCACCCCCGCCGCGATGGACCTCACCGCGAGCCTCGGCGCGCGCAGCGGCACCCTGGTGCTGCCGCACGTCGACGACACCGGCGCCCCGATCCCCGGGTCGGCGGAGACCGAGGACCGCATCGGCGCCGTCGCCGACCTCGCCGCGGCCCGCGGCCTGAACGTGTGCGTGGAGTACATGGGGCTGCGCCCCGCCGACCCGCCGGAGAACGGGGTGCGGACGCTGCCCGGCACGCTGGAGGTGCTGGCCCGGGTCGGGCGGCACAACGCCGGGCTGCTGGTCGACTCCTACCACTGGCACCTGTCCGGGTCGCCGAGCCTGGCTGCGGTCCCGCCGACGATGCCGCTGTGGGTGCACTTCAACGACGCCCCGGCCGGCATCGAGGCGGGGAAGCTGCGCGACGAGGACCGGGTGCTGCCGGGCGAAGGCGTCATCGACCTGCCCCGCCTGCTCACCGAGCTGGACGCCTGGGGCTGGACCGGGCCGGTGAGCGTGGAGGTCAAGCACCCCGACCTGCACGCCATGCCCCCCGAGGACGCCGCCCGCACCGCCTACCGCGCCGCGTTCGCGGTCCTGGAGCGCGCCGGCCACGCCCCCACCGGGGGCGGGCGGTGACCGCCCCCGGCACCGGTCCCGCCGGGCCCGCCCCCGCGCTGCGGTGGCCCGACCAGCCGGCCCTCGGCGGCTGGTATACCCAGGACGAGACGGACGCCGTCGCGCAGGCCCTGGCCGAGTCCACGGACTGGCGCACCGGATTCCGCGCGAAGGCCCGCGAGATCGCCTTCGAGGACGCCTTCGCCCTGCACGCCGCCGCCCCGTTCGCCGTCGCCCCGTTCGCCGTCGCCTACAACGGCGCCGGCACCGCGATGGACCAGGTCCTCGCCTGCCTGGACCTGCAGAGCGGCGACGAGGTGATCTCCGGCGCGCTGAACTTTCCCGGCCCGCACCTGTCCGTGCTGCGCACCGGCGCCCGCCTGCTGCTGGCCGAGCCGTCGCCCGGCAGCTTCAACCTCGACCCCGCCCACGTCGAGGCCCTGATGACCGGCCGCACCCGGGCGGTCCTGGTCACCCACATGAACGGCCAGGTCGCCGACATGCAGGCCCTGCTGGACCTGACCGAGCGCCACCCCCACCCCGAGCACGGCCCGGCGAAGATCGTCGTGGACGCCGCCCGCGCCATCGGCGCCGAAACCGAGCTCGGGCCGGTCGGCCGCGCCGGCTGGGCGAGCGTCTTCTCCTTCCAGAGCAAGAAGGGGATGACGACCCTCGGCGAGGGCGGCATGGTGACCACCTTCGACGAGAACCTGGCCGTTCGGCTGCGCCGCCTGCGCTCTTTCGGCAAGGGCCGCCTGCTGGGCAGCAACTACAAGATGAGCAAGCTGCAGGCCGCGGTCGGCCTGGTCCAGCTGCGCCGCCTGCCGGAGATGAATGACCGGCGCGTCCAGCTGGCCGAGAAGCGCACCGAGCACCTGCGCTGCCTGGACGTGCCCGGCCTGGTGCTTCCCCCGTCCGCCGGCCGCGCCCACACCCACTACCTCTACAACCTGCTGCTGCCCGAGCAGTGGGGCACGGCCGGGCGCGACGAGGTCCGCCGCCTGCTCGCCCAGCGCCACGGCGTCGGCGCGCTGGCGGGGGAGCGGCCCACCCACCTCGGACACCAGCTGATCGCCGCCGCGACCGCCGGACAGCACCTGCCGCTGGCCGAGCGCACCGCCGACCGTGCGCTGCACCCGTGCCTGCACCCGCTGATGAGCGACGCGGAGAACAAGGAGATCGCCGAGGCGATCGGCGACGCCGTGCGCACCGTCGCCGCCCATCACGCCTGACCGCCCCTCACCCCGCCGGGGCCGCCCGTGTGCGGCCCCGGCCCCACCGCCCCGGAGAGCCCGATGGCCACCAGGCAGTTGACCGGCATCACCGCCACCACCGACGTCCACTCCAGCCTCCAGCGCGCACCAGCGCTCCTCGCCCACCTCCACCAGGCCCGTGAGCGGCACCTGGTCGTCGACTCCGGGGACTGGTTCGAGGGCACCGGCTACCACCAGCTCGGCGGCGGCGCCGTCGAACGCCAGATCCTCACCCGCCTCTACGACGTCGTGGCCCCCGGCAACCACGGCTTCGCCAACTACCTGCACGACGAGGCCCTGCACGCCATCACCGTGAGCGCCAACATCACGCGCTCCGACGGCAGCCCGGTGTTCGCTGCCGTGCACCGCACCACCATCAGCGGCCGGCGCGTCGCCGTCACCGGCGTCATGGGCGAGGCGGCGTTCGACGCGGTGCGTACCGTCCAGCGCCCCGGCCTCCAGCTGGCCGACCCCGCCCGCGCCCTGCACCGCCTGGCGGCCGAGCACCCCGACGTGGACGAGTGGGTGCTGCTCAGCCACGCCGGCTTCACCCACGACCTCGCCCTGGCGGACGCCGTCCCCCACCTCGACCTGGTCTTCGCCGGGCACTGCCACAGCGACCACCACGGTCCCGCCCCGGCGGGACGGGCCATGGTCGTCAAGGGCTACGAGCGCGCCTGCGGCTACGCCCGGGCCGACCTGCGGCCGGACGGCAGCTGGAGCGCCAGCCACCACCTGCTGCCCCAGGGCGGCGCGGTGCCCGCCGAGCTGGCCGACATCACCGGCCGGATCGACCGGCTCACCGCCCGCCTCACCGAACCGCTCGGCGCGATCACCGCCCCGTGGGCCAACACGGTCCCCGACCGGCACCTGCTGCTGACCGAGGTCGCCCGGCACCTGCACCACCAGCACGGCCTGCCGGTCGTCCTGTCCGACAGCGGTCTGCGCCCCGCCCGGCTCGCCGCCACCCTGAGCCGGGCCGATCTGTTCGCCCTGGAGCCGTTCGCCAACCAGCTGGTCGTCGCCGACGCCCCCGACGACTGGACGAGGTGGCTGGACGAAGTCACCGCACCCCACCTGGCCGGCCCTCTTGCCACCTGGCCCCCCACCCTCCCGGCGGGCGGCGGCCGGGTCCTCACCAGCGACTACCTCGCCGAGACCTTCCTGGCCGGCGAGCGGCGCCCCACCGGCCTGATGGCCGCCGACGCCGTCCGGACCGTCCTCGCTCCCGCCCCGCGCACCGGCACGTCTGCCCTCCGACTCGACAGGACCACGCCGTGACCACTGCGCTCACCGCCGAGACCGACCGCATCCGCCGCAGCGAGATCCACCTGCACGGCCCCTACCCCGGCCCCGGGCGCCCCGATGACCTGCGCGTGGTCTTCCTCTCCCCGTACGGCCACGCCTACAGCCTGCTGGCCACCGGCCCCATGGCCCTGCACGACCTCGTCAACCGCCGCCCCGACGTCCCCGCCACCGCGGAGCGCGCCCTCGCCTACGACTGCCTGAGCGCCGACGGCAACCGGCTGCGCACCCCCGGCGGCGAGCCCTACCGCACGATCGAGAACCCCGCCCCCGTCCACGCCGCCGACGTCGTCGGCCTGAGCGTCACCAACGCCGGCGACCTGCACTCCGTGCTGCGCCTGCTCGACCTCGCCGAGATCCCGCGGCGCAGCGCCGAGCGCACCGCCGGCCGGCACCCGTTGGTCGTCGGCGGCAGCGGCGGACTGGCCAACCCCGAGCCGATGGCGGACTTCCTGGACGTCGTGGCCCTCGGCGAGGCCGAGCACTCCTTCCTCGACCTGCTGCGCCTGGTCCACCGCATGCGGGAGGAGCCCAGGGCGGTGCTGCTGGAGCAGGCCGCCCGCATCCCCGGCCTGTACGTACCCTCCCTGTACGAGCACACCCCGCTGCCCGGCGGCGGCACCGCGGTCATCCGCCCGCGCGCCCTCACCGTGCCGGCCTCCGTGCACCCGCAGTTCCTGGCCCCCGGCGACCTGGGTGCGGCGCACTTCGCCTCCCCGATCAGCGACGGCTCCTGCGCGCTGGTCATCGCCAACCTTGGCTGCAAGCACTCCTGCCACATGTGCACGCTCGGTACCCCGCCGTTTCGCAACGCCCCGATCGAGCAGCTCACCGCCTACGTCGACGCGCTGGAGCAGCACCGCATCCGCACGATCATCATCAGTTCGCCGACCTTCACCCAGTACCGGCACCGCGACGCCCTCCTCGACCGGATCGCCGCCTACGCCGACCGCGCCGAGGAGCCGGTGAGCGTCATCATCGGCTCGGTGCGCGCCGACGAGGTCACCCCCGGCTACCTGGACGCCGTCGCCCGCCTGGACCCCGGCCATCTTTTCACCGAACTCAGCCTGGAGGCCCCCCGCGGCGTGCTCACCATCGCCCCGGAGTTCGCCGCCCCGGACCTGGTGCAGCTCTTCGGCAAGACGATGGACGAGGCCAAGGTCGACCGCGCCCTGGACCTGTGCCGCACCCGCAGCCACTTCGGCACGGTGATGCTCTACTTCATGGTCGGCGCCCCGGGCGAGAGCGAACAGGACCGCCTGGCCATCGCCGACTACGCCCTGCGCGTCTTCCGGCGCCTGGGCCGCCCCGACGGCGCCGTCATCGTCAAGATCCAGCAGTTCATGCCCAAACCCGGCACCGTCAGCCAGCGCCTGCCGATGGCCGACCCCGACCTCGTGGACGACTGGATCACCGCGATCCGCGAGCGCCTCACCTCACTGGCCGGCCCCGACCACGACCGGTTCCGAGTCCTGTGGGGCGAGCACTCCCGCCTGCTGCTCGAAGCCGTCTGCGACCGCGGCGACCGCCGAGTCGGCCACGCCCTGGAGACCCTCCACGACGCCGGCACCGACTTCACCCACCTCACCAAGGACCGGCTCGACCAGGCCCTCGCCCGCCACGGCCTCATCTTCGCCCACCACCTGCAGCCCATGGACACCCACCTGCTGCCCTGGCACACCGTCAACACCGTCCCCGCCGACCAGGAACGCGCCCTCGCCACCGCCCTGCGGGCCCGCACCGCGACGGCGGTCCCGGCGTGAGTTTCCTGAGTCAACCTCTATGCCGCCAGAGCCGTCTCGGCGACCGTGTTGGTCTTGCTGTTGGCCTGGTGGGTGGCGGGGTCGTAGCAGGTTCCGTCGCGTCGGCAGGCCCAGATCACGCGGAGCCAGGCGCGGGCGAGGATGCGGACGGCGTGGGGGTGTCGCTTCTTGCGGGCCCGGGCGTCGTTGTAGATCTTCGCGGCCCAGTCGCTGCCGTGCCGGCTGTTGTCGGCGAACGTGGTGATGGCGATGCGTGCCCGGCGGTTGGTGGCGACGCGGAAGGTCACCGCGCGGGATTTGCCGGAGGCCCGGGTGACCGGGACGACGCCGGTCTCCGCGATGAACTGCTCGCAGGACTCGGCGCGTTCGAGGATGGGGCCGATCTCGCCGATGATCTGTCCGAGGTTGACCTTGCCGATGCGGGGCATGGTGGCCAGCAGTGGCGCGTAGGGGTGTGTCTCGACCGCGTCGGAGATGGCCTTGTCCAGCTCGCGGATCGTGGCGCGTATGCCGCGCACCAGCTGGACCTGGACACGGATGAGGGTCGCCACGGTGGCCTCGCCGAGGCGGGTCGCGGCGGCCGGGGCGGAGCGCATGCGCTCGATCAGCTCCCTGCCGGAGCGGCGGCCGGAGTAGGAACGCCGCTTGCACCACGCCTCCAGCTTCGCCGGGGTGAGTTTGGCGGCTGCCTGCGGGGTCGGGTAGCGGTCCAGGAACTCCAGGGCGATGTCGCTGTCGCGCTCGGCGAAGACGGCCTTGCCGCCGGGCCACAGCTGGTCGAGCTGGGCGTCGAGCTGGTTGACGGCGGCGACCTTCGCCTCGATGTGGTCGGCGCGCTGGCGGGTCAGGGCCTGCAGTTCCAGGGTCCTCGGGTCGGTCGGGGTCAGGCGCCGCAGCTGGTGGCCGTCGGTGCGCGGGTAGTCGGCGAGCTTGTGGCTGTCGCCGGCGTCGGTCTTGGCCTTGGAGGCGCCCCAGCGCGGGCGCATCGCGTGGAAGGCGTTCGGGTGCACCGGCACCACCGGGTGGCCGGCGGCCAGCAGCCGGTCCACGACCAGGCCGCGGGTCGTCTCGATCGCCACCGGCAGATCGGCCGGGTCGCCGTGCCGGCGAAGTCTCCTGAGCGTCGAATCGATGCCCTGCTCGGTGTGCGCGAGTTCCCAGCGGTCCACGCGGGCGCCGGAGTTGTCCATGACGGTGACGTCGTGGGTCTCGGTCGCCCAGTCCCATCCGATGATCACGAAGGTCGTACTCCTGTGACATTGACGGAGCACCTGCCCGGTGGTGAGGTCGTCTGCCGGGAGCTCATTAATCGGCCCTCTACGGGGCGTGTCCCTGATGCCGATCAGACGGCCTCGGCCCGGCGGGGCTGGCATAACTCACGCTGGCCGTCGAACGGCTCGCGCCCTTGGCCATGCACCCGCCGGGACCGAGAGGTCACAACCCTACCGAAGAGGGCTGCAGAAGGGATGGTCCTCTAATGAGCCCCCAGCGCCGCACCGCGCTGAGCACCCTTCTGCCCGGCAAGCACACCCTGCCCGCGGTCACCGACCCCGCCGAGCACGCCGCCTACGTCCTCACCCGCCACCCCGGGTCCACCCTCGCCACAACCGCCGGAGCCGTCCTCGTCCACCAGGGCCGCCTGCTGCGCCAGGCCCTGGCCGACCGCCCCGAGGCGCTGGCCCTGGACGGGTGGGCGAGCGCCGACCTCCACCTGATCAGCCACCGCGGGCACGACGTGGTCCTGTGCTCCCGCCTCGGCGCCGGGGCGCCGGCCACCGCGCTGGTCACCGAGCAGCTGACCGCCCTCGGCGTCCCCGCCGTCATCTCCCTGGGCACCGCCGCAGCCCTCGTCCCCGAGCTGCACGCCGGCGAGGCGGTGCTGTGCGAGAAGGCGCTGCGCGGCGAGGGCACCAGCCGCCACTACCTCGCGCCCGGCTACTTCGCCCACCCCGACCCGCACCTGACAGCCGCCCTCGCCGCGGCCCTGGACGCCTGCGGCACCCGGTGGCGCCGGGGGGCGTCGTGGACCACCGACGCCCTCTACCGGGAGAGCGCCGCCGAGGCGCAGCTGTACGCCCGCCACGGCATCCTCACCGTGGAGATGGAAGCCGCCGCCCTGTTCGCGGTCGGCCGCCACCGAGGTCTGCCGACAGCCGCCGCGTTCGCGGTCGCGGACTCCCTGGTCAACCGCACGCCGCGCACCGACTCCCCGGACACCACGGCCGCGCTGGAGCAGCTGCTGACGGCCGCGTTCGACGCCCTCACGAACACCAGCGTGTCCCCGGCCCCTCCCGGGGCCGATACCGTGGTCTCCCGGCACAACGAGCAGCGGGAGGCGAGCGGTGGCTGAACACCCGGTCGGCACGGGCCTGTTCGTCGTGATCGAGGCCGCCGACGGCTCCGGCAAGACCGCGGTCACCGACCACCTCGTCCCGCTGCTGGCCTCCACCGGCCGCACCGTGCACCGGATCGACCGCGCCTGGTCCGACGGCGACGGACCGCACGCCGAGCTGGTGCGCGCCGTCAACGCGCTGTTCCGCTCCGAGGCCGCCACCGCCGCCGGCTGGGAGGTCCTGAGCCTGGCCGCCGCCACCCAGTACGCCACCATCCTGCGCAGCCAGATCGAGCCGGCCGTCCGGGCCGGGGACATCGTCATCGCCGAGAGCTGGTGGGACAAGACCCGGGCCCGGCTGTCCCTGGAAGCCACCATCGCGCTCGACCTCGACTCCGAGCAGCATCGTGCCCTCACCGCCTGGCAGAGCCACCTGCTGCCGCCCTCACCGCTGCCCGTCGACCAACACCTCACCGTGCTGGTCGACGCAGCCCGGCACGACCGCGTCGCCTGGTACCGGGCGGCCGGCTGTCCCGACCCCTACCTCGACCGCACCGGCCCCGACAGCCACGACCCCGACGGGTTCGGCCACTTCACCGAGCACATCGCCGACCAGCTGCGCCAGGTGGCCGCCGAACGCGCCTGGCCGACCGTCACCAACGGCGGCCACCGAACCGTCGCCGAGGCCGCAACCGAGCTCCACCTGCTCATCACCGACCAGCTTTCCCCGTCCACCCGACCGGCCCCGGAGGCCCCGTGACCACCGACAAGCCCACCATCGACGCGGTGGTGCTGACCATGAACGACCGTCCGGCCGAGTTCCCCAGGGCGATGGCCTCCCTGCTCGCCCAGCAGGACGTCGACCTGCGCGTGGTGATCGTCGGCAACGGCTGCACCCCCGACCACGTTCCGGACGGCGTCCAGACCGTCGTCCTGCCGGAGAACGTCGGCATCCCCGAAGGCCGCAACGTCGGCGCCGACGCTCTCGCCGGGCCCGAAGCCGGCGAGTTCATCTTCTTCTTCGACAACGACGCCCATATCAGCGACCCCGCCGTGCTCGCCCGGCTCGTCGCCGAAGCCCGCCACCGTCCGGACGCGGCCTACATCCAGCCGCGCATCGCCGACCCCGACACCGGCGTCACCGTGCGCCGCTGGGTGCCCCGCCTGCGCGCCGGCGACCCGACCCGGCCCGGCACCGTCACCGTCATGGCCGAAGGCGTCGTCCTCGTGCGCCGCGCCGCCTACGAGCAGGCCGGCGGCTGGCCGGGGCACTTCTTCCTCTACCACGAAGGTCTAGACCTCTGCTGGCGTCTGGCCGATCTCGGCCACACCGGCTGGTACGCACCCGACATCGTCATCCACCATCCCGCCACCGACCCCGCCCGCCACGCCCTCTACCTGCGCCTGGTCGCCCGCAACCGTGTCTGGATCGCCTACCGCCGCCTGCCCGCCCCCCTCATCCCCGTCTACCTGACCGCCTGGGTCCTGATCACCGTCGCCCGTACCCGCGACCGCAAGGCCCTGGCCACCTGGTTCGCCGGATTTCGCGAAGGACTGCGCGGTGGCCACGGCGAACGCCGACCCATGACCTGGAACACCGTGCTGCGCCTCACCCGGGCGGGCCGACCGCCGGTCGTGTGAGTGGGGGAGCCCGAATGCCCGCCGACGCCACCCGTTCTTTCGCGGGTGGTGCTCACTGCGGGCAGAACCCGGCCTAGGCTGTTCACCTCTGCACAGCCCGCAGACTGCCCCTCCTGAAGCCGCCGTCCTGACGGGGAGACAAGCTGGTGAGTGATCCGTTCTTCACGGCCTACATCGTCGCCATCATGGTGCTGATCCCCGCCACGGCCGTAGTCCAGAGAGAGGCGGCCCGACGCGGCTGGCGCCGTGCCCCGCAGACCGTCATCGCCATCAGCATCGCGGTGATCGTGCTCGGCGTGATCCACCTGGGGGTGTTCGCCTGGATCACCTACCAGTGGTTCACCGGGCAGTGCAGCGGAACCCGGTTCGCGGTGGCGGTCCTCGGGTCGATGCTCGGCTGGTTCGTCTACACGCGGGTGCCGGAGCCCGAGTGGAACCGACGGGCGGTGTGAACCCGGCCCCGTCGTCTCGGCCCGGTTCACCGGTTCACGGCAAGAACCGCGCAACGGCCTCAGCCCGACGCGCGGTTCCACGGCCGGGCCGGCGTTGGGGCCCGGCCGGCAGCTCCACCACTGCACGCACCAGCATCAGGCCCTGTAGGTCTTGCCGGTGGCCGTGTTGGCAAGAACGGCTCCCGGCTCCGGCGGCACGGGGAACTCGCCGCCTCGCTGCTCGACCAGGCGGTCGATGACCTTGTGCTGAGCGGCGGCGGAGCCGCGGAAGGCGACCATGGGGTTGATCTGCCACACATCGTCGCCCTGTCCCTCGGGCGAGATCAGCAGGAAGCGATCGGACAGTTCCTGCACTGCCGCGGCGATCTCGTCGGTGTCTGCGTCGAGGCGGCCCGCCAGGTCTTCGGGGTCCAGCTTCACCAGGCCGTGGTGGTCGAGGTCGTCGCCTTGCGAGCCTGCGGCGGCCGGCTCGGTGAGAGCGGTCAGAAGTACGACGCGGCCGAGGTCACCGATGTCGTAGTGGGGAAGATCCTGCAGCGCCTTGGTGGAGACCGTGGTGTACGACGAGGCGATGTTCGCCGGCGGAAAGACGTAGCCCTTTCGGTGCGGGTCCTCCACGACCGGCCACTCGTCGGCGTCCAGATACTCGGTCAAAGCAGTTCTCCTTCTTCCTGGCCTGCGGCGTCCTCCACCGACGGTCTTGTCCGGTCCAACGACCGCCCTTCCGCCCGGTCACTCCACCCGCAGTCCGAACGCCCGCAGGGGGCAGGGAAGGGTGCCTGTGCCGTGCTCGACGGTGTACCGGAGACCCCCACGGCCGGGGCCTTCGCAGATTACGGGCGCCGCCGGCCTCGGACGAAGTCGAGTACCGACCCAGCACCTCCATAGCCGAGCAGCGCAACAACGACCGCCATGACGAGCTGCCCGGCCATGTCGTCACGTCGACCGGTGACCAGCAGCCAGAACGCGGGAGCGGAGAGCGCGAGGACGGCCTTGGCCATATCGGCATACTCGCGAGCCCGGTCGGGCGTGGCACCGCAGCGTCGATGTTCTATGGCCACCACCGCCACTGAGACCGCGAGCGGCCACCACCACCCCAGCAACACCGCATCGACGATCGAACGCATGGCGACGATCTTGCACTATGCCGCAGACACCCGGCGGCGGTCCACAGTGTGACCGGCGGTGCCGTCGGGCCTGCCGTCCTGGGCGATGTTCGTCGAACTCGCCAGCAGGACAGCCACGGCGTTCACCAGGGAGGAGGCCGTATCCGCCGGGCAGGCGGCCGGGCGGGCCGCTGCAGCGCCAGTGGTGCTACAGCCCTGCCGCCTCGAGTGCCGGGCGGCCGATGGTCCACCGGTCGCCGGGCAGCCGCACGAAGGCACGGTGCGCCGCCATCTCCCGGCGCAGCCGTGCCGCCGAGACCGGGAGGTCGTCGCGGTCGGCCAGCGCGTCGCGCAGTTCCGTGGCGGTCAGGGGAGCGCCGTACCGGGCAAGGAGGCGGGCGGCCGTCTGCTCCAATGCGGGGAACGGCGTGGCCTCCACCACGGTGAGGGTTCGGCTCAGGTCGGTGTGCTGCTGCTTCGCGTCGGCCACCGCCTGCAGAACAGCCTCGGTGATCTCCCAGAGTCCGGAGAGCAGAGGCCGCCACCCCTCCGTCAGCCGGCCGGTCCGCCACAGGTACCAGAGCGCTCCGGCCACTGCGGCTGCCGTCAGCCCGGGCCGGCGGGCCGCGACGTCCACGAGCGCGCCGACGCCCGACATCGTCGCCTCCAGCACGCACCCGGCGAGGATCACCGCGTTGGCGCCGTGCGCCTCCAGGCCGGCCGTCAGCAGCAGCGTCTGCGCCGTGGCCATCGAATCCATGACCGCGAAGGGTTCGAACACCTTGTCCCTGGTGAACAGTACGGCGGGGCCCAGGAGCTCGGCCAGTGCCATCGTCGGGGCATCGTCCGGGTCGCCTCGCCTGGCCGTGGGCACCCCCGGGGCCTGGTGCAGGATGTGCCGCGCCCCCGGGGACAGGTGGTCGCGGATCTCCAGGTCCACCACCCGCACCTGCGGAAGCACGTGCTCGTGCAGCGCGGCAGCCGCCGCCGAGGCGGGGATCTTGAAGGCGTCGGCCATCTTGGGCAGGTGCTCCTCCAGTTCCCCCAGCACGTGCGGCGCCATGTAGGGGGTGGCCCGCCGGGTGCCGGCCAGTGCGGCCAGCGGGTGGTACGGCCGTCCGCGCTTGGCCTGGCTGCACGCCTCGACCAGGAGGACGTTGGTGTCCAGCACCGCCAGCAGCATCCGCCCGCGCAGCACCATCGGGTTGATGGCCGTCGGGTTCGGCGGCAGTGCCCCGGGCACCGCGCGGGGCCGGAGGAGATCGGGAGCCATGGGCCCAGTGTGGCCGCACCTCGGGGTGGTGAACAGCAATTTCCGGTTCCGCCCCGTTGAGCGGGCCTGCCTGCTCGGCGTCGATGCGCCGGGCCGGGCCGGGTCGGGTCAGGTGCGCCGTGATCCGGTGAGGCGGAACCAGCCGGTCCGCCGCTTGCGCCGCTGGGGCGGGCGGCCCTGGACGGCGGGCGCAGGGCGGGCAGCGGGCGCGGCCGGCCTGGCCGGGGCCTCGGGGAGTTGGAGGTCTGGGTCGACGACGAGGAGGTGCCCGTCGGCGAAGGTGGTGCGCAGTCCGGCGTCGGCGAGGAAGCCCTGGAGGATCAGGTTGTTCACTCTGCGGGCGCTGGGCGCGCCGTCGCGGGTGCGGCAGACGTTGACGGCCAGGACGCCGCCGGGCAGCGAGTGCTGCTCGGTGGGCTGCCAGGCCACGGCCACGGCCAGACCGCGGGGGCCGAGCTGAAGCACCGCTCCGGAGCGTCCGTCTCCGGCCTGGACGACCTCGATGCCGACGGCCGCGAGGGCTGCGACCGTGGCGTTCCACAGCGTCCGGTCGTTGTCGGCCGGCTCTCCGCCGATGGGGGAGAGAGGGCGTTCGTGCTGGTCGCCGGGGTGCTGGTGGTCCATTCTGCGACCCTACAGTGCCGTCTTGCCAACGACCGAGGGGCGGCACGGGCGGCGGCCTCTCCCGGGAGGACGCCGCGCTGCGCCTGGCCGTCTACGCGGTGGCGGAGGAGCCCGCCCCGGTTGGGGGCCGCAGAGGTGTCGGACGGTCGGTGCCTGCGAGGCGAGGTGAGGTTCGAGTGCGGGGGACGGATGCTGCTTGGGCAGGTCTGGCCCAGCCCTGCGCCTCGATGTAGCGGACCTCGGGCTGGCGGCGGAGTTCGGCGATCTGCTGTTGGGTCAGCACCGCGCCGAACGACGAGCTGAAGTCGACCAGCAGCCCAGCGGGAACGGTTCCTGTGCGGGCGGTGAACGCCGCTGTGCTGGCGCCCCGATCCAGTACGACGGAGTAGCGGTCCTCGATCAGGTCGGCCTCCGGGTCCAGGTGCCGGAAGAACCTGGCGACCCCACCGACGCCGTCCCGGTCGACGTACTCGACCTGCCGGTCCCCCCGCACCGCCGCGAGTTGCCCGTCATCCAGAACGGCGCCGATGATCACGCCCTTGTGCGAGTAGGCCAGGTGCTCCGCGATCCCATGCCGGCGCAGGATGTCCACAACACCGGCGAACGGCGGTTGTGCCCATGACAGGTACCGCGTGTAGATCTGGTACTGCTGCTCCGCCGCAGGCTCTCCGGCGTGGAACAGCGGCGCCTGGTATCCCGTCAACTCGATCCCCCCGCTACGGGTGAAGCGTGATCGCGCTGAAGAGGGCCCGGGGGAAGTGCATCGGCGGGAGGTTGGGGTTGTGCGACCAGGCGGCGGCGCGCCGGACCGCGATCGTGCCGGCCTCGCAGGGCTCGTCGTAGACGAAGAAGTACTCCTGCTCACCGGTCGACAGGTCCGCTGTCGCGACGCCGATCTTCTTCGGTCCGGGCATGGGTCTCCCCTTCGGGTCGAGTCCGGCTGATGCGCCGCGCCGCAAGACTATCTGCGGAGGCCGCGCCGAACGGAGGGAAGGCGCCGAAGAAGGTCACGGCCGGGCTGGACGTACCGCCGGCAGCCGGGTTGTAGGCCCCGACGTTCGGTGACGGCTTGTATGTGCTGCTCCTCGCGGCACCCCACGGACCTTTTCATGATTCTTTTCAGGCTGGGGCGGAGCGGCTGCAGCCTCCTGGGCCTCGCTGCTGTCCCGGCAGACCGCCGGGTGTCCCTTCCCGCCTGGTGTTGCGGCCGTGCGGCTAGAGGGAGAACGGTCCGCCCCGGGCGGAGAGCAGGGTCGGGCGGGGCGTCTGGAGCAGGATGTCGCGGCGTCCGGACCACCGGGTGCCGACTGCGGTCGTCCCGGCGCTGCTCCACTCCTGGAAGTGCTGGGCGACGGCGTCGAGGATCTCCTGCTCCGAGGTGGGCGCGGCGACGGTGCGCAGCTGCTCCACGATGGCCTGTCCGGCGTCCAGGGAGAGCATGGTGCCGTGTTCGGCGGCCACGACTTCGCGCAGCCGGGCGATGGTGCCGGTGACCTCCGGGGCGCAGGCCGGGGGCTGGTCGGCGTCGCTCTGGCCAGCGGTTTCCTCCAGCCAGGCGGCCAGCGCTTCGGCCTCGTACATGTTGAGGCGGATTCCGCTGCCGAGGAACGTCGCGTGGAAGATCCGCAGGACCAGGTCGCGGCGGCGGGGCTTGAGCCGGCGATCGGTGAGGCAGTGGCCGCAGAGCCAGCCCAGCCGAAAGCCTTGCGGGGTGCGCTGCTTGGGGAGCCGGCCGAGGAGAGCGCCTTGGGCCACCGGGTCGGCGCACAGGTCGCAGGTGGCTGCGTCGGCGGCGGGGCGGGTCTCGGCGGGAGCGGGCAGGATGCCGGGAGCCCAGGCCGCGGGCGGTTCCTGGACCGGCTCGCCGACGGGCCGGTGGTAGGTGGCCGGGCTGTTCAGCCACTGCTGGACCTGCCGGAGGGCGTTGCGGGCCTGGTCCTGGTCCATGTCCTCGCGGGTCGGGGCGCCGGCCGCGTCGTTGATCCGGACCTGGACGAACGGGATCGGCTCGCCGACGGCCTTGCTCAGCACGCCGACCCGCAGGGCGATCTCGACCCGGGCCTCCCTCACGTCCAGGCGGGCGATCTCCTCCTCGCGCAGCACGGGGGCCGGAATCACCAGGGTCGACGGATCGGCCAGCCACCGCTCGGCCTCGTTGATCCCGACCACCAGGTCCTCCAGGGCGGCCTCCCCGCGCTGGCGGATGCCCATCGCCCGGTTGATCTGCGGGTGGATCACCCGCAGCGGCTGGCGAAACAACTTGCCCAACTGGGCGGCCAGGTCGTTGAGGCGGCGCCGGGCACCGTCGTCCGTCAGCAGGGCCACCGGGTCGCAGACCCGGCACTGCGCCCCGTCGGCGGGGGCCGGGCGTTCGCCGCAGGCCGCGCACACGAAGCCGGGGCAGCCGCCGCAGAGGGTGTCGCCGGGGCCGGCCTCGATCCAGGCGCCGGCGGGGGCTTCGTCGCGCAGCACCTGGGTGAGGGAGCGGCAGGTCCGGGTGCACCGCTGGTCGGCCAGGGCGGCACCGCTCCGGCCGGCCAGAGCGGTGCGGTACAGACGGTGGCCGGCGGGCCAGCCCTCGGCGCGGGCGACGGCGGCGGTGGGGTAGAGCGGTTCGACCTCGGCGGCGGCGAAGTAGGCGTCGCCGAGCCGGTGGTCGACGGCGTGGTGGCTGTCGTCGTCGCTGTCGAGGCAGCCGCAGGGGAGTTCGGCCGGGTCGCCGAAGGCGGCGGCGTTCGGCTGGGCGCAGGCGGGGCAGATCACCCACTGGTGGGGGTCGTCGTCGTGGACGTGCAGCATGCCGCCGTGGCGGTGGGCGTGCCACAGGTCGCCCGGGCGGTTGTAGGAGTACGAGGGGATGGGCCCGAGCGCAAGGAGAGCGGTGCCGTGCCACTCCTCGGGGACCTCGGTCGGAGGGGTCCAGTCCGCCGGGCGCAGGTCGCCGTCATCCTCGGCGTAGACGATCTCGGAGCAGGCTTCGGCGAACCGGTACCACCGGTCGAGCCAGCCGTCGGGGAGGCCGGCTTCACTCTCGGCGTCCAGCCACAGGCGCTGGCGGGGAAGCCAGAAGGCCGGGGTGAAGGTGCGGCCGTCGGCGGCGGTGAAGGCGGCCGGCTCGTAGGCCCAGGGGATCTCGAGCAGGTCGAAGACCACGGACCACCGGGCGTGCAGCTCGCTCCTGAACGAGGGCTGGACCAGCTCCAAGGGCATGCCGTACCTCGCCGGTCGGAACATCGGGATCACCGGGTGCAACGAGTCGGGCAGCAGAAGACCACCCGCGGTCACCCGATTGGAGGAGCGGCCGGAGGCTCCTGCACGCCGCAAGCATCCTCACGCACGGCAGAGCGGGATACGAGGTGCCGCGGAGCACCGTGCCCGCGGCGGCCGAGAGCCGGGGCAGGACGGCGGACTCGACGCCGACGCGGCGACGGCCGCAGGCTGCGGCACGCCCGGTGGCCGGGCGATCGGCGCATGCGGGCCGGCATCGGCCCGGCCCGGGGTCAGGAGTGCTCGGCCGCCAGGTCCGCGACCCACCCGAGGATCGTCGCCCCGTCCACGGTCTCCTCCCAGCGGACCTCTCGGCCGGGGTGGGCCGTGCAGTGCAGCCGGGCGAGGAAGTCGCCGCTGGGCAGGTGCTCAAGGACGGCCGAGGGCTCGGCGGTGCACCGGCCGTGCCGCGCGGTGGCGCCGAGCCGGGCGGCGGCCAGCGCGGCCAGGTGCCGGGGCGGAAGGCTGCCGGTGGTACGGCAGCCGTTGCACTCCAGCAGGTGCCGGACCGCCGGCCCGTGGCTCCAGAAGGCCCGCCAGATGCCCTTCTGTGCGCGTTCGTCCTGGTTGCAGCTCGCGCAGGCCGGACCGCGAAGAAAATCGTGGCCCACCTCGTGGCAGTGGTCCCAGACGGCGGCCTGCCGCAGCCCGCACACCGCGCAGAGGTAGCCGTCGGCGCGCGTCGCCCGCCGCCGCTCGCTGGTGTAGCGCACACCCCGCATCGAACCGCCGTACAGGCGGTGCTCGCCGCCCGCGCAGGCCGGGCACTGGGTGATCCAGCCGTCCGCGCCGGAGGTCCGCCAGTCGAGGTTCTGCCGCGCCCGGGCCGCCGCCGTCTCCAGGGAACGGTCCTCCACCGCGCCGCACCCCGCGCACCGCTGCGCCCGCGCCAGCAGCACCAGGTGCTCGGCACGCCACCGGTCCAGCACCTCCGCCCACCGCTCGGGGATGCTCCACGCCCCGGTCCGGCGGCGCACCACCTCCATCACCACCACGCCGGCCACGACCAGCGGGTCACGGCCGTCGGGCTCCCGGACACCTCCGAGCAGGCGGCCGAGCTCCTTCACCGCCCGGCGCTGCGCCGCGGGTTCGAGTCCGACATCGAGGAGGTCGGCGGCCGACGGGCGGCGGGTGGCCCGGGCGGCGCGGTCGACGAGTTCGCCCTGGACGGCCCGCCGCCAGTCGTCGTCGAAGCGGGAGTCCCGGTTCACGTCCGTCCACGGCAGCCCCAGCGGGACGAGCCGGCCCGGCGCGGCGGCCACCGCCGCGAGGTCCTGCAGCGCCCGGTCGAGCAGCGCCTGGTCGACGTGCCAGATCCCGCTGCGCTTGACGCCGGGCAGCGCGGTGGCGCCCAGGTACAGGTGGCCGGTGTCGCGGAGGAAGTCGGAGTGGAGGCCGTCGGCGGCGAAGCGCAGTACGGGGGCGGTGAGTACGGACGCGGCCGTCGTCCGGGCGGCGGCAAGGGGTATCAGCACGGGGGCAGGGTGCCATCACGTACTGACAGCACCCCGCGAACGTGGCCGGAGCCCGGCGGGCGTCCGCCGGCAAGAGGTAGCCGCTCAGCGTCTTCGACCCGGTCGGGCCCGGCGGGCCCAGAAGCTCTACCGGTGGCCGCCCTCCTGGTGCCGGGGGCACCAGCGGTCGAAGAACTCCCCGATGTCACTGATGTCGGCCGGCATGCTGCGCACGAACGCGGTGATCACGACGATCTCGGCGGTGTCGTCCCCGGGCGCGGGCGGCCGGGGGTCCTGGCGGGCCAGCTTGGTGAGGTCGGCGGCCTGGAGGGCGGCGACCCCGGCCCGGTGGCGCTCGCTCAGCGGGGCCGGGCCAGGGACGGCGTCGGCCGCGGCGAGGTAGACCTCGGCGAAGGGGTCGATGGCGATCGCGTGGGCGGCCAGATGGCGGCGGTAGGCGGGGAAGTCGACCGGCGCGGTGTTGGCCTCCTCACCGGGCCGGGTGGCGGCCAGGACGCAGTCGTCGCCCAGCATCGCGCTCACCGTGCCCGCCTCGGGCCACCGCTCGCCCCGGCGCCAGTGCCCGCCGGCGGGCGGGTGGTAGAGCCAGGGGTCGCCGTCCCGTTCGAGGTCGGCCAGCGCCCGCAGCCCGGCGGTGAGCTCGTACAGGTCCAGCACCCTCCCCTCGGGGTCGGCGGCGGCGACGAGTTCGGCCACCTGCGGGTCGGCGTCGGCCGGCACGGGGCGGGGGACGAGCAGCCGCCGGTCGCAGCTGCGCACGGTCCGGGCGCCGGCGGCGACCTCGCGCCCAGCCTGCTCGGCCAGGGCCATCGCGGCGGGCAGCGAGCCGGCGGAGCCGAACCGCAGGGGCGGCACTGCGTGGTGCACCCACGCCGGTACCCCTGCGGGTCCGGGGTGGACGGCGTACTTGAAGCCGCCGCGCTCGTGCTGGTCGACGCGCAGCTGCAGCGGGACGGGGCTGTCCGGCAGCGGTTTGACGGCGCTCCAGCGGGCCCGCGGCACCGGTCCCGCGGACAGGTCGGCGCCCTCGGCGGGATCGGCCTGCTCCCAGGGCCCGCGGGTGGGGACCTGGTGGGTGGCGGCGGCCAGGGCCCACTCCAGCAGGCGGATCAGGATCTGCCGCCCCTCCTCGGCCAACTCCTCCCGATCGGGGCGGAAGTCCTTCGCCGCCGGGTGGTCGATCACCGGCAGGAAGGCGAGCCGGCCCAGCTCGGCGAAGTCGACGGGGCACCCTTCCAGTGCCCGGGTGCACCCGGGCGGGTCCAGCGGACCGGCATCCCCGAAGCCGCCCTCGGCGGCCCGGCGGCGGTTCGCGCTCCAGCCGCCCTCGTCGTCCAGGTAGCCGGTGCGCGGGTCGGCAAGCTCGGCGTCCGCGACCTCCAGCGCCCAGCCGGCCGCCCGCACCGCCACCTCCGTCGCCTCGATCCCGGCCAGCACGCACAGCCCCTCCGGCGCCGCCTGGGGCCGCCCCGCGCCGGGGGCCGGGGGATAGCTCGCCAGGAACGGGAGCACCGCGCTGCTCGCGCCGGCCCGCTCCCGCACCGGCCGCACGGGCCACAGCCCACGGTCCAGGTGGAGGACGGCCCACGGCAGGGTGAGCCGGGCCCGGCCACCGGACAGGTCGACCAGCCGCCCGGAGTCCACCGCCAGCTCCACCGCCCCGTCGCGGAAAGGGAGTCCGGCCAGCAGCTCCAGCAGCACCACGCGCCGCAGCAGCGCGGACAGGTCCCCCGCGCACGGCACCGCCCGCTGCCGCTGCGCCTGTTCGGCCGCCTCCTCCCCGGGCTTCGGGGCGGCTGCGCAGTCCGCGGCCCCGGCCAGGAGGACGTCGCCGACGTCGATCGCGTCCGCCACCGCCCGCTTCCAGTCCCGGACGAACGTCTTCGCCAGGACGATCCGCCGCTCAGGGGCACCGACGGGATGGAGCACGACGTCCTTCGCCCCGGCGCTCCACCGCAGCCCGGCCACCCCGGTCAACGCCCCGTCGGCCCGCCGGACGGGCAGCAGGGCCCGCGCCCAGCGGTCGAGCTGGGTCCGGTCGACATGGACGAGGGTCTCGCCGGGGCGCGGAGTGACGCGGCCGATGCCGAAGGGGCCGCCGGTGGCGGCAGGCCGGTGCGATCCGTAGGTGGCGAGGAGGGCGGCCAGCACCCGCGCCTCCCAGAGCTCCTGCTCCGAGTGGAGCGCGCCGGGGATCGCAGGGCCGTGCGCGGCGAGCTCGGCCAGGGCGAGCTGGTGCGGTTCACCGGTGGCGAGCGCGCGGGCCTGGGCGAGCCGGCCGATCGGCTGACGGCGGCCAGGCGAGGAAGAGGGTCGTGTGGTCATGGGAGTCCTGTCGCGTACTGCCCGGCCAGCACGTCGGGGAGGAGACCGCGGACGTGGTGCTGCTGAAGATGATCAGGGTGCGCGTGCGCGCGGTTCTGCCTTCCCGGTGCCGCACAAGGCCGGGAGCGGCACCCCGGCACGGCGGCCGTCAGCCGCCGCCCGACAGTCTAGGACCTGGGCCCCCTCCGCCCCAGCACACGATCGAGCGAACCGCAGCTCCACCCGCGTCAGCGGCCACCGTCCGCCCAAGTGCGAGGTACCGCGACATATTTGTCAGATACCACGACATACCAACGGAGTTGTGTAGTACGGAGTACCACACTGTCAGGCCCGAGAAGGCAAACGACGATGGGGGGCTGGACCCTGGCTGAGCAGGTCCAGCCCCCATCGCATGACAGCGGAAGGCGATCTTGGAAAGGTGGCCGTGGAGACTCAGGCGGGCAGAGCGACTGCGCGAAGGATGGATCGCCGGCGCTTGTTGTCGCGTGCGGCCTCCTGCTGCGCAACGCGCTCGCGGTAGAGCTTCACGAAGTCGTCGTCGTCCAGGCGCCGGTGCTCAGGCATGTTCTCGATGGCGTCCCAGGCGTCACCGGGGGTGCGGTAGCCCGCGATCATCGGGTTGAGCTGGTAGACGCCGTACGACTTCATGTGGACCAGGAAGGCCGTGTCCAGCGCGGCCAGGGCCGAGGTCACGCTCGACCGGCTAACGCCGAGCAGCTTCCCGAGCTGCTCCTGGGCGATGACGATCTGCCCACCAGCGTCCTGGTGCTCCTGCAGCATCAGAAGGACGCGATACGCCTGGACCGGAAGGTTGAGTTCGGCGATCAGCCCGTTGAGGTTCACCGGGGTGAAGAGCGCTTCCGGCTCCTGCGCCGCCTGCACTGCCTGCGCCGCCATGGTCATCACTCCTGGTTCGCGTCGATGTCGTCGAACAGGGTCTCAGTCTGCCCGACCTTCGCCCGATTCTCAGCTGCCTGGCGCTCTTCCTTGCGCTTGAGGCGCCTCGCGGCTCGGGCATCCTTGTCGCGCTTGATCGCGGCCTTGAGGGACTCGAGGGAGGGGTACTTCACCTGATCGGGTAGGCCGCTGTCCCAGATCTCCCGAAGCACATCGCCCTGGTCGACCTCGGTGTACTCCGTACTGCCGTCCGGGTTGCGGGTGAGCTGAGCGCCGCGCCAGCTGTAGACCGGGTTGATCCGGTACCTACCACGCGCCAGCATCATCACGATGCCGAGCTCCATCAGCTCCGCGAGCTTCTCGTTCACCTCCGTGCGGTGCACGTCCAGGATCTCCGCCATCCGCTCCTGAGTCAGCTCGATCGGACCACCGGCCTTCTGGTTCGCGATCAGGATCATGATCAACCGCAGGGGTGTGTTGCCGCGGTAGTACTGCGCCACGACGAAGAGGAACTCGAGCGAGTCCATCGCGAAGGCGTTCGGCTCCTCGGGAGTTCCGTAGAACTGGAGGGCCTTCCGCTCCTTGCCGAGCGTGAGGCTGCGCCCCGGGTGCGCGCGGGCGACGTCGTCGAGGCTCGGGCTCTGTTCGAGCTTGGCGACCGCCTTGGTGCGCTGGCCGCGGAAGACTCGCCGCCGACTCGGAGCAGCAGGTGCTTCCTCCGGTAGGTCCGGCACCGCCTGGAGCTTGCGGTTCCCACGACCCGCCTCGGATTGCCTGCCCATGCTCGGTGGACCTCCTGATCGACGGCGGGACGTGCTGACAGTAACGCGAGGAGTCTAAATGTCGCGGTAGCTGACAGATGTGTCGCGGTATCCGGCACTTTCAGCCCTCAGTGTCGGGCCCAGTACGACACTCACGCGGTGGCGGAGGCGTTCCCGAGGACACCGAATCGGCTGTCACTCCGAAGCCCTCCGAGCCCACCAAGTGTCAGGTACCGCGACATATTTGTCAGCTACCGCGACACTATCGCATGATCAACTGTCGCGCTACCTGACACTCCGAAGTCGATCTGTCTGTGGAAAAGGTGCATTACTCACCAGTAACGTAAGCCTCTCCAGACACAAATCGAGACCCCGAATCGCTCTGACCAGCAGAAACGCCGAGTCTGCGCACAATCTGATACCGGGGTCGGCCTCACCCGGCGGGTTCACCCACTGCCGCCGGATCGAGCTCCGCTCGATCCGGCGGTACCGCGCACCGCCTCTGCCACTTCCCAGGACGTTACTCCCGGAACCGCGCGACGGCCTTCGGCGCGCGGAGCGCCGGCGGGGGCTCCTCCGGACCCCGCCCCCGCCGGATTCATTTCGGAGGCAACGACGGCGGGGAGGCCCCTTCGGGCCTGTGGCGGGCCGGGTGGCCTGGCGGCGGGCTGGTTGGTGGTGTGGGTGGCCTGTGGCGGGCTGGGTGGCCTGTGGCGGGTGGG
>NZ_JBIVMI010000033.1:0-100798 GCF_044753005.1 Kitasatospora sp. NPDC088548
CGGCGACGACGATCTTCGCGGAGGTGGTGGCGCGGGTGGGGGCGGCCGCGTTAGAGCTTGCGAAGTCCACTGAGGACCCTTTCGAGCAGCGTGACATCGGGCGTTCCGCCCGACTCGCCCGCGGCGGCGGGCTGGTGGATGGCGACGAGGCCGGCCTCGGCCAGGTCGGCCACGAGGATGCGGGCCACACCGAGTGGCACGCCGGCCAGTGCGGAGATCTCCGCGATGGACTTGACCTCACGGCAGAGGCTGACGATCCGGGTGTGCTCCGGCAGCAGGCCGCCGGTCCGGTCGGCCGAGGCGGTGGTCGAGATCAGCGCCTCGATGGCGAGCTGGTACCGGGGCCTGGTACGGCCTCCGGTCATCGCGTACGGGCGGACCAGCGGCTGCTGCTCGTAGCCGTCGGACTGCTGCCCGCCGTAGCCGCTGCCGTACCCACTGCCGTACGAGCCGGCGGGTGTCGAAGGCGGGGTCATGGGTCCTCCTTGTGCTGCAGCCTTGGGCAGCCGGTTCCAGCTGGGGCGGTGCCAGCCGAGGCGAAATCAGCTGCCTGAGGGTAGCTGAGGGTGAGACGCCGGGCCTGGTCGGGTCAGACCCGGCGGGGAGGTGGGACGGGGGGATGTCCGCTCAGTGCAAAAGACTGCCCTGAAGCTCTGCGCGGAGTGCGGGGGTGAGGACGGCGCCGGCCCGGTCGACGAGCAGGGCCATTTCGTATCCGACGAGGCCGATGTCGGAGTCGGGGGAGGCGAGTACGGCGAGGGCGGAGCCGTCGCTGACCGCCATGAGGAAGAGGAATCCGCGTTCCATCTCGACGACGGTCTGGTTGACCTCGCCGCCCTCGAAGATCCGGCTGGCGCCGGAGGTGAGGGAGGTGAGGCCGGAGGCGACGGCGGCGAGCTGGTCGGCGCGGTCGCGGGGGAATCCCTCGGACATGCACAGCAGGAGGCCGTCCGCGGAGACCACCACCGTGTGCGACACCCCGGGGGTGTTGTCCACGAAATTGGTGATCAGCCAGTTCAGGTTCTGTGCGGCCTGGCTCATCTGATTCAACTCAACGCTCCTGATGATCTGCGCCGTTGCCGTCTTCCCGGCCTCCGAAACCGTCGAAGCCGGGCTGCTGGACACCATGGTTGAAGCCCGCCGGGTTGCCCTGGCCGGCCTGTTCCGCACCGGCCCGGCGGCCCTGCTGGATGCCGCGCCGCAGGTTGGTCAGCCGGCCGCGCACCTCCTCGGGGGCGCGGGAGACCTGCGGACCGGTCAGCGGGGACGCCTCGGCGGTGCCGGAGACCAGGTTGGCCTGCGGGGTCCGCCGGGGGAGGCCGGACATGGTGACGCCACTGGTGGAGGGCTCGCGGACCTGCTCGGCCCGGCGCCAGCGCTCGTCGTTCGCGGACGGGCGCCACGGGGCGTCGTCCGGACCGGCCGGCTGGCCCGGCTGCGGCTGCTGAGCCTGTTCGGCCTGCTGGGCCTGCTGGGCCGGAGCCTGCTGGGCCTGGGCCTGCTGACCCGGTGCCGGCTCCTGGAAGCCCGGCGCGGTCGTCCCGGGCCGGCGCGGCTGGTACGAGCGGGCCCGGCCGTCCTCGCGGGCCCACGACTGCCCGTCCTGCCCGAAGTCCGGCAGACCGCCCTGGGCACCGCCCTCGGACGGGCCGGTCGGCAGCGCCATCGGCTCCTGGCGGAACTGCTCCTGCCGGACCGGCTCGGGCCGCGCCTGCTCCTGGCGGACCGGCTCCGGACGGGGCGGGGTCGGCACGTTCGGCAGCACCGGCTCGACCAGGCCGAGGCCCAGCGGGTCACGCGGGTCGATCTCGCTGGCCTCGAAGCGCGGCCGGGCGAACTGCGCGGTGCTCTCCATCGACGACGGCTCGGCCGACGGCAGCGGCTGGGCCTGCTGCGGCGGCTGCGGCTGGAACTGCTGCGGCGGGAGCTGCGGCTGCTGGGCGCGCTGCGGCGCCTCCGGGCCGGGGCCGGGACGCTGCGGCCGGCGCGGCCCCTGCGGAGCCTGGCCGCCCGGGGCACCCGGTCCCTGCGGAGCCTGCCCCGGCTGGCGGCGCTGCGGCAGCCCGTCCTGCGGGCGGTTGCCCGGACGGGCCCCCTGGCCCTGCGGCCCGCCGGGCCCACCCGGACGGCCCGGCTGGTCGGCCCAGCCGTGCTGCGGCTGCTCGGCGGTCCGGGCACCGGGCCCGCCGTCGAACTCGGCGCGCGGACGCTCCTGGCCGGGGCGGCCGCCGTCGGCGGGCCGGCCCTGAGCGGGCTGCGGCCGGCCGGGCTGCTGGCCGCCGCGGCGCGGCAGACCGCCCGGGCCGCCCTGCGGCGGGCCCTGCCGGCCCGGGCCCTGCGGGGGCAGACCGCCCTGCTGGTTCGGTGCCGGCTGGCCCTGCGGCTGCTTGCCCTGCGGCTGCTGGCCCTCGCGCAGCGACTGGCCGGCCTGCCGGGTCGGCAGACCGCCACCGTTGCGGCCGCCCTGCCCGGGCCGGCCACCCGGGCCGGCGGGCGCACCCGGCGCACCCGGGCCCGCCTGGCCGCCGGGGCCGCCCTGGCCGAGCTGCGGACGGCCCTGCGGGGCACCGCCCGCCGGGCCCTGGCCGAGCGCGGCCGGGCCGCCGTTCGGGCCGCCGTTGGGGTTGCCGGGCACCTGGCGCTGCTGACGCGGCGTCGGGGCGGCCCCGCGCTGCTGCTTGGCCTGCGCGGAGCCGGGCCGGCCGGCGCCGCGGCGGTCGGCCGAGTTGGTGACGTCCACCGGGAGCATGACCAGCGCGGTGGTGCCGCCGGAGTCGCTGGGGCGCAGCTGGATCCGGATGCCGTGACGCAGCGACAGGCGGCCGACCACGAACAGGCCCATGCGACGGGAGACCGAGACGTCCACGGTCGGCGGGCTGGCCAGCCGCTCGTTGATGTCGGCGAGGTCGTCGGGGCTCAGGCCGATGCCGGTGTCGTGGATCTCGACCAGCACCCGGCCGTCCGGCAGGGCGTGGCCGGTGACCCGGACCCGGGTCTGCGGGCTGGAGAACGAGGTGGCGTTCTCCAGCAGCTCGGCGAGCAGGTGGACGAGGTCGTTGACGACGCGGCCGGCGACCTCGGCCGACGGCACCGTGGCGAGCTCGATGCGTTCGTACTGCTCCACCTCGGAGGCGGCGGCGCGGAGCACGTCGACCAGCGGGACCGGGCGGGTCCAGCGGCGGCCCGGGTCCTCACCGGCGAGGACGAGGAGGTTTTCGCCGTTGCGGCGCATACGGGTCGCGAGGTGGTCCAGCTTGAAGAGGTTGGCCAGCTGGTCCGGGTCGGCCTCGCGGCTCTCCAGCTCGGAGATGAGCGACAGCTGGCGCTGGATGAGGCCCTGGCTGCGGCGCGAGAGGTTGGTGAACATCGCGTTGATGTTGCCGCGCAGGAGGGCCTGCTCGGCGGCGAGGCGGACGGCCTCGCTGTGCACCATGTCGAAGGCGTGCGCCACGTGGCCGATCTCGTCGGCGGAGTCGACGCCGACGGGCTCGACGGTGACGTCGACGTCGTGCGGGTCGCTCTCGGAGAGCGTCTTGACCAGCTCGGGCAGCCGCCGCTCGGCGACGTCCTCGGCCGCGGCCTGCAGCCTGGTCAGCGAGCGCACCATCGAGCGGGCGATCAGACCGGCGCCACCGAGGGCGACGAGCAGCACCAGGGCGACGGCGGCACCGATGATCAGGGCCTCGGTGTCGGCGGCGGACTGGAGGTCCTGGGCCTTGCCGTCCAGGTCCTCGATCAGCTTGCTCTCGATCCGCCGCTCGGCGGTGATCTTGGCGCTGGCCTTCTCGTACCAGTCCTTGTAGGAGACCGGGTCGGTCTGCTGGATACCGCTCTGCTGGAGGATCGAGCGCGCGTAGCGGTCGGCGTCGGCGACCACCGAGTTGTAGCTGAGCTGGCCGCGCAGGTTGTCCAGGTCGTGCGAGGTGTAGATGTTGTTGAAGCTGGTGAGCGCGTTGTCGTAGGAGGCGCGCAGGCGGATACCGAAGGACTCGTCGCTCAGGCTGAGGTTCGGGGCCTTCGGGTTGGCGAGCGCGGCGCTGATCAGGGCGCGCTGCTGCGAGGTGGTGTTCTTGGCCAGCGAGAACTGCTGGAGGGCGCGGGTGGCGCGGACCAGGTCCTTGTTGTTGGAGCCGAGCGCGATGTCCTGGGTGATCGACAGCAGGTCGCGGATGATCACGTCGTAGGCCGTGATCGTCGACTGGATGTTCTGGTTGTTCTGGTACGGCGTGTTGCGCGCGTCCGAGATCGAGTTCAGGTCCTTGCGGATCTGGAAGAGCAGCGCCTTGCCGCCGGAGAGTTCCAGGTTCTCGAACTTCTCCGAGGAGGCGGTGAAGGTGCGGCTCAGATCGTCGGTCTTCTTGCGGGCGGCGACGATGTCGTCGTCGAGCGGGGCGGCCGGGTCGTGGGTGATCGGCCCGGCGCTGATGTCCCGCTCGTTCTGCAGGGCGTCGGCGAGGTTGGTCGCCTTCTTGGCCAGATCGGAGAGGTTGGCCATCTGGGCGAGCTGCTGCGAGGCCTCGAGCGAGGTCTGGATGCGCAGGCCACCGAGGACGAGGGCGACGAGCACGGGCAGGGCGAGCAGGGCGATCAGGCGGGTACGGATCCGCCAGTTGCGCAGCGCCAGCCGGCTCATGCCCTTGGCGCGCCGGCGGGTGAGGGTCTTGCGGAGCTTGTCCCGGGTCGACTTCCGGTCCTGCTGCCCGTCGTCCTCCTGCCGGCCGGAGTCGGGGCCACCGGAGCCAGGGTGGCCGGAGTCGGGGCCACCGGGGCCGGGCCGGCCGGGCGCCTCGAGGGCCGGTTCGGCCGGGCCGCCGGGCGCTACCGCCTGCTGGGGGCCTGCTGTGGGCTCACGCGACTCCGGGTCACCCGCGGCGCCGCTACCCCTTTTGAAACGTCCCTGCACTGGCGTCGCAACCTCTGGACCGGGCGTCCCGCCGCGTCGCCGCAGCCTGGACGGTGTGGAGTTTCCATCCGCACCCCGGCCGGTCCGGGAGAGCGGGTCGCCGGGGTGGACTGCTCCCTACCCACGGTCCGTGGCATTCCAGCACAGCGGCGGAATCCCAACAAGGGCCGACAGGGCACCCCGCGTGGCGCTACCGAACGCGCGCATGACTTCACTGACTGTGTGCCAACCGGACCGGAATACCGCCTTTTTCGGACACTCGCCGGATACATGCCAACCTGACCCGAGATCAACAAGAGTCACAGAGCTTCCCGAATGCCCGTTATTTCCGGTATGTCGGCAAAATCTGATGCAGCGATATGTCGGATATAAGAGAATTGCTCTTCAATTTGTGAGCAAAATCACAGGTGAATGTGTAGCTTTGGTCACGGTGGCTGTGGAAAGAGATCCGTAATCTGGCTGCATCCGGAGCACGGCCCCGATCAGCCTGCCCAGAATCCCCCGAATCACTCAGGCCGGCGCCGATTCCCCGTGGACGCGCCGGGCCGCGACCCCGAGGTGCTGACGCGATGTCCCAGGCGAAGAAGGCCGCCACCAAGTCCACGCTGTCCTGCCGCTCCACGGCGAACCCGCGCCGGACCACGCTGGCCTCGGTCGAGGACTTCAGCAAGATCCCCGGCGCCCGCCGGGCGGAGCAGGTCGTCGTCTACTCCACCGAGCTGCCGGCCAGCACGGCCAACCCGCGCCGCACCACGCTGATGGTCGCGCCGGTGGTCGCCGTCCCGCAGGACTGACCGGACCCGCTTCGCCGAAGGGCGCCTCGGCCGCACCCCACCGTGCGGCCGAGGCGCCCTTCGGCGTCCCCGGGCAGGCCCGGCGCGGGCCGGACGCAACCGCGCTGAACAGGGGCAAAGCGGTCAGCCGGGGGCTCACGCGATAGCCTGGACGACGATTGAGCGGGGCCGGGCCCAACGGGCGCGGCGCCCACCAGCGCCCGGGCGCGCCCCGGGCGGCCGACGAAGCGAGGGGTAGCCCAGCCGTGCGCATTGCCAGGTTTTCCGTCCGGGAGGGGAGCCCTGCCGCCGGCAGCGTCTCCTTCGGCGTGGTCGAGGGCGACCCCGCCCAGCCCGAGTCACTGGTCGTCCACGCCCTGGCCGGCCACCCCTTCGGGCAGCCCCAGCCGACCGGCGAGAGCTACCGCTTCCAGGACGTGCGGCTGCTCAGCCCGATGCTGCCCAACAAGATCATCGCGGTCGGCCGCAACTACGCGGCGCACGCGGCCGAACTCGGCAACGACGTCCCGGACGTCCCGCTCACCTTCTTCAAGCCGTCCACCTCGGTGATCGGCCCGACCGAGTCGATCGCCTACCCGCCGTTCTCCTCGGACGTCCACTACGAGGCCGAACTGGCCGTGGTGATCGGCCGGATGTGCCGCGAGGTCCCGCTGGACCGGGTGCCCGAGGTGATCCTCGGCTACACCTGCGCCAACGACGTCACGGCGCGGGACGTCCAGCAGCGCGAGGGCCAGTGGGCCCGCGCCAAGGGCTTCGACACCGCCTGCCCGCTCGGCCCGTGGATCGAGACCGACCTCGACCCGGCCGACCTCGCCATCACCTGCACGGTCAACGGCGAGCCGCGGCAGACCGGCCGCACCTCCCTGATGGTCCGCTCGGTCGCCGAGCTGATCGTCCACATCTCCGAGGCCATGACGCTGCTGCCCGGCGACGTCATCCTCACCGGTACACCCGCTGGGGTGGGCCCCCTCAACGTCGGCGACCAGGTCGCCGTCTCCATCGAAGGCATCGGCACTCTCACCAACAAGGTGATCAAGCGTGGCTAACACCGACCCCACCGTCCGGGTCCGTTTCTGTCCGTCCCCGACCGGGAACCCGCACGTGGGCCTGGTCCGTACCGCCCTCTTCAACTGGGCCTTCGCCCGCCACAACGGCGGCACGCTGGTCTTCCGGATCGAGGACACCGACTCCGCCCGCGACTCCGAGGAGTCGTACAACCAGCTGCTCGACGCCATGCGGTGGCTCGGCTTCGACTGGGACGAGGGCCCGGGGACCGGCGGCCCGCACGAGCCGTACCGGCAGTCGCAGCGGATGGACATCTACGCCGACGTCGCCCGCCGCCTGCACGAGGCCGGCCACGCCTACTACTGCTACTGCAGCACCGAGGAGCTGGACGCCCGCCGCGAGGCCGCCCGCGCGGCCGGCCGGCCCTCCGGCTACGACGGCCACTGCCGGGACCTGACGGACGATCAGGTCGCCGTCTACAAGCTGGAGAAGCGCGAGCCCATCCTGCGCTTCCGGATGCCCGACACCACCATCAGCTTCGACGACCTGGTGCGCGGCACGCTCACCTTCGAGCCGGAGAACGTGCCGGACTACGGGATCGTCCGGGCCAACGGCGCGCCGCTCTACACCCTGGTCAACCCGGTGGACGACGCGCTGATGAACATCACCCATGTGCTGCGCGGCGAGGACCTGCTCTCCTCGACCCCCCGCCAGATCGCGCTGTACGCGGCGCTCGCCGAGATCGGTGTCGGCGACGGCAGCACCCCGCGCTTCGGCCACCTGCCGTACGTGATGGGCGAGGGCAACAAGAAGCTCTCCAAGCGGGACCCGCAGGCCTCGCTCAACCTGTACCGCGAGCGCGGCTTCATCCGTGAGGGCCTGCTCAACTACCTGTCCCTGCTGGGCTGGTCGCTCTCCGCGGACGACGACATCTTCAGCGTGGAGCAGCTGGTCGAGGCGTTCGACATCGCGGACGTCAACGCCAACCCGGCCCGCTTCGACCTGAAGAAGTGCGAGCACGTCAACGCCGAGCACCTGCGCCGGCTGGCCCCGGAGGACTTCGTCCGCCGGCTGGTGCCGTACCTGCAGGCCCCCGGCCTGCTCCCGGCCGAGCCGACCGCCGCGCAGCTGGAGCTGCTGGCCAAGGTGGCACCGCTCACCCAGGAGCGGATGGTCGTGCTGAGCGAGATCGTCAACATGGCGGGCTTCCTCTTCGTCGACCCGGCCGACTTCACGCTCGACCCGGACGACGCGGCCAAGGTGCTCACCGCGGACGCCCGCCCGGTGCTGGAGGCCAGCATCAAGGCACTGGAGGCGCTGGAGGACTTCTCCCCGGAGCCGATCCAGGCGGCGCTGCGCGAGGCGCTGGTGGAGGGGCTGGGCATCAAGCCCAAGTTCGCCTTCACGCCGCTGCGGGTGGCCGTCACGGGCCGGCGGGTCTCCCCGCCGCTGTTCGAGTCGATGGAGCTGCTCGGGCGCCCCGAGACGCTGCGTCGGCTGACCGCCGCCCTGGCGGCCGTTCCGGCCGCCTGAGGCAGCCTCCGAGCAGGTCGCGGGCCCGGCTTCAGGCCGGGCCCGCGGCGTTCCCGGCCCGGCCTGCGGTTATCGATTTTGGAGCCGCGCCCGGCATCGGGTAATGTTCTTTCTGCGCCGCCCGGGAGGGAACGGCGAGGGACCAGAAACCTCGTCAGGACCAAGCAGGCGGAGCAGCGCCGAGCAAGACCCCGTCAGGGGGTTGAACTCCGGTGGGGTATGGTGTAATTGGCAGCACGAGTGATTCTGGTTCATTTAGTCTAGGTTCGAGTCCTGGTACCCCAGCGCAGTACCCTTGCAGTAACCGCAGTGCCCAGCAGTACCGAAGCAGTACAAGCCCCCGTTGTGTAGCGGCCTAGCACGCTGCCCTCTCACGGCAGTAGCGCCGGTTCGAATCCGGTCGGGGGTACTGATCCCGCAAGGGATCGCCAAGAAAGCCCCCGTTGTGTAGCGGCCTAGCACGCTGCCCTCTCACGGCAGTAGCGCCGGTTCGAATCCGGTCGGGGGTACTGATCCCGCAAGGGATCGCCAAGAAAGCCCCCGTTGTGTAGCGGCCTAGCACGCTGCCCTCTCACGGCAGTAGCGCCGGTTCGAATCCGGTCGGGGGTACCAGAGCAGGAAGGCCGGTGGGCTCGCCCATCGGCTGAATGCTTTGTTGGGGTATGGTGTAATTGGCAGCACGAGTGATTCTGGTTCATTTAGTCTAGGTTCGAGTCCTGGTACCCCAGCCAGAAATAAAAGCCCCGGAGATCCGGGGCTTTTGCGTTTTCCGGAGCGGCCTTCCCCGGTGGCTTTCCCGGGGCGCCCCGACCCCGGGTGACTTTCCCGGGCGCAGCGGAAAAGGGCCCGTACCGGAGTTTCCGGTGCGGGCCCTTTCCGTTGTCCGCCGGTGCCGCTCAGCCGCGGCGGAGTGCCTCGGTGAGGCGGTTGGCGGCCTCGATGATGGCCTGGGCGTGCAGCCGGCCCGGGTGGCGGGTCAGGCGCTCGATCGGGCCGGAGACGGAGACGGCGGCCACCACGCGGTTGGAGGGGCCGCGGACGGGCGCGGAGACGGACGCCACGCCCGGCTCGCGCTCGCCGATGGACTGGGCCCAGCCGCGGCGCCGGACGCCGCTCAGCGCGGTGGCGGTGAAGCGGGCGCCCTGGAGGCCGCGGTGGAGCCGCTCGGGCTCCTCCCAGGCCAGCAGGACCTGGGCGGCCGAGCCGGCCTTCATCGGCAGGGTGCTGCCGACCGGGACGGTGTCCCGCAGACCGGAGAGCCGCTCGGCGGCGGCTACGCAGATCCGCATCTCGCCCTGCCGGCGGTAGAGCTGTGCGCTCTCGCCGGTGACGTCGCGCAGGTGGGTCAGGACCGGGCCCGCGGTGGCGAGCAGCCGGTCCTCGCCCGCCGCGGCGGAGAGTTCGGAGAGACGGGGGCCGAGGATGAACCGCCCCTGCATGTCCCTGGTGACCAGACGGTGGTGTTCGAGTGCGACGGCGAGTCTGTGGGCCGTGGGCCGCGCCAGACCGGTGGCGGCGACCAGCCCCGCCAACGTGGCGGGGCCCGACTCCAGTGCGCTCAGCACCAGAGCGGCCTTGTCGAGAACGCCGACGCCGCTAGAGTTGTCCATGCCCTAAGACTGCAGTCTCATTCCGCGAGACGCAAGTTCAATCTTCCGGGAAAAGCGCCACTCTGGAGAGAGCAGCCCGGGAGACGTCCAGGATGCGGCCTCGACAGAGCGTCCGCATGGTGGACACCGATCCGGCGTGCAGGTCGCGCGGCGCAAGCCTCACAGGGCGGCGAAAGCACTGACCTCGACGACACGAGAAGGCCGGCAACGCGGCCGGCTGGAGGGAACCCGATGGGACGGACACTCGCAGAGAAGGTCTGGGACGACCACGTCGTGCGGCGCGCGGAGGGCGAGCCCGACCTGCTCTACATCGACCTGCACCTGCTGCACGAGGTGACCAGCCCGCAGGCCTTCGACGGCCTCCGGCTGGCCGGACGCACGGTCCGCCGCACCGATCTCACGATCGCCACCGAGGACCACAACACCCCGACCCTGGACATCGACAAGCCGATCGCCGACCCGGTCTCCCGGGTACAGCTGGAGACGCTGCGCCGCAACGCCGCCGAGTTCGGGGTGCGGATCCACTCGCTGGGCGACATCGAGCAGGGCGTCGTCCACGTGGTCGGCCCGCAGCTCGGCCTGACCCAGCCCGGCACCACCGTCGTCTGTGGGGACTCTCACACCTCCACCCACGGTGCGTTCGGCGCCCTGGCGTTCGGCATCGGCACCAGCCAGGTCGAGCACGTGCTGGCCACCCAGACCCTCCCGCTGGCGCCGTTCAGGACCATGGCGATCACGGTCGAGGGCGAACTGCCCGAGGGCGTCACCGCCAAGGACCTGATCCTGGCGATCATCACCAGGATCGGCACCGGCGGCGGTCAGGGCTACGTCCTGGAATACCGCGGCTCGGCCATCCGCGGCCTCTCCATGGAGGCCCGCATGACCATCTGCAACATGTCCATCGAGGCGGGCGCCCGGGCCGGCATGATCGCCCCCGACCAGACCACCTTCGACTACCTGGAAGGCCGTCCGCACGCGCCCAAGGGCGAGGACTGGGACGCCGCGGTCGCGTACTGGAAGACCCTGGCCACCGACGAGGACGCGGTCTTCGACCACGAGATCTTCATCGACGCCACCGAGCTGACCCCGTTCGTCACCTGGGGCACCAACCCGGGCCAGGGCGCGCCGCTCGGCTCCGCCGTGCCCGACCCGGCGTCCTTCGCCGACCCGCAGGAGCGGACCGCCGCCGAGAACGCCCTGGCGTACATGGGCCTGGAGGCCGGCACCCCGCTGCGCGAGGTCAAGGTCGACGCCGTCTTCGTCGGCTCCTGCACCAACGGCCGGATCGAGGACCTGCGGGCCGCCGCGGCCATCGTGGAGGGCCGCCGGATCGCCGACGGCGTGCGGATGCTGGTCGTCCCCGGCTCGGTGCGGGTCGCCCTGCAGGCCGTCGAGGAGGGCCTGGACAAGGTGTTCACCGCGGCCGGTGCCGAATGGCGCCACGCGGGCTGCTCGATGTGCCTGGGCATGAACCCCGACCAACTGGCCCCCGGCGAGCGCTGCGCCTCCACCTCGAACCGCAACTTCGAGGGCCGGCAGGGCAAGGGCGGCCGGACCCACCTGGTCTCGCCGCAGGTCGCCGCCGCGACCGCGGTGCTCGGCCGACTGGCCGCACCCGCCGATCTGACCGCCGACGTCGCTGTGGAGGCCTGAGCAGCATGGAGAAGTTCACCACCCACACCGGTTCGGCCGTGCCGCTGCGCCGCAGCAATGTCGACACCGACCAGATCATCCCGGCGCACTGGCTGAAGAAGGTCACCCGTTCCGGTTTTGAGGACGGGCTGTTCGAGGCCTGGCGCAAGGACGAGTCGTTCATCCTCAACCGGCCCGAGCGCCAGGGCGCCACGGTGCTGGTGGCCGGCCCCGAGTTCGGCACCGGATCGTCCCGTGAACACGCCGTCTGGGCACTGCAGAACTACGGTTTCCACGCCGTGATCTCGTCCCGCTTCGCCGATATCTTCCGCGGTAACTCGCTGAAGAACGGCCTGCTCACGGTCGTCCTGCCGCAGGAGACGGTGGAGCGGCTGTGGGCGCTCACCGAGGCCGACCCGACCGCCGAGATCACCGTCGACCTGGAGGCCCGCGAGGTGCGCGCCGAAGGCGTCACGGCCTCGTTCGAGCTGGACGACAATGTCCGTTGGCGGCTGCTGAACGGCCTGGATGACATCAGCATCACACTGCAGAACGAGGCCGACATCGCGGCCTTCGAGGCGACCCGGCCGTCGTTCAAGCCGCGTACTCTGCCGGTTGCCTGAGAGTCCGCTGAGAACAAGCATTCTGACGATCCGCCGGATGGCCCGTCCCCCCTCGGGGGGGCGGGCCATCCGCCGTTCCGAGCGAGGAGTTCGGGTCCGCAGCAGCCCCCCGATTGCCGATTTGGGATTGCCGCAGAGGGCCCCGCGCAAGTACAACTGCGGGTAGATGGCACAATCAGTACATGCACCGGCACCATGAACCTCCGTACGCGGGCGGCGAACCCGCGTCACCGGAGTCCACGGGCCGGGGATCCGAACGCCGAATTGACGATCGGCCGGACGCCGCCGCCTCACCTGCTGAGGGGCCGGACGACCCGGAAGTCGCAGCGCTCTACGCGCTTGTGGCCGAGCGGTTGAAGCAAGCTCACGCCCGCGTGCATGCGCTGAACGTGTCTGCCGATGCAAAGACCGCTCTCACCCGTCAACTCCTCATCGTCACCGAGACCGCCAAGCGCGATCTTCCGGGGGCGGCAAGGCGGTTGAGTCGCTTTGTGCAGGACCTCGACGAGGGGCGCCCGCCCGTCGACTGAGGTCGCCGACGCGCAAATCCATTGCGACACTAGGGTGATTCGCGCGTTTGGTAATTGAAAGTCCGCAGATACATACCTAACGTGCGAAATGAACGGATGGAATCATCCGGCGCCCGTTTCCGAAGGGGAAGACGTGAACAAGGCTCAGCTTGTCGAAGCGGTGGCCGAGCAGCTGGGCGGTCGCAAGGCTGCCGCAGAGGCCGTCGACGCAGTGCTCGACACCATGGTGCGTGCCGTTGTGGCGGGTGACCGGGTGTCGGTCACCGGTTTCGGCACCTTTGAGAAGGTGGAGCGCTCCGCGCGCTTCGCCCGCAACCCGCAGACCGGTGAGAAGGTCAAGGTCAAGAAGACCTCGGTGCCCCGCTTCCGTCCGGGCCAGGGCTTCAAGGACCTGGTCAGCGGCGCCAAGAAGCTGCCGAAGGAAGGCCCCTCGGTGAAGAAGGCGCCCAAGGGCTCCCTCACCCCGGGCAAGAGCGGTGTCGCCGCGACGCCGGCCGCCAAGCGCGCCGCCACCAAGCGGGCCGCTGCCGCTGCCGCCGCTCCGGCCGCGACCAAGAAGGCCGCCGCCAAGAAGACGGCCACCACGGCCGCCGCCAAGAAGACCACGGCCGCCGCCAAGAAGGCGACCGCCACGAAGGCGACCGCCACCAAGGCGACTCCCGCCAAGAAGACGGCCACCACGGCCGCCGCCAAGAAGACCTCCGCCGCCGCGACCAAGAAGACGGCCGCTGCCAAGAAGACGGTCACCACCGCCGCCGCGAAGAAGACCACGGCCACCGCCAAGAAGGCGACCGCCACGGCCAAGAAGACGGCTCCGGCGAAGAAGACCACCACCCGCAAGACCACCGCGCGCAAGACCAGCGCGAAGTAGTCGCGGGACGGCCTTCGAGAGCCGTGGCGTACCCCCTCCCGGAATTCCGGGTGGACGGGCCGCCACGGCTCTTCCGTTTTCCGGGCCCTCAGTCAGCATCCGATGGCGCGCAGTGACCGGCGCGCGGGCGGGAACGGACGGGAACCAGCGGAAAAAGAGGGAGGCGTCAGCCGGCGGCCGGGTCCGGAAAGGTCTGCAGGGTGAGGAAGACCACCCGGCGGGCCTCGCCGGAGCCCTCGGTGCGGATGCGCACCCGCTGGCCGGGGCGCAGCAGCCGGAGGCCGCCGGCGTCGAAGGCGGCCGCGTCGAACGGCACCGGGGTCCCGTCGTCGAGCAGCACGGAGCCGGCCCGGGTGGCGGGGTCGAAGGTGAACGCGGTGGCCTGCATGGAAGCAGCATAGCGAGCGGTACCGACAGGCCGGGGCGGCGTCCGGAGCCCGGCCCGGGGCCGGGAACGCGGTCCGGGGGCGCCGCTCAGGGGCGTCCGAGCCGCACCGCGAGGGCGCCGGTGTGCGGCCCGACACCGAGGGCGAGGGCCTCGGTGAGGTCGGCGCCGGTGTCGACGTCCCGACGGACCGACTCCACGCCCGCGAGCCGCAGTTCGCGGGCGCCGCCGGCCGCGTGCCGGGCCCGGGAGCCGTCGCCGAAGGCGGGGGAGAGCGGGCTGCCGGGGGCGCAGGCGAGCAGCGTGGTGCCCAGCCCGGGGCTGTCGGCCAGGAAGGCGCGCCCGGTCGGCGGGACGGCGCGCAGGACCCGGGCCAGTTCGGCCGGGCGCAGGGCCGGCAGGTCGGCGGAGAGCGCCGCCAGCGGCGCGTGCGGGGCGAGGGCCAGCGCGGCCGACGCACCGTGCGTCAACGCCTGGTTGAGGCCGCCGCCGGGCTCGTCGTCGACGACGACGGCGCCCAGCGCGGCCAGCCGGGCGCCGGCGTCCCGGTCCCGGGTGACCACCAGTACACGGGACACCCCGGAGGTCGCCAGGGCGGCGGCGACGGTGTCGAGGGCGAAGGAGAGTGCCAGGTCCGCCCGGTGCGGCCCGGCGAACGGGGCCAGCCGGGTCTTGGCCAGCGCGAGCGGCTTGAGCGGCAGCACCAGCGACCAGCCGCCGGTGGGTGCGGGGGGCGCGACGGGCCCGCTGGGGCGTACGGTGTCCTGGGTCATCGGCGTCATTGTGACGCCGGTCCAGGAGCTCTCGCCAGGCCGTCCCAGCTGTGCGGACGTGCGTTTGATCACGCCTGCCGGATGTGCTGGCGGGGTTGCTCGACAGGCGGTGAGCGGTCGGGCGAGACTGTTCCGCGCCCGGGTTCCGGGCAGCGGGTCGCCGGTGCGCGGCACCGGAAGGTTATGACTGCGGCACCCCGGGTGCCGCACCGGATGAGGAGGACCTGGGGTGGCCCGCCGCTCGTACGCCGGCTTCGGCAACGCCGATTACGGCATCTGGTACCGCTTCGCGGCCGTGCTGGTGAAGCCGGTGACGACCGCCCTGGTGAAGCCCGACTGGCGGGGCTGGGAGCACCTTCCGGAGAAGGGCGGCTTCATCGCCGCGGTCAACCACAACTCGATCATCGACCCGGTGGTGTACGCGCACTGGCAGTACAACAGCGGGCGCCCGCCGCGCATCCTGGGGAAGTCCTCGCTGTTCTCGGTGCCGTTCATCGGGTTCATGCTGCGCAAGACCGGCCAGATCCCGGTGTTCCGCGAGTCCACCGACGCCGCGGCCGCGTTCCGGGCGGCGATCGACGCGGTCAACAACGGCCAGTGTGTGCAGTTCTACCCGGAGGGCACGCTCACCCGGGATCCGGACCTGTGGCCGATGACCGGCAAGAGCGGGGTGGCCCGCGTCGCGCTGATGACCGGCGCGCCGGTCATCCCGGTGGCGCACTGGGGCGCGCACGAGATCATCCCGCCGTACGGCAGAGGCGGTTCCGGGCGGGGCAGGTTCAACCTGTTCCCGCGCCACAGGGTGACGGTGGCGGCCGGGCCCGCGGTGGACCTGAGCAAGTACCAGGGCCAGGAGCTGACCGCCCAGGTGCTCAGGGACGCCACCGAGGACATCATGGCGGCGATCACCGCCGTGCTGGCCGACATCCGCGGCGAGGAGCCGCCGGCCGAGCGGTACGACATGCGCGCGGCCGCCCGGAGCCGGGCCACCGCCGCGGCGGCCGAGCGGCAACGGGCCGCGGGCACGCGCACGAACGGAACCGAGGAGGCCGGCAAGTGACCCGATGTGCCGTGTTCGGGACGGGTTCCTGGGGGACCGCGTTCGCGATGGTGCTGGCCGACGCCGGCAGCGAGGTGGTGCTCTGGGGGCGCCGCCAGGAGCTGGTGGACGCCATCAACACCACCCGGGTGAACCCGGACTACCTGCCGCAGGTCGAGCTGCCGGCGTCGATCCGGGCCACCACCGACGCCGCCGAGGCGCTGGCCGGCGCGGAGTTCGCGGTGCTCGCGGTGCCCTCGCAGACGCTGCGCGAGAACCTGGCCGCCTGGGCGCCGCTGCTCGGCCCGCGGACCGTGCTGGTCAGCCTGATGAAGGGCATCGAGCTGGGCACGGCGAAGCGGATGAGCGAGGTGATCGCCGAGGTCGCCGGGGTCGGCCCGGAGCGGGTCGCGGTCGTCAGCGGCCCCAACCTGGCGCGGGAGATCGCCAACCGGCAGCCCGCCGCGAGCGTGGTGGCCTGCACCGACGAGTCGGTCGCCAAGCGCCTCCAGGCGGCCTGCCACACCCCGTACTTCCGCCCGTACACCAACAGCGACGTGATCGGCTGCGAGCTGGGCGGCGCGGTGAAGAACGTGATCGGCCTGGCGGTCGGCATGGCCGACGGCATGGGGCTCGGCGACAACACCAAGGCGACGCTGATCACCCGCGGGCTGGCCGAGACCACCCGGCTGGGGCTGGCGCTCGGCGCCGACCCGTACACCTTCGCCGGGCTCGCCGGGATGGGCGACCTGGTGGCGACCTGCTCCTCGCCGCTGTCGCGCAACCACACCTTCGGCACCAACCTCGGCCGGGGCATGTCGCTGGCGGAGACCATCGCCGCCACCCGGCAGACCGCGGAGGGCGTGAAGTCCTGCGAGTCGGTGCTCGACCTGGCCCGGCGCAACGGCGTCGACATGCCGATCGTCGAGGCCGTGGTGGACGTGGTGCACAACGGGCGGCCCACCCAGGAGGCGCTGGCCGCGCTGATGGCGCGGTCGGCCAAGCCGGAACGGCACTGACGGCCCGTCCCCGCGGCCTGTTCCCGCCGTCCGTCCCCACCCCCGTCCCCGGCGCCCGGGCGCCGGGGATTCCGGGGCGGCGCACTTTCCGGAAACCTTTCGCACGGTAGTCTCAAACCCGATATGAGCATCGAACAGACCTCCCCGAATCCGTCCGCGAAGCCGCGCGTAGCGATCGTCTTCGGCGGCCGCAGCTCCGAGCACGCCATCTCGGTCTCCACCGCGGGCAGCGTGCTCAGGGCGATCGACCGCGAGAAGTACGACGTGCTGCCGATCGGCATCACCCACGAGGGCCGCTGGGCGCTGGTCAGCGACGAACCGGCCCGGATGGCGATCACCGACGGCCGTCTGCCGGACGTCGCCCACGTGGCCGAGGCCCTCGACGGCCGGGTCGCGCTGCCGCTCGACCCGGGCAGCCGCGAGGTGGTCTGGAGCGAGCCGGGCTCCGCTCCCAAGGTGCTCGGCGAGGTCGACGTGGTCTTCCCGCTGCTGCACGGCCCCTGGGGGGAGGACGGCACCCTGCAGGGCCTGCTGGAGCTCTCCGGCGTGCCCTACGTCGGCAACGGCGTGCTCGCCAGCGCGGTCGGCATGGACAAGGAGTTCACCAAGCGCGTCCTGGCCTCGCACGGCCTGGGCGTCGGCCGGTACACCGTCGTCCGTCCGCGCGAGTGGGAGAGCGAGGCGGGCCGCGCCGCCGTCCGCGAGCGGGCCGCCGAGCTGGGCCTGCCGCTGTTCGTGAAGCCCTGCCGGGCCGGTTCCAGCATGGGCATCACCAAGGTCAAGGACCTCGCCGACCTCGACGCGGCGATCGAGGAGGCCCGTCGGCACGACCCCAAGCTGATCATCGAGGCGGGTGTCTCCGGCCGCGAGATCGAGTGCGCGGTGCTGGAGTTCGAGGACGGGCCGCGGGCGAGCGTGCCGGCCGAGATCCTGGTCGGCGGCGGCTACGAGTTCTACGACTTCGACGCCAAGTACATCGACTCCTCCGAGGTGCGGATCCCGGCCGGGCTCCCGGAGCCGGAGACCGCCGAGATCCGGCGCCAGGCGGTCGAGGCCTTCGAGGCGCTCGGCTGCGAGGGCCTGGCCCGGGTGGACTTCTTCCTGCTGGACGACGGCAGCTGGATGATCAACGAGATCAACACCATGCCCGGCTTCACCCCGATCTCGGCCTACCCGAAGATGTGGGAGGCCAGCGGGCTGACGTACCCGGAGCTGGTCGACCGGCTGCTCCAGGCGGCGCTGCGCCGTTCGACCGGCCTGCGGTAGCCGGTCCGGACCGGCGACGGACGACGGACGAGGGCGGGCCGGGAAGCTCCCGGCCCGCCCTCGCACCTACCGTGTCGCTACGGGATGTTGGCCTTCACCACGTCGGAGAGGGCGGCGGCCGCGTCCAGCGGGTTGGCGGTGACCCCGCCGGGGACGGTCACCTCGACGAAGGCGGCGCGCTGGGTGGCGGTGAACCGGTAGCCGCCGTCGTTCAGCTGCTCCGGCCACCAGGTGACGTCGTTGACCGTGGGGGACATCTCGGCCTGGCGGTCGCCGGTGAGCCCCTCGGGGTGCGGCACGCCGCAGCGCAGCACGGTGCGCGGGCTGGTGTCCCAGGCCGCGACGAACGGTGAGGCGGGGGACGGGTCCCGGCGCTGGTGGCCGAGCAGGGTCGACGGCAGCGCGGCGGCCAGCGCGCGGCAGTACTCGGCCTGGCGGCTGGTCGGCGTCGGCGCCTCGATCTTCTCGGGCGCGCTCCAACTGCCGAGCAGCACCACCACGGTGCAGGTCAGCGCGACGGGCACCGCCAGCCACCGGACGGGGGCCGGCAGTGCCGCCAGGACGCGGGGGACACGGAGTTCTCTGGCCACCCGCCGATGGTAGCCGGGCCTACAGATGCACCACCGGACAGGTGAGGGTCCGGGTGATGCCCTCGACCTTCTGGATCTTGGCGACGACGAGCCGGCCGAGGTCGTCGACGGTCTCGGACTCGGCCCGCACGATCACGTCGTAGGGACCGGTCACGTCCTCGGCCTGGATGACACCTGGGATTTCGGAGATGGCCGCGGCCACGGGAGTGGCCTTGCCGACCTCGGTCTGGATCAGGATGTATGCCTGTACCACGGGGACCTCCCGGCGGCTGGTTACGGGGATCGCCGCCGTGATCGCCCGGTCAGGCGCGAGGGTGGGAACGGGCTCACCGGCAGTCTGATCACCACGCTACCCCGCAGCGGGCCGAGGAGGGGAGACCTCGGCGCTCTGGAAGGGCGTACGCTGCGCGCGGGGGCCGCTTGTGCCGTACGGCGACAAGCTTCCGGCTGGAACGCGAGAGGACGCAGATGCAGGGGACCGTGGGCGAGCTTGGCGAGTTCGGCCTCATCAGGGAGCTGACCGCCCGGGTACCGCTCACCGACGCCGTCGACCTCGGTCCCGGTGACGACGCCGCGGTGGTGAAGGCGCCGGACGGCCGGGTGGTGGCCACCACGGACGTGCTGATCGAGAACCGGCACTTCCGCCGGGACTGGTCCACCGCCTACGACGTGGGCCGCAAGGCCGCCGCGCAGAACCTCGCCGACGTGGCCGCGATGGGTGCCGTGCCGACCGCGATCCTGCTCGGGCTGGTCGCCCCCGCCGATCTGCCCACCACCTGGGCCACCGAGCTGATGGACGGGCTGCGCGACGAGTGCCAGGTGGCCGGTGCGACGGTGGTCGGCGGCGATGTGGTGCGCGGTGACACCATCACGCTGGCCATCACGGCGCTCGGGGACCTTCAGGGGCGTGCGCCCGTGACGCGCGCCGGGGCACAGGTGGGCGACGTGGTCGCGGTCACCGGCTGGCTCGGCTGGTCGGCCGCCGGACTGACCGTGCTGCAGCGCGGGTTCCGCTCCCCGCGGGCCTTCGTCGAGGCGCACCGCCGCCCCGAGCCGCCGTACCACGCGGGCCCGGCCGCGGCCGAGTTGGGCGCCACCGCGATGATCGACGTGAGTGACGGGCTGGTCGCCGACCTCGGCCATGTCGCCCGGGCCAGCGGGGTGGACATCGACCTCAGGGCCGCCGACTTCGACGTCCCGGCGCAGATGGCCGACATCGGCCAGGCGGTCGGGGTGGACCCCTTGGTCTGGGTGCTCTCCGGCGGCGAGGACCACGCGATCGTGGCGACCTTCCCGCGCGGGGCCCAACTGCCCGCCCGCTGGCGGGTGGTGGGCGTGGTGGCCGGCCGGGCGAGGCCCGCCCGCGGCGGCCGGGTGACGGTGGACGGCGAGGCCTGGGACCGGGTCGGCGGCTGGGACCACTTCGCCGAGTGACCTGTCCGGCCGGGTGGACGACGCCCCGGCGCGGGTGGTGCGGACGGCGCGGGGACGGGCGGGGACGACGTCCGGGACGCTCCCCGAGTGCGGTGGACGGGCACGGGGGGACGGACCGCGTAGGCTTGCGGACGACCGGGCCCGCCCGCCCTTCGGCGCGGGTGGTCTGAACCACTTGCGGAGCGGGAGAGCACAGCCACCATGCGCATCGGTGTCCTGACCAGCGGCGGCGACTGCCCCGGCCTCAACGCGGTGATCCGTTCCGTGGTGCACCGCGGAACGGATGTGCACGGCGACGACATCGTCGGCATCGAGGACGGCTTCCTCGGCCTGATCGAGGGCCGCACCCGGCCGATCTCGCACGACGACGTCACCGGCCTGCTGACCCTCGGCGGCACCATCCTGGGCTCGGCCCGGGTGCAGCGCGACCGGATCGCCTGGGCGGTGGAGAACGCGCAGACCCTGGCCCGGGACATCGGCATCGACGCGCTGATCGCGATCGGCGGCGAGGGCACGCTGACCGCCGCCAAGATGTTCAGCGACGCCGGGCTGCCGGTGGTCGGCGTCCCGAAGACCATCGACAACGACATCGACGCCACCGACGTCACCTTCGGCTTCGACACCGCGGTGCACGTCGCGACCGACGCGATCGACCGGCTGAAGACCACCGCGGAATCCCACCAGCGTGTGATGGTGGTGGAGTTGATGGGCCGTCACACCGGCTGGATCACCCTCACCGCCGGTATGGCGGGCGGTGCGCACGGCATCCTCATCCCGGAGAAGCCGTTCGACATCGAGGCGGTGGCCCGGATGGTCGAGGACCGCTTCTCCCGGGGCAAGAAGTTCGCCATCATCGCCGTCGCCGAGGGCGCCGCCCCGCTGCCCGGCACCATGCGCTTCGACCACGGCACCGTCGACCAGTACGGCCACCAGACCTTCGGCGGGATCGGCAACCGGCTCGCCAACGAGCTGGAGAACCTGCTCGGCAAGGAGGCCCGGCCGGTCATCCTCGGCCACACCCAGCGCGGCGGCACCCCCACCGCCCGCGACCGGGTGCTCGCCACCCGGTTCGGCTGGCACGCGGTGGAGGCCGTCCACCGGGGCGAGTTCGGGTACTTCACCGCGCTGCGCGGCAACTCCATCGAGCTGGTGCCGGTCGCGCAGGCCGTCACCCGTCTCAAGACCGTGCCGCAGGACCGCTGGCTGGAATCCGAAGCCGTGCTCTGAACCGGCCCGGGTAGGTTGGGCGCATGGCTCTTGCGTCCCCCACCCCCGCCACCGCTCCTCCGCGTGTGCTCACCGTCGCCGGCTCCGACTCCGGCGGCGGCGCCGGCATCCAGGCCGACCTCAAGGCGATGCTCGCCCTCGGCGTCCACGGCATGAGCGTGATCACCGCCGTCACCGCACAGAACTCGCTCGGGGTCCAGGGCTACTGGGAGCTGCCGGCCGAGGCCGTCCGGGCCCAGTTCCGCAGTGTGGTGGACGACATCGGGGTGCAGGCCGTGAAGACCGGCATGCTCGCCTCGACCGAGCTGGTCGAGACCGTCTCCGAGCTGCTGGCCGGGGTGGACGCCCCGGTGGTGGTCGACCCGGTCGGCGTCTCCAAGCACGGGGACGCGCTGCTGGCCGCCGAGGCCGTCGCCACCGTCCGGGAGAGACTGCTGCCGGTCGCCACCCTCGCCACGCCCAACCTGCACGAGGTGACGCAGCTCACCGGCCGGACCGTCGAGCGCGAGGCGCAGATGCTCGACGCGGCCAAGGCGCTGCTCGACCTCGGTCCGCGCTGGGTGCTGGTGAAGGGCGGCCACCTGGAGGGCGAGGCCGCCGACCTGCTCTACGGCGGGGCGGGGGAGGAGTACTGGTACCGCGCCCCGCGCTTCGACAACCGGCACACCCACGGCACCGGCTGCACCCTGGCCAGCTCGATCGCCGCAGGCCTCGCCAAGGGCGAGTCGCTGCCCGAGGCGGTGGCCTCCGCCAAGGAGTACATCACCGGGGCGATCGCCGGCGGGTTCGCGCTCGGCGCCGGGATCGGACCGGTCGACCACGCCTGGCGCTGGCGCTGACACCGTCATGGGCGGGCCCGAGGGCCCGCCCATGACGGTGCGGAAAAACAGAAAGCCGGTTCATCCGAAGATGAACCGGCTGACTGGAGGACCGGCTTACCGGTCTGCGCGTCAGCGCGAGACCTTACCGGCCTTGATGCACGAGGTGCAGACGTTGAGCCGCTTCGGCGTCCGCCCAATCACAGCGCGCACCGTCTGGATGTTGGGGTTCCAACGACGGGGGGTACGGCGGTGAGAGTGGGAGATGCTGTTGCCGAAGCCCGGCCCCTTGCCGCAGACGTCGCAGTTGGCAGCCACAGGAGTCACTCCAAGACTTCAGATCATTTACGTTCGAAAACCCCGCTGGACCAGCGGAGCACTCTCGTGAACCGGACCGGACCGAAGGGTGAGCCCGGATTGTTCCAGGCAACCGGAAGAGCATACAACGCTTGCTTCCGTTCGACGAAACTACCACGACCACGCGGGTGATCGCTTCGCTCACGGCCCCCCGGCGCCGCCCCCCGGCCCCCGATAACCTGCCGGTATCACCCCTCGCCGTTCACTCTCAGGCCATCACGGCGTCCCATCCGGAGGAGACCTGGTGCTGCACACGCTCGACGCCCCGGCCGTGCGCACCTGGTGCCAGCTGGCTCTGCGCGCGCTCGGCCAGGCCCGCGAGGAGATCGACGCACTCAACGTCTACCCCGTCCCGGACGGAGACACCGGCACCAACCTCTATCTGACCGTGGAGTCGGCCGCGGCCGCGGTGGAGAGCCGGTTCACCGACCCGGCCGGGGACCCGGAGCCCGGGCTCGCCGAGGCCGCCCGGGCGATGGCCCGGGGGGCGCTGATCGGCGCCCGCGGCAACTCCGGCGTCATCCTGGCCCAGTGGCTGCGCGGCACCGCCGAGACCCTGGCCGGGGGCGGCGGCGCCGAGCAGCTGCGCGCCGCGCTCCAGCGCGCCGCCGAGTCCGCCTACCAGGCCGTCGCGGAACCCGTCGAGGGCACCCTGCTGACCGTCGCCCGGGTGGCCGCCCGGGAGGCGGCCCGGGTCGGCGGCGGGCTCGCCCAGGTCGCCGACACCGCCCACCGCGCCGCCCGCGACGCGCTGCGGCACACCCCCGAGCAGCTCTCCGTCCTGGCCGAGGCCGGGGTGGTGGACGCCGGCGGGCGCGGCCTGGTCGCCGTGCTCGGCGCCCTCGCCGACGCGGTGGCCGGGCACCAGCCGATGGGCCCGGTCGCGCTGCGCGGGGACGTCCGGACCGCCGAGAGCTGCGCGGGCGCGCACCTTCGGCCGCCCGGCCCCGGCCACCCCGCCTTCGAGGTGATCTACCTGCTGGACGCGCCCGACGAGGCGCTGCCCGCGCTCCGGACGCGGCTCGGCGCGCTCGGCGACTCGCTGGTGGTCGGCGGCGGCGACGGCCTGTGGAACGTCCATGTCCACGTGGACGACGCGGGCGCCGCCGTCGAGGCCGGGGTCGAGGCCGGGCGCCCGCACCAGATCCGGATCACGCACTTCGCCGAGGCCGCCGCACGCTCCGGCACCGCGGCCGAGCGGGGCGAGCGAGCGGAGCGCGCCCGGGCGGTGCTCTCCGTGGTCTCCGGCGCGGGCCTGGCCGAACTCTGCGAACAGGCCGGTGCCGCCGTGCTGCGCGCCGACCCGGACCGCCCGCCCGCCAGCGCCGAACTCGCCGAGGCGGTCCGGCGGGCCGCCGCCCGCGAGGTCGTCCTGCTGCTCAACGACCCCGAACTGCGGGCCGCCGCCGGGGCCGCCGCCGACCAGCTGCGCGAGGAGGGCATACGGATCGCGGTGCTGCCCACCCGCTCGCCGGTCCAGGGCCTGGCCGCGCTGGCCGTGCACGAGGCGGGCCGCCGGTTCGACGAGGACGTGGTGGCCATGACGTCCGCCGCCGGTGCCACCCGGCACGCCGAACTCGCCCTCGCCGAGGGGGAGTCCTGGACGATGGCCGGGGTCTGCCAGGCCGGGGACGTGCTCGGCCTGATCGACGGCGACGTCGCGGTGATCGGCACCGGGCTGGCCGAGGTCGGCGAGAGCGTGCTCGACCGGATGCTCGGCGCGGGCGGCGAACTCGTCACCCTGGTCCTCGGCGAGGGCGCGCCCGCCGGCCTGGCCGAGCGGCTGGTCGCGCACGCCCGGCACCGGCGCCCCGAGGTCGACGCGGTGGTCTTCCACGGCGGCCAGGAGTCCGCGCCGCTGCTGATCGGGGTGGAGTGAGCCGCCGGCCCGCCGGCCCGCCGGTCCGCCGGGCTGACGCACCGCCGCTCCGGTGGTTCTGTCGGCCCGGTGGTGTAAACAGGGCGTGATGGGCGCTCTCGATGAACCACTGACCAAACTGGTCGGCGACCGTACCGCCAAGGTGCTCGCCGACAGCCTCAAGCTGCGCACGGTCGGGGACCTGCTGCACCACTATCCGCGCCGCTACGTCGAACGCGGCCAGCTCACCAGCCTGGACGAGCTGGAGATCGACGAGCACGTGACCGTGCTGGCCCGGATCGAGAAGGTCACCCTGATCCCGTTCCGCGGCCGCAAGGGCGACCGCCTGGAGGTCGTCGTCACCGACGGCCGCAGCCGGCTCTCCCTGGTCTTCTTCAACCAGGGCTGGCGGCAGAAGGAGCTGCGGACCGGCGCCCAGGGCCTGTTCGCGGGCAAGGTCGGCGTCTTCAACCGCACCCGCCAGCTGGTCTCGCCCGACTACCAGCTGCTCGACGAGGACGCCGGGTCCGACGCGGCCCGGCAGTTCGCCGGCCGGCTCATCCCGGTGTACGGCGCCAGCGCCCAGATGCCCAGCTGGAAGCTGTCGATCTGCGTCGAGACGGCGCTCACCAAGCACCTGGCCGACGTCGGCGAACCGCTGCCCGCCGAACTGCGCGAGCGGCACGACCTGATCCCGCTGCCCGAGGCGCTGGAGCTGGTCCACCGCCCGCGCAGCCAGGCCGACCGCGAGCGCGCCCAGAGCCGGCTGCGCTGGGACGAGGCGTTCGTCCTCCAGGTCGCGCTCGCCCAGCGCCGGGCCGCCGACTCCGCGCTGCCCGCCGTCCCGCGCCTGCCCCGGGCGGGCGGCCTGCTGGACGCCTTCGACGCGCGGCTGCCGTTCACCCTCACCGACGGCCAGCGGACCGTCTCCGCCGAGATCGCCGCCGACCTGGCCACCTCCCACCCGATGCACCGGCTGCTCCAGGGCGAGGTCGGCTCGGGGAAGACGCTGGTCGCGCTGCGCGCCATGCTCGCCGTGGTGGACGCCGGCGGCCAGGCCGTCCTGCTCGCGCCCACCGAGGTGCTGGCGCAGCAGCACCACCGCTCGATCGTCGAGATGATGGGCGACCTGGCCGAGGGCGGCATGCTCGGCGGCTCGGACCTCGGCACCAAGGTGGTGCTGCTGACCGGCTCGATGGGCGTTCCGGCCCGGCGGCAGGCGCTGCTGGACATGGCCTGCGGTGACGGCGGCGTCGCCATCGGCACCCACGCGCTGATCGAGGACAAGGTGCAGTTCCAGGACCTCGGCCTGGTCGTGGTGGACGAGCAGCACCGCTTCGGCGTCGAGCAGCGGGACGCCCTGCGGGCCAAGGGCGAACAGCCGCCGCACCTGCTGGTGATGACGGCCACCCCGATCCCGCGCACCGTCGCGATGACGGTCTTCGGGGACCTGGAGACGTCCGTGCTGGACCAGCTGCCGGCCGGGCGCTCGCCGATCTCCACCCATGTCGTCCCGGCCGTCGAGAAGCCCAACTTCCTGGCCCGTGCCTGGGAGCGGGTCCGCGAGGAGGTGGCCAAGGGCCACCAGGCGTACGTGGTCTGCCCCCGGATCGGGGACGAGGAACCCACCGACCCGAAGAACGCGAAGAAGAAGCGCAAGCCGGCGCCGGACGACCCGGAGGACCTGGGCGCCGACAGCGACGAGCGCCGGCCCCCGCTGTCCGTGGTCGAGACCGCCGAGATGCTGGAGAAGGGGCCGCTGGCCGGGCTGCGGGTGGAGATCCTGCACGGCCGGCTGGCGCCCGAGGCGAAGGACGAGGTGATGCGCCGGTTCACGGCCGGCGCGGTGGACGTCCTGGTGGCCACCACCGTGATCGAGGTCGGCGTCAACGTCCCCAACTCCACCGCGATGGTGATCATGGACGCGGACCGGTTCGGCGTCTCCCAGCTGCACCAGCTGCGCGGCCGGGTCGGGCGCGGCAGCGCGGCGGGCCTCTGTCTGCTGGTCAGCGACATGCCGGCGGGCAGCCCCGCCCGGGCCCGGCTGGACGCGGTCGCCGGCACGCTGGACGGCTTCGAGCTGTCCCGGATCGACCTCGAACAGCGCCGCGAGGGCGATGTGCTGGGCCAGGCGCAGTCCGGGGTGAAGTCCTCGCTCAAGGTGCTGTCCGTGCTGGAGGACGAGGACGTCATCGTGACGGCCCGCACCGAGGCCACCCGGCTGGTCGCCGAGGATCCCGGGCTGGCCGCCCATCCGGATCTGCGCACCGCGCTGGAGAGCCTGATCGACGAGGACCGCGCGGCCTACATGGAGAAGGGCTGAGCGCGTTCGTCCAGGGTCGATTGTCAGACCCCCGGGAGAGAATGGAGTTGTTCAGGGCGCACTCCCAACGTGCGTACCTGGCGCGACATTTGGGGGTCATGCCATGGCATTCCGTCATCTCAACGAGCTCCCGCTGGGCGACAAGGTCTTCCGGATCGAACTCGCCAGCGACGACGACCGCGAGGTCACCCTCACCCTGACCGGCTGGCGGGAGGGGGCGGCGGCCTCGCCGCTCGCCTCGGGCCGGCTCCGCCTGCCGGTCGAGGACGTCGCCTCGCTGCGGATCGCGCTCAACCGCGCGCTGCGGGCGCTGGCGATCGTCGCCGATGTCTCCGAGCCCATCCCCGACCGTGACGTGCTGCGCGAGCTCTACCCCGGCCATGGCGCCCCCTGGGTGCCGCAGCACGAGGAGGAGCTGGTCCGGCGGTTCCACGACAGCGAGACCATCGCCCGGATCGCCGCCCGCTTCGGCCGCACGCCCGACTCCGTCCGCACCAAGCTGCGCGAGCTCGGCCACGACCCGCGCCGCCCCGAGTTCTGCCCGCCCGACGGCTGCCTCTCCTGGTCCCGCTACGCCTCGCCGACACTGCTCGGCGCGGCCGTTCCGGCCCAGACCGCGGTCCCCGACGCAAGCTGAGCACCCGGCCCCTCCCGCCGGACCGGGCTGAGCCGAGGGGCCGACGACGCGAGCGAGCCGAAGGGGCGCGGGAGGGAGGACGGCGGTACCGGGCACCAGCGCCCCGGAGGCGAGCCGAGCGCGGAGCAGGGGATAGCGTGGTGGGCAGCGACGAAAGGACCTCCCACCACCATGACCCGCGTCATCGCCGGGGCGGCCGGCGGCCGTCGGCTGGCCGTACCGCCCGGCCGGGGCACCCGCCCGACCTCCGACAAGGCCCGCGAGGCGATGTTCTCCACCCTGGAGTCGCTGCGCGGGACCCTGCACGGGGTCCGGATGCTCGACCTGTTCGGCGGATCGGGCGCGGTCGGTCTGGAGGCGCTGTCGCGCGGCGCCGAGCACGTGCTGCTGGTCGAGGCGGACGGCCAGGCGGCCCGGGTGATCCGGGAGAACGTCCGGATCGTCAACCTCCCGGGGGCCGAGGTGCGGGCCGCCCGGGCCGAGAAGGTGATCGTGGGGCCGGCCCCGGAGGTCCCGTATGACCTGGTCTTTCTCGACCCGCCGTACGTCGTCACCGACGACGAGGTGCGCGAGATGCTGATCACACTCCTGGCCGGGGACTGGCTCGCGGACGGCGCACTCGTCACCGTGGAGCGCAGCACCCGCGGTGGCGGGTTCGGCTGGCCGGAGGGCTTCGAGGGGGTGCGCTCGCGCCGTTACGGCGAGGGCACGCTCTGGTACGGTCGCGCCGCCGCCGAGGCTCGCCAACACTCGTAACGGGCCGAGGCCCGCAGCAGCCGTCACCCGATGAGGGAGCACCCACGCCATGCGTCGCGCCGTCTGTCCCGGATCGTTCGACCCGATCACCAACGGTCATCTCGACATCATCGAGCGGGCCTCGAAGCTGTACGACGTGGTGCATGTCGCGGTCCTGATCAACCGGAACAAGCAGGGCATGTTCACCATCGAGGAGCGGATCGGCCTGATCGAGGAGACCACCGCCCAGTACGGGAACATCGTGGTGGAGTCGCACAGCGGCCTGCTGGTGGACTTCTGCCGGGAGCGCGACATCCCGGCGATCATCAAGGGCCTGCGTGCCGTCAGCGACTTCGACTACGAGCTGCAGATGGCGCAGATGAACCACGGCCTCAGCGGCGTCGAGACGCTGTTCGTGCCGACCTCGCCGACGTACAGCTTCCTGTCGTCCACCCTGGTCAAGGAGGTCGCCTCGTACGGGGGCGACGTCTCGCACCTGCTGCCGGAGACGGTGCACCGCCGGCTGGTCGACCGGATCGCGGAGCGCAGGGCCGCGCAGTAACGCGCGGGCTTTCCGCTCGTCCGTCCGTTCGCCCGCCCGTCCGCTCGGAGTCCGTTTCTGCCGGTTCGTCATGAGTTGTCCCCGGTCCGGGCGGGCGGTCCGGTCCGGGCGTTGTGACCTCGCGCGGCGGTGGCCGTAAAGTCTGTATTCCTGCCCTGCGGTGAGGTCCACCGCGCTGGGCCTGCCTCCGCCGGACCGTCGGCGGCACACGGAAAGACGAAGCCCCGTGGACGTGCAGAACAAAGTCGACGAGATCGTCGCGGCCGTCGAGAACGCCCGCGCGATGCCGATGTCGGCCTCCTGCGTGGTGAACCGAGCCGAGCTGGTCGGTCTGCTCCAGGGCCTGCGGGCGGCCCTGCCCGCCGAACTGGCCCAGGCGCAGTCCGTGATGGCGGACCACGAGCAGGTGGTGGCCGAGGCGCAGGCCGAGGCGGAGCGGATCATCCAGGGCGCGCACGCCGAGCGCGGTTCGCTGATCTCCGACACCGAGGTGGTCCGCCGGGCCCAGGCCGAGGCGGACCGCATCCTCGCGGAGGCGCGGGCCGAGGTCGAGGCCAAGCTCAGCGAGGCCGACGACTACGTGGACAGCAAGCTCGCCAACTTCGAGGTCGTGCTCACCAAGACGCTGGGCGCGGTCGGCCGCGGCCGGACCAAGCTGCGCGGCGACGCCAGTGTCTTCGAGACCGAGTACGAGGGCGAGAGCGACGGCGAGGAGTTCCGGCCGCAGCAGCGGATCAGCCCGAGCCCCGAGGTCGACGAGTACGTCGATGTGAAGCTCGCCACCCTGGAGGCCGTCCTCGGCAAGACGCTGGCGGCCGTCGGCAAGGGCCGCGACAAGCTGCTCGGCAAGGCCCCGATCGACGAGCTGGGCGCCTACCTGGCCGCCGCCGACCAGGCCCAGCAGGCCAAGAACCGCGCCGAGGCGGTCGCGGCGGGCTTCGCCGCCGACGCCGACGGCGAGGAGATCCCCTGGTACCGCGAAGAGGTGCCGCAGCAGCAGACCTGGCCCGAGCAGACCCCGGCCGCGGCCGGCTGGCAGACCCCCGGCGCGGACCAGTACGCGGCCGCCCAGCAGCAGGGCGGGCAGTACGCCGAGGTCTACGGCGGCGGCTTCGACCCGGCCGTGCAGGGCGACCCCTACGGCGCCCAGTACGGCTACCCGCAGCAGCCGCCCCAGCCGCCCCAGCAGCCGGGCTACCCGGCCGGGCGGCAGGACGCCTGGGGGAACCCGCAGCCGGACGGCACGGACGGCTACCCCCAGCAGCAGGGCTTCGCCGCCCAGCAGTACGACGCGTGGGGGCAGCCCCAGCAGACCGCCGGGGGCGGCTACCCGCCGCCGCCGGCCGCCCCGCCGCAGCTCCCGCAGCAGCAGCAGGGGCTGGACGAGACCAGCTTCTTCGACACCAGCATGATCGACATGACCAGGCTCAGGGAGCTCGGCGGCCGCTGATCCCGGCCGCCCGGCCGGGTGCCTCGCGGGGTGCCCGGCGAGGGCCCCGGCGGGGAGCCCGGCCGGGACCGAAGTTGGGCCTGACGGGAGACTCCGGTAGTCTGACCACTCCGGCCTCTCCGTGTCGGGCCGTCGGTCTGCCCGCGCATCATCCGATGAGCAGCGCCGCACCTCAGTCTCCTCAGGAAGTCAGGACACCTTGAACCGCCTCGACCACCGCGACCCCCTCGTGTTCGACACGCACGAGCTGGGACGTCGCCCGGGCTCGCTGCGCAAGGTGTCCCGCACCCTGGAGGCCCCCGAGGGCCTCGGGATCATCGATGTGATCGGCGTCCCGGAGAAGAGCGAGATCCGGCTGGAGCTCCGCCTGGAGTCCGTGGTCGAGGGTGTGCTGGTGACCGGCACCGCCGAGGCCCGGGTCGAGGGCGAGTGCGCACGGTGCCTGGAGCCGGTCGAGGACGACCTCGAGGTGGACTTCCAGGAGCTGTACTACTACCCGGAGTCCGACGAGCGCCACCGCGCCCGGACCGCCGGGGCCGAGGACCTCGACGAGGACTCGGACGAAGAGACTTACCGTCTGGAGGGCGACTTCTTCGACCTCCAGCCGGTGCTGCGTGACGCGGTGGTGCTCGCACTGCCGCTGCAGCCGGTGTGCCAGGACGACTGCCTGGGCCTGTGCTCCGAATGCGGAGCGCGCCTGAGCGACGACCCGGCGCACCACCACGAGGCCGCCGACCCCCGGTGGGCGGCTCTGCAGGGACTCTCCGCCGCCCCCGGCGACGAGGGTGACGGGATCAAGAACAGCGACACCCGTGAGGGTGCCGCCGAGAACCAGGAGAAGTAGCCGTGGCTGTTCCGAAGCGGAAGATGTCGCGCAGCAACACGCGCCACCGCCGTTCCAACTGGAAGGCCGTCGTTCCGGCCCTCGTGGCGTGCGACCGCTGCCACGAGCCGAAGCTCGGCCACATCGCGTGCCCGAGCTGCGGCACGTACAACCGCCGCCAGGTCCTCTCGGTCTGATCGGCGGGGTGCACGGATCGATGTCGGACGGTAATCCCTCCCGCAAGGCGGCCATCGCCCCGAAGGGTCCTTCGGGCGGCGGAAAGGCCGGCGGGCCGGCTTCGACCGAATACGACGTCCTGGAAGGGCGCCTCGGGTACACACTTGAGCGCGCCCTTCTGGTACGTGCCCTGACCCACCGCTCGTACGCGTACGAGAACGGTGGGCTGCCCACCAACGAGCGCCTGGAGTTCCTCGGCGACTCGGTGCTGGGCCTGGTGGTGACCGACACCCTCTACCGCGTCCACCCGGACGTCCCCGAGGGCACGCTCGCCAAGCTGCGCGCCGCGGTGGTGAACTCCCGCGCGCTCGCGGACGTCGGCCGGGGTCTGGACCTCGGCGTCTTCATCCGGCTCGGCAAGGGCGAGGAGGGCACCGGCGGTCGCGACAAGTCGTCGATCCTCGCCGACACCGTCGAGGCCGTGATCGGCGCCGTCTACCTGGACCAGGGCCTGGACGCGGCCACCGAGTTCGTCCACCGGCTGTTCGACCCGCTGATCGAGGAGTCCTCTCAGCTGGGGGCCGGCCTGGACTGGAAGACCAGCCTTCAGGAACTCACCGCCTCGGCGGGTATCGGAGTCCCGGAGTACGTGGTCGCGGAGTCCGGTCCGGACCACGAGAAGACCTTCACCGCCGCTGCCCGGGTGGCCGGCGAGGACTTCGGCACCGGTGTCGGCCGCTCGAAGAAGGAAGCCGAGCAGAAGGCCGCGGAGAGCGCCTGGCGGGCGATCAAGGAGAAGTACGCCAACCGCCTGCCCGGTGGCGCCTGAGTTCGCAGTAGCCTTCCTCCTGCAGATCCCCGTCGCAGGAGGCCAGTTCACGTGCCCGAACTCCCCGAGGTAGAGGTCGTCCGCCGAGGGCTGGCGAACTGGGTCGCCGGCCGGACCGTCGCCGGCGTCCAGGTGCTGCACCCGCGCGCGGTGCGCCGCCAGCCCGCCGGGCCGGCCGACTTCGCCGCCCGGCTGACCGGCACCACGCTCGGCAGCGCGCAGCGGCGCGGCAAGTACCTCTGGGTGCCGCTCTCCGGTGCCGGAACCGGATTCTCACTGCTCGGCCACCTCGGGATGAGCGGCCAACTGCTCGTCCAGGACCCGACGGTGCCCGACGAGACGCATCTGCGGGTGCGGCTGCGGTTCACCGACGGCGGGCGCGAACTGCGCTTCGTCGACCAGCGGACCTTCGGCGGTCTCGCGGTGGAGGAGGCCGAGGACGGCGACCCGGAGGGGACCCCGGTCTCCCTCGCGCACATCGCCCGCGACCCGCTCGACCCGCGCTTCGACGACGCCGCCTTCGTGGCCGCGCTGCGCGCCAGGCGCACCACGGTCAAGCGGGCCCTGCTGGACCAGACCCTGATCAGCGGCGTCGGCAACATCTACGCCGACGAGGCGCTCTGGCGCTCCCGGCTGCACTACGACCGCCCGACCGGCTCGCTCACCCGCCCCCAGGCCGCCGTACTGCTGGCGCACGCCCGGGACGTGATGACCGCCGCCCTCGCCGTCGGCGGCACCAGCTTCGACAGCCTCTACGTCAACGTGAACGGCGAGAGCGGCTACTTCTCCCGCGACCTCGACGCCTACGGCCGTGAGCACGAGCCCTGCCGCCGCTGCGGCACCCCGATCCGCCGCGCGGCCTGGATGAACCGGTCCAGCTACTTCTGCCCCCGCTGCCAGCGCGTGCCACGGGCCCGCAGCGGGGGCTGAAGGGCGCTCCGAGCCCTCAGTGCTTGGTGAGTTCGGGCTCGGCGGCGGTGTCGCCGAGGGCGCCGTGGGTGTCCTGGCCGAAGTAGGCGACGCCGACGGCGGAGACCACGGCGAGCAGGAAGCCGAGGACGCCGAGCCAGCCGAGGCCGGCCTTGGAGGAGTCGCCGAGCCACAGGACGCCGACCGCGCCGGGCAGGACGGTCTCGCCGACCACCAGGGCGGCGGTCGCGCCGTTCACCGAGCCGATCTGCAGCGCGACGGTGTGCACGTACATCCCGCCGAGGCCGCCGACCAGGATCGCGTACAGGGCCGGGTCGGAGAGCAGCCTGCCGAGCTCGAACGGGTCGACGCCGTTGAGGATGCGCACGCCGACGCCGAGGGCGCCGAAGCCGAGGCCGGAGAGCAGACCGGCGACGATCGCGCCGTTGGCGCCCATCCGCCGCACCAGCAGTCCGCCGCCGGCCAGCAGCACGGTGGTGATCGCCAGCAGCCCCCAGTGGAAGGCCATCGACGCGTGGTGGCCGCCCTCCGGGCCGGCCGAGACGGCCAGCAGCACCAGCGCCGAGCAGAGCACGCCGATCGACGCCCACTCCAGCTGCTTCAGCCGTATCCCGAGCAGCTTGATGCTCAGCACCGCGGTGATCACCAGGTTGGCGCTGATGATGGTCTGCGAGAGGAACAGCGGCAGCAGCCGGGCGGCCAGCGCCCCGAGCCCGAAACCGATCAGGTCGAGCACGGTGCCGACGATGAACTCCCAGGTGACCGCGGCCTTCGCGGTCGAGGAGAGGCTGGGCCCGCCGTGCTCGGTGACCCCGGCCGCGGAGCCCCGGGCGGCCTCCTCCCGGGCGGAGCGACGTGATCCGACGGCCTGCAGGACCGAGCCGGTGCCGTAACAGGCGGAGGCCGCCACGGCGGTGACGAGGCCGATGAACACCGAGTGCTCCGATCGAGAGAAGTGGTCAAGAGAAGGTCATGGGACAGGTGGTCCGGCACCACTATGCCTGGTGCCGGGGTAGCGTCAGGACGGGTGTGACCACGGTGGGCCCGCCGGGACGTACGACCGGGCCGGGGCCCGGGTTCCCGCCCCCGGGCAGGCTCAGGGGCGGCCGGGGGGAACATCATCCCGGAGGAGGGCGCCGCCCCCGGCGGACGATGGGGGTGCGCGGCGGTCCCCGTACGCGAAGGGTATGCCGTGCCGGGAGGCCGGCCGGGGTAGCGTCAAGGCATGAGAACCCTTGCTCGACGACGTTCCCGGGGCGCCGGGCCGCTGGCCCTCGTGGCGGCGGTGCTCGGGCTGTTGCTCCTGCTGGCGCCGACCGCCTCGGCGGCCGGCGGGCTGGACGATGCCGCCGCCGCTCTCAAGCAGGGCCGGGTGTACGTCGACCCGGCGATGGAAAGCCGGTTCGGCCAGAGCCAGGCCGACGCCCTGACCGCGAAGATCCGCAAGGCCGACAAGCCGATCTTCATCGCGGTGGTTCCGGCCGCCGATCCGTACGGCGCCACGACGGTCTTCACCGACCTGCGGACCAAGACCGGCATCACCGGCACCTACGGCATCTGGAGCGGCGACCAGTTCAAGGCCCGCTCCGACAAGTCCGCGCTGCCGAGCGTGAACGCGGAGCGGATCGCGGGCGCGTCCTTCCGTTCCCACCCGGGCGACATCGACGCCGTCCTCAACGACTTCGTCGACACCGCCGCCCCGCAGGTCAAGGGCCACGGCGTGAACGGCGACAGCGACAGCGGCGGCGTTTCGACCGCCGCGATCGTCGTCCCGCTGGCCCTGCTGGCGCTGGCCGGCACCGGGGTGTTCCTGCTCTTCCGCCGGGCCAAGCGGCGCAAGGAGGAGCAGCGCCTGGCCGACCTGGCCCAGCTGCGCCAGGTGGTGGACGAGGACATCACCGCCTTCGGCGAGGAGCTGGACCGGCTCGACTTCAGCCCGGGTGCGGCGGACGCCGACGACACCCAGCGCGCCGACTACGCGCACGCCCTCGACTCGTACGAGCGGGCCAAGCGGAGCATGGACGAGGCGAAGGGGCCGGAGGACGTCAAGCCGGTCACCGAGGCGCTGGAGGACGGCCGGTTCTCGCTGGCCACGCTGGCGGCCCGGCGGGAGAAGCGGCCGCTGCCGGAGCGCCGTCCGCCGTGCTTCTTCGACCCCCGGCACGGCCCGTCCGTGCGGGACGCCGACTGGGCCCCGGCCGGCGGCGCGGCGCGCACCGTCCCGGTCTGCCAGGCGGACGCGGCCCGGCTCGCCGCCGGACAGGACCCGGACATCCGGACCGTCCCGACCGAGCACGGCCCGCAGCCGTACTGGAACGCCGGCCCGGCGTACGCGCCGTGGGCGGGCGGCTACTTCGGCGGCTTCGGCGGCGGGCTGCTGCCCGGGCTGCTGGTCGGCACCATGCTCGGCTCGATGATGAGCGGCCCGGCCTACGCGGCCGCGCCGATGATGGACGCCGGCTCGTCCTTCGAGGGCGGCGACTACTCCGGTGCGGACTTCAGCTCCGAGGACTTCGGCGGCGGTTTCGACGGCGGGGACTTCGGGGGCGGCGGGGACTTCGGCGGAGGATTCTGAGCCGCCACCCGGTCGACCACGGACGGCCCCGCCGGTGACGGCGGGGCCGTCGTGCTGCCGGAGGCCGGCCGGGAGCGCCGGCCGATTGAGTTTGAGAACACAACCCGGTGTGGCAGGCTGGCCGGGTGACCTCCCGCACTCCTTCGGCCCTCCCCGGCCGGCCCTGCTCGATCGCCGCCGCCCTCCAGGTCGTCGGTGAGAAGTGGGCGCTGCTCGCCGTCCGCGAACTGTTCTACGGCAACCACCGCTTCGACCGGATCGCCCGTAACACCGGCGCCCCGCGCGACCGGCTGACCGCGCGGCTGCGCGCCCTGGAGGAGGCGGGCGTGGTGGAGCGCCGCGCCTACAGCGAGCGGCCGCCGCGCTACGAGTACCACCTCACCGAGGCGGGCCGGGACCTCGCGCCGCTCACCCAGGCGCTGCTCGGCTGGGGCGACCGCTGGCTCGCCCCCGAGCCGCCCGTGATCTTCGAGCACGCCCCCGAAGGGCGCGAGCCGCACCCCTACGACCCGGCCTGGGTCTGCCGCACCTGCGGCGAGGAGGGGCGGCGGGGCGAGCTGGAGATGGAGATCCACAGCCCGGGCTGGACGGTGGAAGGGCCCGTGGAGCCCTGACCGGGCAGGCCGCGAGGGCGCCGGATAGGGTCTGGGGCATGCACGGTCGTGACGCGCACAGCGATGAACCGGTCCGGGCGACCGCCTGGGTGCGGGGCAAGGTCCAGCAGGTCGGCTTCCGCTGGTGGACCAGGGCGCGGGCGCTGGAGATCGGCCTGACCGGCTATGCGAGCAACCTCGGCGACGGCCGGGTCCAGGTGGTGGCCGAAGGGGCGGCCGTCGACTGCGAGGAACTGCTCGCCCTGCTCCGCGGCCCCGACACCCCCGGCGCCGTCACCGGGGTCACCGAGATCTGGACCGCCGTCGGCAGCGGCTACGAGGGCTTCGAGATCCGCTGAGCCGACCGCCGAACCGGCCGCCGGGCAGGGCGGTTGGGCCGGGCCTCCCACCGGGCCGCCCGAAACAACCGACCACCTTCGGTGTCATGCGGTTGCCATCCGGGCAGACTCGTGGTTGACTCCGCAGCGAACGATGATCCACGAGTACGCGGTGGACCGGCCCGAGACCGTCTGGCGTGACAGCACCGCCATGCAGGTGACAGGGGCGCGGTAGCGTGCGGTGATCGTGTTGACCCGTACAGTCTTTGGTGAGACGCTGGAAACCCGCGCACACGACCGCGTTTTCCCGGTAGGTGCACGCCCCGGTGAGCCCAGCTCACGGTGCGTGTGCCGCAGTGCCCAGCCAGCACTGCCGGTGGAGCGCCGCGCGTGCGTCACCCTTCCCCCTAGACCAGTACCGTTCCGGTTCGGTCACTCAGCGTGGAGGACCATTCATCATGGCAAAGGCGCTTCTCGGGTACGTCGGCGGCCCCGACCCGCGAATGCTTTCCGAGATGCGACGGCTTCAGCAGCGCGTCCAGGACCTTGAATCCGAGCTTCTTCGGATGCAGGCCGAGAACGACGCTCTCACCGCTGTCGCTGACGAGCACTCGCTGCTCAACAGCATCGATCTGGATCAGCGGGAGCCGGCTCTCACCTGAGTCCCGCCCGGTCCTCACAGATCGACGCCGCTGTGCACCGAGCCGCCCCGAAAGGGACGCAGCTTGCAAGGGACGCCCTGAGTGGCGTCCCTTCGTCGTGTCCGCGTCGTGTCCGCGCACGGAACCGGCGGGTCCGGCCGGATACAGTCGCCGCTGGGGGCCCGGGCGAGCGATGAGGAGACCGGCGCGTGCACCTGAAGAGTCTGACGCTGCGCGGGTTCAAATCCTTCGCCTCCGCCACCACCCTGCGCTTCGAGCCCGGGATCACCTGCGTGGTCGGCCCCAACGGCTCCGGCAAGTCGAACGTGGTCGACGCCCTGTCCTGGGTGATGGGGGAGCAGGGCGCCAAGTCGCTGCGCGGCGGCAAGATGGAGGACGTCATCTTCGCCGGGACCAGCGGGCGCGCCCCGCTCGGCCGCGCCGAGGTCAGTCTCACCATCGACAACTCCGACGGCGCGCTGCCGATCGACTACGCCGAGGTGACCATCACCCGGACGATGTTCCGCAACGGTGGCAGCGAGTACGCGCTCAACGGCACCACCTGCCGGCTGCTCGACATCCAGGAACTGCTCTCCGACTCCGGTATCGGCCGCGAGATGCACGTCATCGTCGGCCAGGGCCAGCTGGACTCCGTACTGCACGCCGACCCGATGGGGCGCCGGGCCTTCATCGAGGAGGCCGCCGGCGTCCTCAAGCACCGCAAGCGCAAGGAGAAGGCGCTGCGGAAACTGGACGCGATGCAGGTCAACCTCAACCGGGTCCAGGACCTGGTGGCCGAACTGCGCCGCCAGCTCGGCCCGCTCGGCCGACAGGCCAGGATCGCCCGCCGGGCCGCGGGCATCCAGGCCGATCTGCGCGACGCCCGGCTGCGGCTGCTCGCCGACGACCTGCTCACCCTGCGTCGGGCCGTCGAGGCGGAGACCGCCGACGAACAGGCGCTCACCCTGCGCCGCTCCACCGTCGAGCGGGAACTCGCCCACGCGGTGCGGCGCGAAGCCGTACTGGAAGCCCAGATCCAGCAGCTCGGCCCGAGCCTGGAGACGGCCCGGCAGACCTGGTACCGGCTCTCCGCCCTCGCCGAACGCACCCGCGGCACCCTCGGACTGGCCGAGGCCAGGGCCCGGCACGCGGCCGCCGGCGGGCAGGCCGAGGAGCGGCGCGGGCGCGACCCGGAGGAACTGGAGCGGGAGGCGGGGCGCGTCCGGGAGGAGGAGGCCGAACTGGCCGAGGCGCTGGCGGAGGCCCAGTACGCGCTGGCCGAGGCGGTCGAGACCAGGGGAGCGCTGGAACGCGCGCTGGCCGAGGAGGAACGCCGGCTGAAGGGCGTCGCCCGGGCCATCGCGGACCGCCGGGAGGGCCTGGCCCGGCTGCAGGGGCAGTCGGCGGCCGCGCGGTCCAAGGCGGCGGCGGCCGAGGCCGAGATCGGCCGGCTCACCGAGGCCCGGGACGACGCGCTGCTGCGGGCCGGGGCCGCCCAGCGCGAGTACGAGGAACTGCGCGAGCAGGTCGACGCGCTGGCGGTGGACGACGACCAGGCCGACGCCGCGCACGAGGCCGCCCGGGAACGGCTCGCCCGGGTCGAGGGCGACCTCACCGCCGCCCGCGAGGCGGCCGGCGCGGCCGAACGCGAGCGGGCCGGGCTCACCGCGCGGCACGAGACGCTCGCCCTGGGGCTGCGCCGCAAGGACGGCAGCGGAGCCCTGCTCGCGGCCGGTGACCGGCTGACCGGTCTGCTGGGCCCGGCGGCCGCGCTGCTGCGGATCGAACCCGGCGCCGAGGCGGCCGTCGCGGCCGCGCTCGGAGTGGCCGCGGACGCGGTGGCCGCCGACTCGCCCGCTACGGCCGCCGAGGCGCTGCGCCTGCTGCGCGAGGAGGACTCCGGGCGGGCCGCTCTGCTGATCGCCGGAGCCGCCGAACCCGACCACGTCGTGGGGGAGTTGCCCGCAGGTGCCCGCTGGGCCGCCGAACTGGTCGACGGCCCGCCGGGGTTGCGGTCGGCCGCGCGCGCCCTGCTGGACCGGACCGTGCTGGTCGGCTCGCTCGACGAGGCGCTGCAACTGATCCACGAGCGGCCCGGGTTGACCGCCGTCACGGTTGACGGCGACCGGCTCGGCGCGGGGTTCGCGCACGGCGGATCCGGTGGTGCGCCCAGTCTGCTGGAGACCCAGGCCGCGGTGGACGAGACCGCCCGGGCGATCGCCGAACTGGCCGTCCAGTGCGCGGAGTCCGCCGAGAGGCTGGATCAACTCACGGAGCTGCGAAGGGAGTCGGCCGCCGAACTGGAGCGGCTGGCGGCCCGGCGGCGGCAGGCCGGGAAGGACCGGGCCGAGGTGGCGGGCGCGCTCGGCCGGCTCGGCGGGCAGGCCCGCGCCGCCGCCGGCGAGGCCGAACGGCTGGCGGCCGCCGCCGCCCGGGCCGAGGACGGCCTGGCGCAGCTGCTGGCCGGCGCCGAGGAACTGGCCGAACGGCTCGCGGCGGCCGAGGAGTCGGCGGACGCGGGGGAGGACGAGCCGGACACCACCGAGCAGCAGCGGCTGGCCGACGCCGCCGCCCGGGCCCGGCAGACCGAACTGGAGGCCCGACTCGCGGTACGCACCCACGAGGAGCGGGTCCGCGCCCTCACCGGCCGGGCGGACCAGCTGGACCGGGCCGCCCGGGCCGAGCGCGAGGCGCGCGCCCGGGCCGCCGAGCGCCGCCGGCGCGCCGAGCACGACGCCGGGGTGGCGAACGCCGTCGCGGCGGGCGCCCGGCAGCTGCTGGCCTGCGTGGAGGTGTCGCTGGCCCGCGCGGACACCGAGCGGGCGGCCGCCGAGCAGGCGCGCGCCGAACGGGAGACGGAGCTGCGGGACCACCGCGAGCACGGGCGCGGGCTCAAGGCCGAGCTGGACAAGCTGGTCGACGCCGGGCACCGGGACGAGGTGCTGCGAGCGGAGAAGCGGCTGCGGATCGAACAGGTGGAGACCCGGGCGCTGGAGGAGTTCGGCATCGGGGGCGACGAGCTGCTCGCCTCCTACGGCCCTGAGCAGCTCGTCCCGCCGACGCCCGCGGCGCCGGACGCCGACGGCAACGCGGCGGAGGGCCAGGAGCAGGGCGAGCCGCGCCCGTTCGTCCGGGCCGAGCAGGAGAAGCGGCTGAAGGCGGCCGAGAAGGCGTACCAGCAGCTCGGCAAGGTGAACCCGCTCGCGCTGGAGGAGTACGCGGCGCTGGAGGAGCGGCACCGCTTCCTCGGCGAACAGCTGGACGACCTCAAACGCGGCCGGCGCGACCTGCTGGACATCGTCAAGGACGTGGACGAGCGGGTCGAGCAGCTGTTCACCTCGGCCTACCACGACACCGCCGCCCAGTTCGAGGGCGTGTTCTCCCGGCTCTTCCCGGGTGGGGAGGGGCGGCTGGTACTGACCGACCCGGACTCCATGCTGACCACGGGCGTCGAGGTGGAGGCCCGTCCGCCGGGCAAGAAGGTCAAGCGGCTCTCGCTGCTCTCCGGCGGCGAGCGCTCGCTCACCGCGGTGGCGCTGCTGGTGTCGATCTTCAAGGCCAGGCCCAGCCCGTTCTACGTGATGGACGAGGTGGAGGCGGCGCTCGACGAGACCAACCTGCGCCGGCTGATCGGGATCATGGAGGAGCTGAGGGAGAGCTCCCAGCTGATCGTGATCACCCACCAGAAGCTGACCATGGAGTCCGCCGACGCCCTCTACGGCGTGACCATGAAGGGCGACGGCATCTCCCAGGTGATCAGCCAGCGCCTGCGCGAGGGGGCGCCTCCCGGCCGCCGGACCGGGGGAGAGCACCGGGAGCGGCCGAAGACGGTCCGACCCGCATCGGTCTAGGGCCAGTTCGACGACTGGCCCTACGCCGCCTGCGGTCCGCCCGGGTCCCGGTCACGGATACTGGGGGGGTTATGGAATACGTGATCCTTGCCGTAGTCATCGCCGTGGTCGCCATCGGCGCGATCGCCGGCCTCGTCGTTTCCGGCAGACGACGCCAGCAGCTGCCCCCGAAGTCGCCGGCGCCGGTCATCACGGCGCCCCCGACCCCGCAGGAGCCCCAGGTCGGCGACGAGTCCGCGCCGCCGACCGAGGAGCCCAGACGCACCGTCGAGGAGGTGGAGCTCCCCGAGGCCGAGGCCGTCCCCGCGCCGGCCGAGGCCGAGGAGGCTCCGGCCCTCGAAGTCCCCGAGCCCACCGCAGGCCGACTCGTCCGGCTGCGCTCCCGGCTCTCCCGCTCGCAGAACTCGCTCGGCAAGGGCCTGCTCACGCTGCTCTCGCGTGAGCGCCTGGACGAGGACACCTGGGAGGAGATCGAGGAGACCCTGCTGACCGCCGACGTCGGCGTCGCCCCCACCCAGGAGCTGGTCGATCGGCTCCGCACCCGGGTGAAGGTGCTCGGCACCCGTACCCCGGAAGACCTGCGCGGCCTGCTGCGCGAGGAACTGGTCGAGCTGATCGGCACCGAAGCCGACCGCACCGTGCACTCCACCAGGCACGCGGAGGGCCCGGCCGTGGTCCTGGTGGTCGGCGTCAACGGCGTCGGCAAGACCACCACCACCGGCAAGCTGGCCCGGGTCCTGGTCGCCGACGGCCGCAAGGTGGTGCTCGGCGCCGCCGACACCTTCCGGGCCGCCGCCGCCGACCAGCTGCAGACCTGGGGCGAGCGGGTCGGCGCGCGGACCGTACGCGGCCCGGAGGGCGGTGACCCGGCCTCGATCGCGTTCGACGCGGTCAAGGAGGGCATCGCCGAGGGCGCCGACACCGTGCTGGTGGACACCGCCGGCCGACTGCACACCAAGACCGGCCTGATGGACGAGCTGGGCAAGGTCAAGCGGGTGGTCGAGAAGCACGGCCCGGTGGACGAGGTGCTGCTGGTGCTGGACGCCACCACCGGTCAGAACGGCCTGATCCAGGCCCGGGTCTTCGCCGAGGTGGTCGACATCACCGGCATCGTGCTGACCAAGCTGGACGGCACGGCCAAGGGCGGCATCGTGGTCGCCGTGCAGCGGGAGCTGGGCGTCCCGGTCAAGCTGATCGGTCTCGGCGAGGGCGCCGACGACCTGGCGCCGTTCGAGCCGGGCGCGTTCGTCGACGCGCTGATCGGGGACTGACCCCCGTCTCGGTGAAGAAGGGTCCGCTCCGCGAGGGGCGGGCCCTTCGGCGTTGTCCGGACCAGGGCGAGCCCGTCCGGACGTCCTCGGCGCGGTCCGGGCGCCCGGGGGAGCGGAGCGCCCGGCGCCCGGTCAGGAGGCGAGCCAGGCGGGTTCGGCGGTGCGCTCGCGGCTGCGGTGACAGGCGTAGGCGAGCGTGCCGAGCAGCAGCCGGGCCTCGGGCGGGCAGCCGGCGTTGTCGCGGGTGGGCCGGCGCAGCCAGCGCACCGGGCCGAGGCCGCGGAGCACGGTGGGCGGCGCGGCGACATAGCCGCCCTCGCCGTGGCAGGTGAGGTCCAGGGCGGCGTCGTCCCATCCCATCCGGTACAGCAGGTCGGGCAGCCGGCGGGCGGTGCCGGCCGCGACCAGGAACTGGAGCCGGCCGGTGGGGGTGGCGAGCACCGGGCCGATCTGGGTGCCCATCCGCTCCAGCCGGACCAGGGCCTGGAGGCCGGCCTGCTCGGGGACGTCCAGGACGTCGAAGGCCCGGCCGGTGGGGAACAGGACCGAGTCGTCCGCGTCGGGCCGCCCGGCGGGCCGACGGCCGGACCCGGGGTGCAGACCGGGCGCGCCGCAGCGGGGGGTGCCGCACTGGCAGCGGGCCGGGGCGCTGCCGGAGCCGGCCGGGCCGCCGACGGCGACCGCCCAGCCCCAGCGGCCGGTGTACTCCGCGGCGGCCCGGGACGCGGTGACGCGGGTGCGGCGGCGCGCGCCCAGCTGTGTCAGCCGCAGGTGTCCCAGCCGAAGTTCGCCGAACAGGTTGTCCATGCCTCCCCCAACAGATTCAGGTAGCCGATGGTTACGGGATGGTGACTGTGTGTTGCGTGATGGTTGCGTCGTGCGTGGTGCGGTAGCGGCGCGCAGCGCGTGGCGTGCGCCTGTTGCGACGGTGTGCCTCGGGCGCCGCCTTGTGGCCGGCGGTGTCGATGCCCGATCGTCGGGAGGGTGGGGCGGCCGGCGAGGAGTCGGGTGTCAAACTCGCCTGTGGTTGTTGTGGGTTGCGATGATTTCGGGGTGTGCCGGGGCGGACTTGGCGGCCTGCATATGCCGGACGGTCGGACCTCTCCAGTGAAGCGTGCGGGGCCTGGCTTCGGTTCACTCCTGGGGGTGGCGAAAGGTGGCGTTTCGCCAGGGCCGCTCCCTCGGGCAGCCGGCGGGGCATTACGTTCAGCACACGGACATCGTCGGGGAGTCCGCTCCGGGCCATCCGCGGACGGGAGTTGGGAGAACTGACGAACCGTCCGTGGCGATGGCGCACCAGTACGACAACTGATACGGCAGCAACCTCGGATACGGCACGTCTGGCAAGAGCCCGCAACCGTCGGGCGGACACGATCGGGGGCCCCTCAGCAGGGGCCGGGCGGGATGGGGACATTCCCATGGCAGAGAAGCAACCCAATGAGAAGCTGACCACGTGGTTCGGCCGCAGCGGCTGGTCCAAGGGCGAGTTGGCCCGCCAGGTCAACCGCAGAGCCCGTCAGATCGGTGCCCACCATGTGTCCACGGACACCTCGCGGGTGCGCCGCTGGCTCGACGGTGAGCAGCCCCGAGAACCTATCCCAAAGATCATGTCGGAACTGTTCTCCGAGCGTTTCGGCTCGGTGGTCTCCATCGAGGACCTCGGCCTGCGCGCCGCCATCCCGGTCTCCACCGTGGGCGGCGGCGTCGACCTGCCGTGGAGCGCGCCCCAGACCGTTCAGCTGATCAGCGACTACTCCCGCAGCGACCTGATGCTCAACCGGCGGGGTTTCCTGGGCACCTCGCTCGCCCTGACCGCCGGTGCCGCGCTGATCGAGCCCATGCAGCGCTGGCTCGCCCCGGGCCCGAGCGGCGTGCCCACCCCGATCCTCACCGCGGCCAACGGCGGCGAGCCGTTCACCGGCCGGCTCTCCGAGCCCGAGCTGGAACTGCTGGAGCAGACCACCGTCATGTTCCGCCAGTGGGACGCCCAGAACGGCGGCGGGCTGCGCCGCAAGGCCGTCGTCGGCCAGCTCCACGAGGTCACCGACCTGCTCCAGGAGACGTACCCCGAGCAGACCACCAAGCGGCTGTTCCGGCTCACCGCCGAACTGGCCCACCTGGCCGGCTGGATGTCGTACGACGTCGGGATGCACCCCAGCGCGCAGAAGTACTACGTACTGGCGCTGCACGCCGCCAAGGAGGCCGGCGACCGCCCGTTCGGCGCGCTCATCCTCACCGACATGAGCCGCCAGATGATCCACCTCAACCGCGGCGAGGACGCCCTGGAGCTGATCCACCTCGCCCAGTACGGCAGCCGCGACACCGCCACCCCGCGCCAGCAGTCGCTGCTGTACGCGATGGAGGCGCGCGCCTACGCCACCATCGGCGAGGTGAACCGCTGCGCCCGGGCCGTCCGGCTGGCCGAGGACACCTTCACCGACATCCGCGAGGGCGACGGCGACCCGGACTGGCTGAAGTTCTTCTCGCCCGCCGAGCTGAACGCCGAGAACGCGCACTCCTTCCGCGACCTCGCCTACCACTCCGACCAGGCCGAGCTGTACGCCTCGATGTCCGCCCCGGTGATGGAGCGCGCGGTGGACCTCTTCCGCCAGGACGGTGACCACGTCCGCTCGTACGCCTTCAACCTGATCGGCATGGCCAGCGTGCACCTGCTGCAGAAGGAGCCGGAGCAGGCCGCGGCGATGGCCGAGCAGGCGGTGGACATCGCCACCAAGGTGCGCTCGGAGCGGCTCAACTCCCGGGTGCGCAAGACCACCGAGGCCGCCGCCTCCCGGTTCAGGGGCGTGGACGCGGTCAGCCGGCTCAAGGAGCGGGTGGTCCAGGACATTCCGGAGTACGTCTCGGTGGTCTGACCCGCGCCGGGCCACCCCCCCCACGGGCCTCCGTCGAGGCCCCGCCCGCCCCGCCGACCGTGACGGCCGCCGCCGTCACGGTCGGCGGCATGTCCGGCGGCATGTCCGGCGGCTCCGGCGGTATGTCCGGCACATGGCGCACGGGCGCCCGGCGCCCGGCGCGCCGCACCGCCCGGGCCCGCCGCGCGCGGCACGATAGCCGGTCCGGAGGCCCGGCGCGGCCGCGGTTCACGCAGGCGTAACCCCCGCGTCGCCGTCGTCACGGCCGCGAAACAACGGGCCGCACCGGCTGAAACCGGCCTTCGGCACGCTCCATCTCATCGCCGACACCCCGGGTACACGGGTAACCCGGGTGTGGAGCGGCTTCCACCATGAGGAGACGCCGATGCCGGACGGCTTCAGCGCGGGCGACACCGCCTTCGTGCTCATCAGTGCGGCCCTGGTCATGTTGATGACCCCGGGCCTGGCCTTCTTCTACGGAGGCATGGTCAGGGCCAAGAGCACGCTCAACATGCTGGCGATGAGCTTTCTCTCGCTCGGCATCGTCAGCGTGCTCTGGGTCCTCTACGGGTACTCGCTCAGCTTCGGCCCCGACGCGGGTGCCGGCCTGATCGGCAACCTGGACTTCCTCGGCCTGCACGGCATCGGCCTGGACGACCTCACCGGGACGATCCCCGTCACCGCGTTCTCCGCCTTCCAGCTGATGTTCGCGATCATCACCCCGGCCCTGATCAGCGGCGCCGTCGCGGACCGCGCCAGATTCGCCGCCTGGGGCCTGTTCATCGCGCTCTGGGTGACCGTGGTCTACTTCCCGGTCGCGCACTGGGTGTTCTTCTTCGACGGCGGCAAGGGCGGCTGGCTCGGCGACCGCAACGGCGTGATCGACTTCGCCGGCGGCACCGCCGTGCACATCAACGCGGGCGTCGCGGGTCTGGCCCTCTGTCTGGTGCTGGGCAGGCGGATCGGCTTCCGGAAGGACCCGATGCGCCCGCACAGCCTGCCGCTGGTGATGCTCGGCTCCGGGCTGCTCTGGTTCGGCTGGTTCGGCTTCAACGCCGGTTCGGCGCTGGCCGCCAACGGCGTCGCCGCGATGGCGCTGGTCAACACCCAGGTCGCCACGGCGGCCGCGCTGCTCGGCTGGCTGGTCTACGAGAAGCTGCGGCACGGCGCGTTCACCACGCTGGGCGCCGCCTCCGGCGCGGTGTCCGGCCTGGTCGCCATCACCCCCGCCTGCGGCTCGGTCAGCCCGCTCGGCGCGGTGGCGATCGGTCTGGTCGCGGGTGCGGTCTGCGCCGCCGCGATCAGCCTCAAGTACCGCTTCGGCTTCGACGACTCGCTCGACGTGGTCGGTGTGCACGCGGTCGGCGGCGCGATCGGCTCGCTGCTGGTCGGCCTCTTCGCCACCGGCACGGTCGGCCAGACCGCCAAGGGCCTGTTCTACGGCGGCGGCCCGGGACAGCTCGGCAAGCAGGCGATGGGCGTGGCGGTGGTCGGCGGGTACTCCTTCGTGCTCTCCTGGCTGCTCGCCAAGGCGATCGACCGCACGGTCGGGTTCCGGGTCGCCGACGAGGTCGAGCTCGCCGGCATCGACCAGGCCGAGCACGCCGAATCCGCCTACGACTTCAGCGCGATGGGCGCCGGCCTGGCCAGGACCGCCTTCGTCTCCGTACCGGTCTCCGTCGCTGTCTCCGCTCCCGCCGCGGTCGTGGTGGCCGACCCGCTCCGGACCTCCCCCGCCCCGGCGCCCGCCGCGGCCGTGGTCGCCGGTCTGGCCAGGACCGCTCCCGCTCCCGCCCCCGCCGCGGCCGTGGTCGCCGCGGTCGAGTCCGTCGCCGAGGCCGCCGAGAAGAACGGGGCCGATGCCCAGTGAAACTGATCACCGCAGTCATCAAGCCGCACCGCCTGGACGACGTGAAGGCCGCCCTGCAGGCCTTCGGAGTGCACGGCCTGACCGTCATCGAGGCCAGCGGCTACGGCCGCCAGCGCGGCCACACCGAGGTCTACCGGGGCGCGGAGTACCAGGTGGACCTGGTGCCCAAGGCCAGGATCGAGGTGCTGGTCGAGGACGAGGACGCCGATCAGCTGATCGACGTCCTGGTGAAGGCCGCCCGAACCGGAAAGATCGGCGACGGCAAGGTCTGGAGCGTCCCGGTCGACACGGCCGTCCGGGTCCGCACCGGCGAGCGCGGCCCCGACGCCCTCTAGCATTCAGCTCGATCAACCCGCGGGCGGGCCCGCGACCACCCGGTGGTCGCCGGTCCGCTGACGGCGCATCAGTCCAGGACGACGGACGGGGACCCGTATGACCGCCGAGACCTCTCCTCCCCCCTCACCCGGCGACGGGCACCAGGGGACCGGCCCGCCCGCCGACTACGCCGCCGCCCGGGCCGGGCTGCTGGCCGCCCCCGGTCCCACCGGTGACGCCCGCCGCACCGCGCTGGCCGCGCTCACCGACGACTGGCTGGGCGGCCTGCTCACGGCGGCCGGCGCCCCGGCCGGCGTCGCCCTGGTCGCCGTCGGCGGCTACGGACGCGGCGAACTCTCGCCCCGCAGCGACCTCGACGTGCTGCTGCTGCACGACGGCCCGCTCGACCCGGAGCTGCCCGAGCGCATCTGGTACCCCGTCTGGGACAGTGGCGCCGCCCTCGACCACTCGGTGCGCACCCTCGCCCAGGCCCGGACCGTCGCCGCCGCCGACCTCAAGGCCCAGCTCGGCCTGCTGGACGCCCGGCACATCGCCGGGGACCCGGCGCTCACCGAGGCCCTGCGCTCCGCCGTCCTCGGCGACTGGCGCGCGAGCGCCCCCCGGCGCCTGCCCGAGCTGCGCGAACTCGCCCGGGAGCGGGCCGAGCGGCACGGCGAGCTGTCCTTCCTGCTGGAGCCCGACCTCAAGGAGGCCAGGGGCGGCCTGCGCGACGTGGTCACACTCGACGCGATCGCCGCCAGCTGGCTGGCCGACGCCCCCCGGGACGGTCTGGACGCCGCCGCGCTGCGGCTGGCCGACGTACGCGACGCCCTGCACCTGGCCACCGGCCGGGCCACCGAGCGGCTCAGCCTCCAGGACCAGGACCAGGTGGCCGAGCGGCTCGGGGTGCTGGACGCCGACACCCTGCTGCGCCAGGTGTACGAGGCCGCCCGCACCGTCGCCTACGCGAGCGATGTCACCTGGCGGGCGGTGGACCGGGTGCTCGCCGCCCGCTCCGCCCGGGGCCGGCGGTCGTCGCGGCTCTCCTTCCCCTTCACCGGCGCCGGGCGCGGCGCCGGCGCGGTGGCCCGGGGCGCGGTCCGGCGCCGCCCGCTCGCCGAGGGCGTGGTCGAGCAGGACGGCGAGGCGGTGCTCGCCCAGGGTGCCCGCCCGGCCGCCGATCCGGTGCTGCCGCTGCGCGCCGCGGCCGCCGCCGCCCAGAACGGGGTGACCGTCTCGTACGCGACGGTGCGCCGGCTGGCCGCCGAGTGCCGTCCGCTGCCGGTGCCCTGGCCGGACGAGGCGCGCGAGCAGCTGGTCACCCTGCTGGGCGCGGGCGAGGCGTGCATCCCGGTCTGGGAGGCGCTGGAGGCGGAGGGGCTGATCACCCGGCTGCTGCCGGACTGGGAGCGGGTGCGCTGCCGGCCGCAGCGCAACGCGGTGCACCGCTGGACGGTGGACCGGCACCTGGTGGAGACGGCGGTCCGGGCCGCCGCGATGACCCGCCGGGTGGCCAGACCCGACCTGTTGCTGGTCGCCGCGCTGCTGCACGACCTCGGCAAGGGCCTGCCCGGCGACCACAGCGAGGCGGGTGAGGTGATCGTCCGCGATGTGGCCGTCCGGATGGGTTTCGACGAGGACGACACGGAGACCCTGGCGGTGCTGGTCCGCCATCATCTGGCCCTGGTGGAGACCGCGACCCGGCGGGACCTGGACGACCCGGCCACCGTGGAGGCGATCACCAAGGCGGTCGGCACCCCGGCGCGGCTGGAGCTGCTGCACGCGCTGACCGAGGCCGATGCCACCGCCACCGGCCCCGCCGCCTGGAGCAGCTGGCGGGCCTCGCTGGTGGACGGCCTGGCCGCCCGGGCCGCGGCCCAGCTGGCCGGCGGGCAGCCGGGCCGGGCGGAGGCCGAGCCGACCGCGGAGCAGGAGCGGCTCGCGGTGGAGGCCGCCCGGACCGGCGGGCCGGCGCTCACGCTGCTGGCCCAGGCCGGGCCGGAGGTCCCGGGGCCGGGCCGGGAGGGTGCCGGGCCGGCGGGCACCGAACCGATGGGCGTCCGGCTGACCCTGGCCGTACCGGACCGGCCGGGTCTGCTCGGCACGGTCGCCGGGGTGCTCGCGCTGCACCGGCTGACCGTCCGCTCGGCAGGCCTGCGCGAGCTGGACCCGATCGGCGCGGGCGCGGTGCTGCTGCTCTCCTGGACGGTGGCCGCCGAGTTCGGCGAGCTGCCGGAGGCGGCCCGGCTGCGGGCCGATCTGCGCCGGGCGCTGGACGGTTCACTGGACGTCTCGCGCCGGCTCGCCGAGCGTGACGCGGCCACCCCGCGCCGACCCGGCATCCCCACCCCGCCGCCGCTGGTCGCGGTTGCGCCCGCGGCGGCCTCGGCCACCGCGACGGTGCTGGAGGTCCGCGCCCATGACGCCCCCGGCCTGCTGCACCGGATCGGCCGGGCGCTGGACGGGGCCGGTGTCCGGGTCAGGACCGCGTACGTCAGCACGCTCGGCGCGGACGCCGTCGACTCCTTCTACCTGACCGACGCGGCGGGCCGGCCGCTCTCGGCCCGGCGGGCCGGGGAGGTGGCGGCGGCCGTGCGGGCCGCGCTGGTCCGAGGACCGGACGCCGGGCCGAGCACCGGCCGAACGGCGTACTGAACACCGGGTGAACCCGGGTGGAGACCGTACCCGGGGCGGCCGGATACCCTGGGGGGCGACGACCGTACCGATACCGATGCCGCAGAGGACCCGCGACGACGTGTTCGACACCCTTTCCGATCGCCTCGCAGCGACGTTCAAGAACCTCCGGGGCAAGGGCCGCCTCAGCGAGGCGGACATCGACGCCACCGCCCGCGAGATCCGCATCGCGCTGCTGGAGGCGGACGTTGCGCTGCCGGTCGTGCGGGCCTTCATCAAGCAGGTCAAGGAGCGGGCACTCGGTGTCGAGGTCTCCGGCGCGCTGAACCCCGCGCAGCAGATCATCAAGATCGTCAACGAGGAGCTCATCGCCATCCTCGGTGGCGAGACGCGCCGGGTGAAGTTCGCCAAGAACGGCCCGACGGTGATCATGCTCGCCGGTCTCCAGGGTGCCGGTAAGACCACCCTCGCGGGCAAGCTCGGCCACTGGCTGAAGACGCAGAAGCACACCCCGCTGCTGGTCGCCTGCGACCTCCAGCGCCCCAACGCCGTCAACCAGCTCCAGGTCGTCGCCGACCGCGCGGGCGTGGCCTTCTACGGCCCGCAGCCGGGCAACGGCGTGGGCGACCCGGTGCAGGTCGCCCGGGACTCGATCGAGTACGCCAAGCAGAAGCAGTACGACGTCGTCATCGTCGACACCGCCGGCCGCCTGGGCATCGACGCCGAGCTGATGCAGCAGGCCGCCGACATCCGGGCCGCGGTCAACCCGGACGAGGTCCTGTTCGTCGTCGACGCGATGATCGGCCAGGACGCGGTCACCACCGCGCAGGCCTTCCTCGACGGCGTCGACTTCACCGGTGTGGTGCTCTCCAAGCTCGACGGCGACGCCCGCGGTGGTGCCGCCCTGTCGGTCGCGCACGTCACCGGCCGGCAGATCATGTTCGCCTCCAACGGCGAGAAGGTCGACGACTTCGACGCCTTCCACCCCGACCGGATGGCCTCGCGCATCCTCGGCATGGGCGACGTGCTCTCGCTGATCGAGAAGGCCGAGCAGACCTTCTCGCAGGCCGAGGCCGAGAAGATCGCCTCCAAGCTGCAGGGCGGCGGCAAGGACTTCACGCTCGACGACTTCCTGGACCAGCTGGAGCAGGTCCGGAAGATGGGCTCGATCTCCAAGCTGCTGGGCATGCTGCCCGGCATGGGCCAGATCCGCGAGCAGATCAACAACATCGACGACAAGGACGTCGACCGGGTCGGCGCCATCATCAAGTCGATGACCCCGGCCGAGCGGACCGACCCGAAGATCATCAACGGCTCGCGCCGGCTGCGCATCGCCAAGGGTTCGGGCGTCGGCGTCGGCGAGGTCAACAACCTGGTCGAGCGGTTCTTCGAGGCCCGCAAGATGATGTCCGCGATGGCCTCCGGCAAGGGCATGCCCGGCATGCCGGGGATCCCGGGCATGGGCGGCGGCTCGAAGAAGTCCGCCAAGAAGGCCCCGCAGGCCAAGGGCAAGCGCAAGAGCGGCAACCCGCTGAAGCGCGCGCAGGAGGAGGCCGCGGCCGCCCAGCGCCGCGCCCTGGGCCCGGGGGCCGGCCAGGCCCCGGCCGACGGCGGCGGCGCGTTCGGCCTCGGCGCGGGCAAGGGCCCGGCCGACTTCGAGCTGCCCAAGGAGTTCAAGGACCTGCTGTAGACCCTGCGGCCGGTGCGGAACCGAGGCGCCGCGAACGGCCCGCCTCCCCGAACCAGGGCGCCGCGAACGGCCCGCCTCCCGGTACCGCCGGGGCGGTGGGCCGTTCGTATGTCCGATGATGGTGCCGTGAGAGTGACGATCAGGGCCCCGCGGGCAGGGGACGAAGCTGCGTACGCCGAGGCAGTCCGACGGTCCGCCGACCACATCGGGCGGTGGAACCCGGTCGAGCCGGACGGGCTGCCGGAACTCCTGGAGCGCCAGGGCGCCGGCCTGCGGACCTTCCTGATCGTGGACCGGGCCAGCGGTGGGCTGGTCGGCAAGGTGAACGTCGCCAACATCGTGATGGGCCGGTTCTGCAACGGCGCGCTCGGCTACGACTCGTACCTGCCGTTCGCCGGCACCGGCCGGATGACCGAGGGCATGCGGCTGGTGCTGGACCGCTGCTTCGCCCCGCAGGCCTCCGGCGGGCTCGGCCTGCACCGGCTGGAGATCAACGTGCAGCCGGACAACGAGCGCTCGATCGCGCTGGCCCGGCGGCTGGGCTTCCGGCACGAGGGCTCCACCCCGCGGATGCTGTACCTGCAGGGGGCCTGGCGGGACCACGAGCGGTTCGCGATGACCGCCGAGGAGTGGCCCGGCCTGGGGGAGTAGGGCCTGCTCAGCGGCGTCCGGGCGCGGCGTTGCGGTTGGATCACCCGAGCGGATGTCCGTATTGTCCGACGGGTGACCGATCCCGTACCGCCGCGCCAGACCCCCGACCAGCCCTGGCGGTCCGAGGGCGCCCCGCCTCCGCCGCCTCCGCGCCGCAGGATGCCCGGCGGCTGGCCGGGCCTCGTCCTCACCGCGCTCGTGGTGTTCCTGATCTCCGACCTGCTGCTGTCCTTCTTCGGCAACGCCGGGGCCACCACGATCTCCTACACCGAGTTCGACAACCAGTTGAACAAGGGCAACGTCACCAAGATCTACTCCAAGGGCGACTCCATCGAGGGCACCCTGAAGAGCGCCGAGCCCAAGCCGGACGGCGCCAAGGGCACCTACACCGAGTTCGACACCCAGCGGCCGGTCTTCGCCGGGGACAACCTCTGGACCGCCCTCCAGCAGCACGGCGTCGAGGTCACCGCCTCGCCGGTGGTCCAGCAGCGCAGCTTCCTCGCCAACCTGCTGATCTCGCTCGCCCCGATGCTGCTGCTGATCCTGATCTGGGTGCTGCTCGCCCGCCGGATGGCCGGTGGCATGGGCGCCGGCGCGCTCGGCCGCAAGGCCCCGCCCAAACCGGTCACCAGTGACGCCGGCACCCGCACCACCTTCGCCGACGTGGCCGGTATCGACGAGGTCGAGGCCGAACTCACCGAGGTGGTCGACTTCCTCAAACACCCCGAGCAGTACCGTCGGCTCGGCGCCAAGATGCCGCGCGGCGTGCTGCTCTCCGGCCCGCCCGGCACCGGGAAGACCCTGCTCGCCCGGGCCGTCGCCGGTGAGGCGAACGTGCCGTTCTTCTCCGCCTCCGCCTCCGAGTTCATCGAGATGATCGTCGGCGTCGGCGCCAGCCGGGTCCGCGAGCTCTTCGCCGAGGCCCGCAAGGTCGCCCCGGCGATCATCTTCATCGACGAGATCGACACCATCGGCCGCCAGCGCGGCGGCAGCGGCGGCATGGGTGGCCACGACGAGCGCGAGCAGACGCTCAACCAGATCCTCACCGAGATGGACGGTTTCACCGGCTCCGAGGGCGTCATCGTCATCGCCGCCACCAACCGGGCGGAGGTGCTCGACCCGGCCCTGCTGCGCCCCGGCCGGTTCGACCGGCGGATCACCGTCAGCCCGCCGGACCGGAACGGACGGGCCGCCATCCTGCGCATCCACACCCGGACCGTCCCGCTCGCCGGGGACACCGACCTCAACCAGCTGGCCAAGGTCACCCCCGGCATGACCGGCGCCGAACTGGCCAACCTGGTCAACGAGGCCGCCCTGCTGGCCGTCAAGCGGAAGCAGGACGCGGTGGGGGAGCGCGACCTCTCGGACGCGCTGGAGAAGGTCCAGCTCGGCGCCGTCCGCCCACTGGTGATGCCGCAGTCCGAGCGTGAGCGCACCGCGTACCACGAGAGCGGCCACGCACTGCTCGGGATGCTCCAGCCGGGCGCGGATCCGGTCCGCAAGATCACCATCGTGCCGCGCGGGCGGGCGCTCGGCGTCACCCTCTCCACCCCCGAGACCGACCGCTACTCCTACACCGAGGCCTATCTGCGCGGCCGGATCATCGGCGCGCTCGGTGGGATGGCCGCCGAGCAGGTCGTCTACGGCGTGATCACCACCGGCGCGGAGAGCGATCTGGAGCAGGTCACCAACATCGCCCGGGGCATGGCAGGCCGCTGGGGCATGAGCGAGCGGGTCGGCCGGCTCACCGCCGTCCCCGCCGACCCACAGGGCGCGTACGGGCTGTCCGCCGCACCGACCACGCTGGACGCGGTGGACGAGGAGGCCCGGCGGATCGTCGCCGAGTGCTACGAGGAGGCGGTGCGGCTGCTGACCGAGCAGCGGGCCCGGCTGGACGCGCTGGCGGCGGCGCTGCTGGAGGCCGAGACGCTGGACGAGGAGGCGGCCTACCGGGCCGCCGGGGTGCCGCGGAAGTCGCTCGACCAGGCGTGAGCCGTTCGAGTGAGGGCGCTCGCCGGGTGGCGGGCGCCCTTTTCGTTCGCGCGGCGGGCTCTTTCGCTCGGCGGGCTACCGGGGTTGCTCGGCGACCAGGTAGCGGAAGAGGTTCTCCATGCGGACCGAGCCGTCCGGGCGCAGGTACGGGGCCAGCGCCTCCTCCAGTTCCTTGGCCACCAGCGGCAGCCCGGAGAACTCCGCCGCCGCCTCGTACAGGCCGGTGGAGAGCAGCCCGCGCACCGCGCTGTCCAGGTCCGGGTAGGCGAACGGGCAGCTCACCCGGCCGCTGCCGGCCGGGTGCAGACCGGCGCCGGCGAGCAGATCCTCCAGCGCGCCGGGCGGACTCAGCTCGAACGGGTCACGCGCGGTGGTACGGCCGGCCATCCGGCGGGCCACGTCCAGGACGGACGCGCTCTCGCAGCGCTCCGGCGGGCCCCAGGCGGCCAGCACCACGTGCCCGCCGGGGAGCGTCAGCCGGGCCGCCTCGGCCACCACCCGGGCCGGGTCGGCGGATCCGGGCAGCTGCTCGAAAACGGTCACCAGCGAATAGGCCGAGTGGGGGAGGGCCGTCGTTGGCCGGGCACCGGCTCCGACCCGCAGCCGGCGGCCCCGGGCCAGCTCGCGCAGCTCGTCCTGCGGCTCCAGACCGGAGACCTGCGCGCCCCGCCCGGCGGCCAGCAGCAGCGCCAGGCCGGACCGGCAGCCGAGGCCCAGGACGCTGGTCGCCGGGCCGACCTCCAACCGGCTGTAGACGGCTTCGTAGAGCGGCACCAGCATGCGCTCCTGGATCTCCGCCCAGTCGCGCGCCCGCGTGGGCCACGCGATCGCGCGCGGTGGGTCGTGCGGGTCGTGCGGGCGTGCGCCCGTGGGTCGTACGGTCGTGCCGGTCGTCCGAGCTGAAGCCATCGCGGCCTCCCATCCGGTCCTTCGGTGTGCTGCTACGGCTCCCCCAAAGTCCCGCCCCACTCCAGCGAACAGCGGCTCGGGCGTGGCGTCCAGAGGGGTGCGGGGTGGTGCGCGCGTGTCGCGGTCGTGCGCCCCCTGGCGGGCCCGGGCGCTCCGGAGGCCGACCGGTCCCGCAGAACGGATTCGAAGTCAGGGCCTCGCTCCCCGTACCATTCGCCCCATGGCAAAGGCACCCGTTCTCACCCCCCAGGCGGACGACTTCCCGCGCTGGTACCAGGACCTCATCAACAAGGCCGAGCTGGCCGACAACGGTCCGGTGCGCGGCACCATGGTCATCCGACCGTACGGCTACGGCCTGTGGGAGCGGATGCAGCAGGAGATGGACGCCCGCATCAAGAAGGCCGGCGCACAGAACGCCTACTTCCCGATGTTCATCCCGCAGTCCTACCTGACCAAGGAAGCCGAGCACGTCGAGGGCTTCGCCCCCGAGCTCGCGGTGGTCACCCACGGCGGCGGCAAGCAGCTGGACGAGCCGATCGTGGTCCGGCCGACCTCCGAAACGATCATCAACGAGTACTTCTCCAAGTGGGTCCAGAGCCACCGCGACCTGCCCCTGCTGATCAACCAGTGGGCCAACGTGGTCCGCTGGGAGCTGCGCCCGCGCATCTTCCTGCGCACCACCGAGTTCCTCTGGCAGGAGGGCCACACCGCCCACGCCGGCTACGAGGACGCCCGTGACTACGCCTCGATGATCCACACGGACGTCTACGGCGACTTCATGACCAATGTGCTCGGCATCGATGTCGTGCTCGGCCGCAAGACCGCCAAGGAGCGCTTCGCCGGCGCCATCAACACCCTCACCCTCGAGGGCATGATGGGCGACGGCAAGGCGCTGCAGATGGGCACCAGCCACGAGCTGGGCCAGAACTTCGCCAAGGCGTTCAACACCACCTACCAGCTCCAGGGCGCCGAGCGCGAGTACGTCTGGCAGACCTCCTGGGGCGTCTCGACCCGTATGGTCGGCGGCCTGATCATGTCCCACGGCGACGACAACGGCCTGCGGGTTCCCCCGCGCCTGGCCGCCGTCCAGGCCGTCGTCCTCGCCATCAAGGGCGACGACGCGGTGATCGCCAAGGTCCGCGAGATCGGCGCCCGGCTGGAGGCCGCCGGCATCCGCGTGGTCGTCGACGACCGCACCGACACCCCGTTCGGCCGCCGCGCCGTCGACTGGGAGCTCAAGGGCGTGCCGCTGCGCATCGAGGTCGGCCCGCGCGACCTGGAGAACGGCACCGCGATGCTGGCCCGCCGTATCCCCGGTGGCAAGGAGCCGGTCTCCATCGACGGCCTGGCGGAGCTGGTGCCCGGCGTCCTGGAGGAGGACCAGGCGCTGCTGCTGCGCCAGTCCCGCGAGCGCCGCGAGGCCCGCACGGTGGACGTGACCAACCTCGACGAGGCCGTCGAGGCCGCCGCCACCGGCTGGGGCCGGATCTCCTGGGCCGAGCTGGGCCCGGAGGGCGAGGCCAAGCTGGCCGAGCAGGGTGTCTCGGTGCGCTGCATTGTCGCCGCCGACGGATCGGTGCCGCAGACGGACGACCAGGACGGCAATATCGCGATCGTCGCGCGCGCCTACTGACAGCGGAAACCGACGGAAACCGGCAGAAGCCGACGGATGTCGACAGCCGCCGATGCGTGCTGATGGTTGCTGACAACGCCTGCTGAGAATACGGGCTGTAAGTATCCAGAGACCGTCTCACCTGTTGACATCGCTACTGGCCAGTCAACTGCCAGTATTAACGGAATAGCGGTACGGTGTACGGCCCGTGGCCCTGTCAACTCGGCAGGACCACGGGCCGTACGTCCTGGGGGCGACAGCCCGCGCCCGGACGGAAAATACGAGGCTCGGCGAGTTGCGACGGGCCGAAACCTGCAGGGGGTTGGTCTTGCGTCAGATCCGGAACGCGCAATTCGCGCGCGGTCGTGCATTCCTGAGAGTTCCCTGGGAATTCCCGGAGAGCGAGAACACGCGGAACATTGGCTCCCACTGCATCGTTGGTCTAGCGTGAGCACGACACAGCCCCTCGTTCTCGCGGCCGAACTGGCCGCCGCCTGGAGTGACATCCAGGCCTTCCATCAGGACCTCCCCGACCTCGCCTCGCCCGAGGCGCTGATCGGTGAATCCTCCTCGGCCTGTGGCACCCGGCTCGGTTTCGAGCGGCTCCTCCACGAGGCCGCCCACGGTCTGGCCGCGGCCCGGGACATCCGGGACACCTCGCGCGCCGGCCGCTACCACAACCGGCGCTTCCTGCTGCTCGCCTCCGAGCTCGGCCTGGCGCACCCGGTCGAACCGCACGCGAGCAGCGGCTTCTCCCAGGTGACCATGCTCAAGGAGACGCAGGAGCGGTACGCCGACACCATCGAACGCCTGGACCGGGCCCTCGGCGCCCACCAGGAGGCGGTGGCCGGTGATGGCGTGACGCGCGCCTTCCGCGGTCCGGCCGCCCGGCACGGCTCCTCCGGGGGCGGCGTCCGGGTCAAGGCGGTCTGCGGCTGCGGGCGGAACGTCCGGGTCGTGCCGTCGGTGCTCGCGCAGGCGTCCATCGTCTGCGGCGCGTGCCAGCAGCCGTTCAAGATCGCATAGCTTGGAGAACCGGCCGGCGGCTGTGCGGGCAGCACGTCCGGCCGGAGTAATCGGCCGATCGGCCCATTGAGTTGTCGAGTGGCTCTACCGATCGGCTCTACCGAGCGGGCGGCCGATGTGTGTCGGGCTGACCGGGGGCGAGGGCTCCCGGTCGGGCCTGTTGCCGGGGCCGTCGGGCGGCCGTCGGGTGGCTGGCGGCGGTGAAGACGGCCTGGTGGTGGCGGCCGGGTGAAGGCGGTTCGCGCCGGTATGGCAGAATGGACAGCTGAGTACTCGGCAGCCGAGACAGGACCCCTCTCTCCTACGGCTGGCGTGTCCCTTGAACGGCCCGCCCCGCAACCCCACGCGACGGCAGGGCTGCTCACCCACGTCAACACCAGGAGAATCCACTCCCGTGGCAGTCAAGATCAAGCTCAAGCGTCTCGGCAAGATTCGCTCCCCGCACTACCGCATCGTCGTCGCCGACGCGCGCACCAAGCGTGACGGTCGCGCGATCGAGGAGATCGGCATCTACCAGCCGACCTACGACCCCTCGAAGATCGAGGTCGACAGCGACCGCGCCCAGTACTGGCTGTCCGTCGGCGCCCAGCCGACCGAGCCGGTGCTCGCCATCCTCAAGCTGACCGGCGACTGGCAGAAGTTCAAGGGCCTGCCGGCTCCGGAGCCGCTGAAGGTCGCCGCGCCGAAGGTCGAGGACTTCTCGCACCTGTTCGCCAAGGCCGTCGCCGGCTTCGAGGACGCCACCACCGGTGTCGCCATCACCCCGAAGGCCAAGAAGTCGGACAAGGCCGAGGCTGAGGCCGACGCCGCCGCCGAGGCCTGATCGTGATCGAGGACGCCCTCGACCACTTGGTGAAGGGCATCGTCGAGCACCCCGATGAAGTGCAGGTGCGCTCGCGCAACCTGCGGCGGGGCAACACCATCGAGGTGCGCGTGCACCCCGATGACCTCGGCAAGGTGATCGGCCGGGGCGGCCGCACGGCACGCGCACTGCGCACCGTGGTCGGCGCCCTCGGCGGTCGCAACGTCCGGGTCGACCTGGTCGACGTGGACAACATCCGCTGACGCGGCTGCTCGTTCAGCCGTCAGGCTTGAGGCCGGCCGGGACGTATGTCGTCCCGGCCGGCCTTTCTTTCTCTCCGGTTCCAGCCTCTTCTTGTCAGCCTTCCTTCTCTTCAGCCTTCTTTCTCTGCCTTCCCTAGCACTCATCCAGGAGAACGATCACCGTGCAGCTCGTCGTCGGCAAGATCGGCCGCGCCCACGGCATCAGGGGGGACGTCAGCGTCGAGGTCCGCACCGACGAGCCGGAACTCCGGCTCGGACCGGGTGCCGTCCTGCTCACCGACCCCGCGTCGGCCGGGCCGCTGACCGTCGAGTCCGGCAAGGTGCACAGCGGCCGGCTGCTGCTGCGCTTCGCCGGCGTCAAGGACCGCAATGCCGCCGAGGCGCTGCGCGGCACCATCCTGATCGCCGAGGTCGACCCGGAGGAGCGCCCGGAGGATCCGGAGGAGTTCTACGACCACCAGCTGATCGGTCTGGACGTGGTGCTGCTCGACGGCACCCTGGTCGGTGAGCTGACCGAGGTCGTCCACCTGCCCTATCAGGACCTGCTCACGGTGAAGAAGCCCGACGGGACCGAGGTGCTGGTGCCGTTCGTCACCCGCATCGTGCCGATCATCGACCTGGAGAACCAGCGCGCCGTGATCGACCCGCCGGGCGGGCTGATCGACTCCGAGCAGGCCGAGGTCGCCCGGGGTGACGGTGCTGACGGTGTTGGGGACGACGCTGCTGAGGGCGACGGTGCTCAGGGCGACGGTGTGCGAGACGGTTCGGAGGCCGCGGAGTGAGCTCCGACGAACGTGAGCAGGGGCAGGGCGCGGCGCAGGAGCCGAGGCCGGAGTCCGGGCCCGGGCCGGTGGCCGCGGTGCAGAGCGGGATGCGGATAGACGTCGTCACGATCTTCCCCGAGTACCTGGAGCCGCTGAACATCTCGTTGGTCGGCAAGGCCCGCGCTCGTGGCCAGCTCGATGTGCACATCCACGACCTGCGCGGCTGGACGTACGACGTGCACCGGACCGTGGACGACAGCCCGTACGGCGGCGGCCCCGGCATGGTGATGAAGCCCGAGCCGTGGGGCGAGGCCCTGGACGCGGTGACCGCCCAGGGGCCCGAGGGCGAGGTGCCCACTCTGGTGGTGCCGACTCCCAGCGGGCGTCCGTTCACCCAGGAACTCGCGCAGGAACTCGCCGGGCGCCCCTGGCTGGCCTTCACCCCCGCTCGGTACGAGGGCATCGACCGGCGGGTGATCGAGGAGGCGGCCACCCGGATGCCGGTGGTCGAGGTGTCGATCGGTGACTACGTCCTGGCCGGCGGCGAGGTCGCGGTGCTGGTGATGGTCGAGGCGATCGCCCGGCTGCTGCCCGGAGTGCTGGGCAACGCCGAGTCCCACCGGGACGACTCCTTCGCGCCCGGCGCGATGGCCGACCTGCTGGAGGGCCCGGTCTACACCAAGCCCGCAGAGTGGCGTGGCCGGACCGTGCCGGACGTGCTGCTCAGCGGCAACCACGGGCGCATTGCCCGCTGGCGACGCGAGCAGGCCTTCGCCCGCACCCTGGCCAACCGGCCGGACCTGGTGGAGCGCTGGCAGTACGGCGCCTTCGACAAGAAGGACCGTGAGGCCCTCAGCATCCTCGGACTGGCCTGGGACGAGCAGCTCGGCCGATTTCGGTCCGTGGCCGGTGATGTGGAAGAATAGGCCGCTGCTGTCTGTCGCTGGACTCCTTTCGTAGGGGTCACGTGGTCCGGTGCCCTCGCCACGGGGGGATCACCTCGGTCCGATGCGGCCCGCAGCAGACCCCATTGCGACGAACTTCCGTGGGCGGCCCGTGGCGCCTGCGATGGAGAGCAACATGAGCAACAAGCTCGCTGCTGTCGACGCGGCTTCGCTGCGTAGCGACATTCCGGCCTTCCGCGCCGGTGACACCCTGAAGGTGCACGTCCGGGTCATCGAGGGCAACCGCTCCCGTGTCCAGGTCTTCCAGGGCGTCGTCATCCGCCGCCACGGCGCCGGTGTCGGTGAGACCTTCACCGTCCGCAAGGTCAGCTTCAACGTCGGCGTGGAGCGCACCTTCCCGGTGCACACCCCGGTCGTCGAGAAGATCGAGGTCGTGACGCGCGGTGCGGTTCGCCGCGCCAAGCTGTACTACCTGCGTGACCTCCGCGGCAAGGCCGCGAAGATCAAGGAGAAGCGCGACCGCTGATCCACCGGCCCCCGGCGCTGCCGGGGGATCGGAGCGCTCTAGGGGGCGCCGCTGCCGCAAGGTAAGCTCAGCCCCCGATGAGCACGCACGAACCACTCGCGGACCGCGACGGCAGTCCCGCACCCACCGGTGCGGACTCGCTGTCGCGGTCCGCGGCCGTTTCCGGGGGCGGGGCGGAACCGGCCGGAGCGGGTGTGGAGGCCGGGACGGCCGAGGTATCGGACGCCGGGCCGGCCGAGGCGCGGGACGTGGAGACGGGCGCCGGGCCGGAGACCGCCGGGCCGGGGGACGAACCCACCGCGGAGCCGGAGCCGGAGGCGCCGGTGCGTTCGCGTGGGCGTGACCTGCTTCTGCTGGTGGGTATCTGCCTGCTCACCCTGCTGCTGGTGAACGCTTTCGTGGCGCGGCCGTTCGCGGTGCCGTCCGGATCGATGGAGAACACCCTGCGCCCGGGCGATCGCCTGATCGCGAACAAGCTGGCGTACGCCTTCGGCGGCCACCCCCAGCGCGGCGATGTGGTGGTTTTCGACGGGACGGGCTCCTTTCTGCATGAGCCGGAGAGGTCGGCCGGGTTCTGGGACGGTCTTCGTTCGCTCGGCCAGGACCTCGGACTGGCACCGGCCGGGAACTCGGTCTACGTCAAGCGCGTCATCGGTGTCGGCGGGGACCGGGTGACCAGTACCGGTCCGGGTGGGCGGATCACCGTCAACGGGGTGCCGGTCGACGAGACGTCCTACCTCGCCCCGGGGGACGAGCCGTCGAGCGTGGCCTTCGACGTGGTGGTGCCGGCCGGCAAGCTGTGGGTGATGGGCGACCACCGGAGCGACTCGCGCGACTCGCGTGACCACCTGGGCGAGCCCGGCGGAGGCTTTGTCCCGGAGCGCAGGGTGATCGGACGGGCGGACTGGGTCGTCTACCCGGTCGGCCACTGGACCAGCCTGGACCGGCCGGCGGCGTTTGCCGCGACAGGGGGGACGGGTGGACATGGGGACCAGAGGTAGAGGCCGGCTGGCCGACCGTCCCGCCCCCGAGCCCTCGGGCAGCCCGGAGGAGACACCCGCCCAGGAAGCGGCGCCACCGGTACGCGGCCGGGCCGAGCGCCGCCGCACCGCCCGCCGGGCGGCCCGCCGTCGCAGACGTTCTCTCCTGCGCGAGCTTCCACTGATCGTCGTGGTGGCACTGCTGGTGGCACTGGTGATGAAGACCTTCATGGTGCAGGTCTTCGTGATCCCCTCGGGTTCGATGGAACAGACCATCCAGATCGGGGACCGGGTACTGGTGGACAAGTTCACCCCTTGGTTCGGCAATGAGCCGGAGCGCGGTGACGTGGTGGTGTTCAAGGACCCGGGTGGCTGGCTGGAGGCTGACCACAAGCCGTCCACGGACGGGCCGGTACTGCGCGGGGCCAAGCAGGTCCTCACTTTCGTCGGGCTGCTGCCGTCCGACAGCGAGCAGGATCTGATCAAGCGCGTGATCGGTGTCGGCGGGGACACCGTGGAGTGCTGTGACGCGCAGGGGCGGGTGAGCGTCAACGGCGCTGTGGTGGACGAGCCGTACCTGGCACCGGGGAACCCGCCGTCCCGCCAGCCCTTCAAGGTGAAGGTTCCGCAGGGGCGGCTCTGGGTCATGGGCGACCACCGGGACGTGTCCGCCGACTCCCGCTTCCACATGGCGAATCCGGGGCAGGGGACTATCCCGCTGAGCGGTGTGGTGGGCCGGGCTTTTGTGATCGCGTGGCCGTTGGACCGGTTCCATCAACTTGATGCACCGGGTTCACTCTCCTCAGTGGCGCGGGCTCCGGCGGCTCGCGGAGAAGCTTCGCGATTGCCGGGCGCTGGGCCGATTCCGATGGAACCTCCGCTCGTTATGGGTGTGTTGGGCATTCTTCCGTTTGTCGTCCGTCGGTCGGCACGACCACGGGAGTAGGCCGTGCCGGTCGGCTACCAGCAAGATCACGCGTGTGGGATCGCGAGCCGGATGCCTGGGAGTGATAGAGAAGTGCTGGAGTGACCGGTGCACCAGGCCGGTTGTGTTCTGCGGCTGTGTTGGTGTCAGGTGTGCCCGACGCGGGCGGCTCTGAGACGTTCACGGCCGATGGTGGAGTGTGGTGCCCGCTGTGCGGCACTGTGAGCGCGGGCGCGCGGGCGTCCGCACAGCAGGGAGGAGACGTTGTGGGGGATTTGGTGATCGGCGCCCGCTCAGGCGCCGGAGAGCCCGAGGGCTCCGGCAGCCGGGCGGCCCGGTCCGCCGAGTCCGCGGTGCCCTCGGCTCCCGCCGAGGACACGGCGGCCCCGTCCGCAGACGAACCGGCCGACGATACGGGTGACTCCTTGGGTGCCTTCCGGGTCGAGCCGGGTTCGGAGGACGAGCCGTCGGACGAGAAGTCCGTCGGCGAGGAGCGCAAGCAGCGTTCCTTCTGGAAGGAACTGCCGATCCTGGTCGGTATCGCACTGGTCCTGGCTCTTGTGATCAAGACGTTCTTCGTCCAGGCGTTCTCCATTCCGTCGGAATCGATGCAGAACACGCTTCAGGTAGGCGACCGTGTCCTGGTGGACAAGCTGACTCCGTGGTTCGGGGCCGAGCCCGAGCGCGGAGAGGTCGTGGTGTTCCACGACCCGGGCGGTTGGCTGAACGACGAGCCCGTCCAGCAGAGCAGCAACTCCTTCGTCCGAGGCATCCAGGACGTGCTCAGCTTCGTCGGCCTGATGCCCTCCACGAACGAGAAGGACCTGATCAAGCGCGTCATCGCGGTCGGCGGGGACACCGTCGAGTGCGAGGGCGAGGGCCCGGTCAAGGTCAACGGGGCCGTGCTCGACGAGCCGTACGTCTTCGCGGGCAACACCCCCTGCGGTACGAAGCCCTTCGGCCCGGTGAAGGTGCCGCCCGGTCGGATCTGGGTGATGGGCGACCACCGCGCGGACTCCCTGGACTCCCGCTTCCACATGGACCAGCCGGGCGGCGGCACGGTTCCGGTGGACGAGGTGATCGGGCGTGCCTTCGTGGTGGCCTGGCCGGTCAACCACTGGTCGACGCTGCCAGTACCAGACACCTTCGACCAGAAGGGGCTGTCGGGGGCCGCGCCGCTCGTGCCCCCCGTGGCCGGCGCCGTCGGCGCGGTCGGTCTGCTCCCGGTGGTACGCCGGCTGAGGGACCGGGCGGACCGAAAGAAGCAGTCCTGACCGTTACCGGGTAGCCCCCGGGTCTTGCGCGGGCCGTGGTACCGACGAGTAATCTGCTCGGACGTGCCACGGCCCGCCGGGTTTCCCGCCTGTGGCCCCGGTGCGTCGCGAGCGCTTCCAGGTCGGGCAGGGGTGGACGGTGTCGATGAGCAGTGTCGTGGAACAGGTGGCCGACCGCCCGCCGGCCGCCGCCCGGCCTCGGCGCCGGCCCGCCGCCGTGCTGCAGGGCGCGGTGATCGCGCTGGGACTGGTCCTGCTGGTCGGCGGCTTCGCGGTCATGGCCCTGGACTACCGGCCCTACAACATCCCGACCGCGTCCATGACTCCCACGCTCAAGGTCGGGGACACCGTTCTGGCCCGGAAGATCGATGACGGCGCCGTCGGCCGCGGTGACGTCGTGGTCTTCCGTGACCAGGCCTGGGGCGGCGAGCTGATGGTCAAGAGGGTCGTCGCGGTGGGCGGCGACACGGTGGCCATCACCGGAGGCGACCACCGGCTGACCGTCAACGGCAAGCCGGTGGACGAGCCCTACCTGGCTGCGCAGAGCGCGGAGAGCGGCACGTTCAGCGTGGAGGTGCCGCCCGGGCGGCTGTTCCTGCTCGGCGACAACCGGCAGGGATCGCTGGACTCCCGTGTCCACCTCGAGGTGGACGGGGGAACGATCCCGGCCGGCGAGGTGCAGGCCCGGGTCGAGTCCACCGTCCTGCCGTTCGGTCGGGCGGGCATGTTCGCCAGGACCTCGGCCTTCGATGTGATCGGTGGCCCGAAGGCCGGTGAACCGGGCCCGCTGGAGCCGGCCGCCTACGCCACCGTTGTAGGCGCGGCGCTGATCGTCGTGACCTCGGCGGTGGGCGGCGTGGCGGGCCTGACCCGTCGGCTCCGGAACCGCCGCGCGTCCTGAACCCGGGTGCCGCGGCCCTGGACCTGCCCGCTCTGCCGAACATCGCCCCGGACGGCCGTGCCGGGTGGCAGGATCGGGAGAGCCACCGGGGCGAACGGAAGGAGTGTGGAGATCTGCCATGACGGCACGGCGTCGCAGAGCGGCGAGGATCCTGTTGCTGGACGGGCAGGAGCGCCTTCTTCTCTTCCGGGGGTCCGACCCGGCGGTACCGGGTGTCACCTGGTGGTTCACCCCGGGGGGTGGCTTGGAGCCCGGCGAGGGCGTGCGCGAGGCAGCCGTACGGGAGCTCGCGGAGGAGACCGGACTGCGGGGCGTGGAGCTGGGGCCCTTGGTGGCGTACGGCACGGCTTCGTTCTCCTTTCGGGGGCAGCACTACGAGCAGGAGCAGTGGTTCCACCTGGCCCGGACCACGGACACGGTGCTCGACCACTCGGGCATGGGCGACGACGAACACGCCCAACTGCTCGCGGCGCGCTGGTGGACGATCGAGGAGCTCAGGGAAACCGCCGAGACGGTCTACCCGGTCGGACTGGCGGACTTTGTGGAGCAACTGTTGGCCGAGGGGCCGCCAGTCACTCCAGTACGGCTCTGAGGGTGGGTGCGGTGGTCCACAATGGGTGGACGTGACAAGTTGAGGGGACGCCTGGATGAGTGCCGAAGATCTCGAAAAGTACGAGACCGAGATGGAGCTCAAGCTCTACCGGGAGTACCGGGACGTCGTCGGCCTGTTCAAGTACGTGATCGAAACCGAGCGGCGTTTCTACCTCACCAACGACTACGAGTTGCAGGTGCACTCGGTCCAGGGCGAGGTCTTCTTCGAGGTGTCGATGGCGGATGCGTGGGTCTGGGACATGTACCGGCCGGCTCGGTTCGTCCGTAAGGTCAGGGTGCTGACCTTCAAGGACGTGAACATCGAGGAGCTCGCGAAGAGTGATCTGGAGCTGCCCTCGGACGACGCCGGCTTCGGGAACTGACGTTGGACCGTCTGGGCCGGTGGTGTCCAGAGGAATTTCGAGTATTCCGGGATTCTCACCCCTCCAGGTGACAGAAGTTATCCACAGGCCCTGGTTATCCACAGGAAATAACAACTCTCTGGTCTGGTCCCGGGCTGCGCGGCAACCTCCACAGCGGAGGTGGTCATCGTGCAGGACACGAAGCGCTCCCCGCGCAAGCAGACAGCGAAAGCCCGGCTGGACGGGCAGCCCAGACGGAAAACAGTGCGGCCGGCGGACGGAGGGTCGCCGACCGCCGTCGGGCCTGCTCCGCCGCGCCCGGAGAAGAACAGCCCGGGGCGCAGTACCAACAACGGCCTCGGCCGCTATGGCGAAAGGGTCGCCGCGCGCCGCCTCGCCGAGGACGGGCTCCGCATCCTGGACCGCAACTGGCGGTGTGTCGAGGGGGAGTTGGACATCGTCGCCCTCGACGGCGACACCCTGGCGGTCTGTGAGGTGAAGACCCGCTCCGAGCGGGGGTTCCAACAGCCCAGCGAGGCCATCGACCAGGCCAAGGCCGCTCGGCTGCAGCGCCTCGCGGAGCGCTGGATGGCGGAGCGCTGGCCCGGCCACTTCGCCAGGCTGGCCGGCTCCGAGTATCAGTCCGAGCCCGGTAACGGGCCTGCGGATCCGCCATGGCCACCTGTGCCACCCGGTGGCGTCCGCATCGACCTCGTGGCCGTCATCAACCGGTTCCGCGGTGCGGCCCTGGTGGACCACCTGCGAGGGGTGGTCTGAGATGGCATTCGCTCGTACCTGTTCCGTGGCACTGGTCGGTGTCGACGGAGTGATCGTCGAGGTCCAGGCCGATCTGGAGCCAGGAGTCGCCGCGTTCACCCTTGTCGGCCTGCCCGACAAGGCCCTCTCCGAAGCCCGCGACCGGGTGCGTGCGGCCCTGGTGAACAGTGGCGAGGCCTGGCCCCAGCGCAAGCTGACCGTCGGACTCAGCCCCGCCTCGGTGCCCAAGAGCGGCAGCGGCTTCGATCTCGCGGTGGCGTGTGCCGTCCTCGCCGCTGCCGAGCGGCTGGATCCGTCCTCCATCGCCGACCTGCTGATCATCGGCGAGCTGGGGCTGGACGGCCGGGTGCGGCCGGTACGCGGTGTGCTCCCCTCGGTGCTGGCCGCCGCCGACGCCGGGTACCAGCGGGTCGTGGTGGCCGAGCAGACGGCCGCCGAGGCCTCACTGGTCCCGGGCGTGACCGTCATCGGCGTGCGCAGCCTGCGCCAGCTGATCGCCGTCCTCACCGGGGCACCCGAGCCGGAGGAACCGCCCGACCCCATCGGCGGCCGCCCCGACCCCCTGATGGCCGGGCTCATGCTCCCCAGCGCGGGTGTGCGAGGCCTGCCCGATGACAAGTCGGCCTATATGGACCTGGCCGATGTGGCGGGCCAGTACGAGGCCCGGAGAGCGCTGGAGATCGCCGCCGCCGGAGGCCACCACCTTTATTTGAAAGGCCCGCCGGGCGCAGGCAAAACGATGCTGGCCGAACGGCTGCCCGCGCTGCTCCCGCCGCTCACCCAGAAGGAGTCACTGGAGGTCACCGCCGTCCACTCCGTGGCGGGACTGCTCCCAGCCGGTCGGCCGCTGATCGACAGCGCGCCCTACTGCGCCCCGCACCACTCCACCACCATGCCGGCGATTGTCGGCGGTGGCAGCGGCCTGCCGCGACCGGGTGCGGTCTCACTGGCCCATCGAGGCGTCCTGTTCCTGGACGAGGCACCGGAGTTCCCGGTCCGGGTGCTCGACGCGCTGCGTCAACCGCTGGAGTCGGGCGAGGTGGTGATCGCACGTTCGGCGGGTTCGCTCAGACTCCCGGCCAGGTTCCTGCTCTGCCTGGCGGCGAATCCGTGCCCCTGCGGTCGGCACTCGCGGCGCGGCGAGGGGTGCGAGTGCACCCCGGTGATGGTCAGCCGGTACCAGGGGAGGTTGTCCGGGCCGCTACTGGACCGGGTCGATCTCCAGGTTCAGGTCGCCCCGGTGACCAGGATCGAACTCATGGAGCGGGACAGCACGGCGGAGACCACCGAGACCGTGGCGGCCCGGGTGCTGGCGGCGCGCGAGCGTGCGGCGACGCGGCTGGCGAACACCCCGTGGCAGACCAATGCCGAGGTGCCCGGTCATGAACTGCGTACCCGCTGGCAGCTCGCGCCCGGCGCACTCAACGACGCCGCGCGCCAACTGGAGCGCGGGTTGCTGACCGCCCGCGGCCTGGACCGGGTGCTCCGGGTGGCCTGGACGGTCGCCGACCTCGCGGGTCGAGACCGCCCGGACCAACGGGACGTGCGGACCGCCCTCGTCCTGCGCACCGGCGTCGAGCAAGGGCTGCCGGCGGAGCGCTCCTTCCGTCAGCTCAGTCGCGTCCCGGAGCAGGGAGGCGGGCGGGGCGAGGAGAAGCCCACCCGGCCCGGCCCGGCCGAGCGTGGCATCTGACCAGTGTGCAGAGAACGAGGACACCGCAAGTGAACCGGACGATGAACCACCCTCAACCTCCCTCCCAGAGCGCCTCGCGGACCGAGCCCGAGCGCTGCGCCAGGGCCGTGCTCAGCAGGCTCAGCGAACCCGGAGACGCCGTCCTCGGCCGATGGCTGTCCCAACTCGACGCCGCTGACGTGGTTCAGGCGATCCGGGGCGGTCCTGTGCCCGACCACCCCGAGCTGGACGCCGGCCGACTCGCCGGCTACCGGGCCAGACTCGCGGACGTCGACCCCGCAGACGACCTGGAACGGGTACGAGTGGCCGGTGGGCGCTTCATCATTCCGGGCGACATGGAATGGCCGAGCCAACTGGACGATCTGGGGGACGGGCGGCCGATCGGGCTCTGGGTGGCCGGGACGGGCTCGCTGCGACTGCTGGCCCTTCGCTCGGTCGCCGTGGTCGGCTCGCGGGCCTGTACGGCCTACGGGGCGTATGTCGCGGGGGAGCTGTCGGCTCAACTGGCCGAACGCGGGTGGGTGGTGGTCTCCGGTGCGGCGTACGGGATCGACGCGTCCGCCCATCGAGGAGCGCTGGCCGCCGGCGGAATGACGATGGGGGTCCTCGCCTGTGGCGTGGACGTGGCCTATCCGAGGGGAAACGCCGAGCTGATCAGGCGGATCGCCGCCCAGGGGCTGCTGCTGAGCGAACTCCCGCCGGGGGAGCACCCGAACCGCTTCCGGTTCGTGCTGCGCAACCGTGTCATCGCCGCCCTCACCCGGGGGACGGTGGTGGTGGAGGCGGCGATGCGCAGCGGGGCGCTGAGTACAGCCAGGCGCGCCCGCGACCTCAACCGGTACACCATGGGTGTCGCCGGGCCGGTGACGTCGGAACTCTCCGCCGGAGTGCACGCCCTGATCCGTAGCGGTGGCGCCACCCTGGTCACCGACGCCGCGGAGGTGGCCGAGTTGATCGGTGCGATCGGCGACGATCTGGCGCCTCAGCGGAGCGGCCCGGTTCTGCCCCGGGACTTGCTGGAGCCGGCTGTGGCACAGGTGCTGGAGGCCGTGCCGGCGACGGCAGAGGGGGCGCCCGTGGAGCGGTTGGCCCGGCAGTCGGGGCTCTCGCCGGACGAAGTGTTCCAGCGGCTGTACGAGTTGGGATCGCTCGGCTACGTGGAGCGGCACGGCGCCCATTGGCGGCTGGTGCGGAGGAGGTGACCAGACGGACGAGAGGGCATTGGACCGGACGCACGGTGAGGGAACGGGGCGAGGCATCGCGGGGAGCCAGGAGACGGGGCAACGAGGGGTGACCCGGTGGCCGGGCCGATCGGCCGCAGGCACCGGGATCCGGGGAGGGGGAACGCCACCGGATCGGGGGACGACCGAGTGGCGGTAGCGCATTGCAGTGAGTCGGTCACGCTACGCTCGCCCTGTCTTCCCTATCAGCACATGACTCGGCAGAACGGCGCAGACCAACGCATGCCCACACACATTCCCGGACACAGAGTGACCGGTGGCGCCCGGTCCTCGGGCGGGCCGCGGACCGAGCGGCGCCCCGTGACCGAGTTCCCGCCCAAGGCGACGGGCGCGATGGGGGGCCTCGCACGGCAGGCCGGTCGGTCGGCGTCGGTGCCCGGCCAGTCTGCCGACGCGGCCGCCACCGCAGCGGGCACCGAGGCGGACCCCCCGCCCGGCGCTTCGTCGACGGTCTGTCCCCCCTCGGCGGGGCGGGAGGACCAGAGCGGCGGAGCGCACGTCGCGGCACAAGCCGGCGCGCGCCCCGACCAGCCCGGCGCGCCCGGCGTGACCGGGGCGGGTCCGGCGCGTCCTTCCTCGGGCGCGCCCGGGCAGCGCCGGGAGACGGACGGTCAGGAACGCACGGCGCTCGAAGCCCTCTGGCGCTCCTACAAGGGGACGGGTGACCAGAGGCTGAGAGAACAGCTGATCCTGCACTACTCACCCCTCGTGAAGTACGTGGCGGGACGGGTCGGGGTCGGACTGCCGTCCAATGTCGAGCAGGCCGACTTCGTCTCCTCGGGCGTCTTCGGGCTGATCGACGCCATCGAGAAGTTCGACATCGACCGGGCCATCAAGTTCGAGACCTACGCGATCAGCCGCATCCGTGGCGCGATCATCGACGAACTGCGGGCGCTGGACTGGATCCCGCGCTCGGTGAGGCAGAAGGCGAAGGCGGTCGAGCGGACGTACGCGACGCTGGAGGCCCGGCTGCGCCGGACCCCGCACGAGCCCGAGGTCGCGGCCGAGATGGGCATCGCGATCGAGGATCTGCACGCCATCTTCAGCCAGCTGTCCCTCGCCAACGTGGTGGCGCTCGACGAACTGCTCCACCCGGTCGGTGAGGGCGGCGACCGGCTGAGCCTGGTGGACACCCTGGAGGACCACGGCGCGGACAACCCCGTGGAGGTGGCCGAGGACCGGGAGCTGCGCCGGTTGCTGGCGCAGGCGGTCAACACCCTGCCCGAGCGGGAGAAGACCGTGGTGACGCTCTACTACTACGAGGGGCTGACCCTTGCCGAGATCGGGCAGGTCCTCGGGGTGACGGAGAGCCGGGTCAGCCAGATCCACACGAAGTCGGTTCTGCAACTGCGCGCCAAGCTGTCCGACATCCGCTAGAACGCGCCGTAGGTGGGTGGCGACTGGTGGGCGGCGAGCGGCGCCGGGCGTGCCGCATACGCCGCGCCGTGCTCCTGCGGCTCCCCCCGGATGCGCGGCGCCGTATCGGCGGTGTGTAGGGCTCCGTAGAGTGGGATCGTGCCGAAGATCCGAGCGGCCACTTTGGCCGAGCATCGCCAGCTGCAGCGGGCAGCCCTCCTCGACGCTGCCCGCAGCCTCCTCACCGAGGGAGGCATGGAGGCCCTGACCTTCCCCGCGCTCGCGGCGCGCACCGGCCTGGCGCGTTCCTCGGTCTACGAGTACTTCAGGTCGCGCGCCGCAGTGGTGGAGGTGCTCTGCGAGGTCGACTTCCCGCTCTGGGCGGCCGAGATCGAAGCAGGCATGGGAAGCTGCGACACCGCGGCCGGCCGGATCGAGGCGTACGTCCGGGGCCAGCTGGCGCTGGCCGGGGACCCGCGCCACCGGGCGGTGGCGGCCATCTCGGCGCTGGAGCTCGACGAAGCGGCGCGCGAGCGCATCCGGGCCGCGCACGGCAAGTTGGTCGGCCTGGTGGTTCAGGCGTTGGAGGACCTCGGTCACGAGCAGCCCCGCCTGGCGGCCGTGCTGCTCCAGGGAATCGTGGAGGCCGCCGTCCGGCGGGCCGAGCAGAGCGCCGCCAGAGGCCCCGCCGAGAGCCCGGAAGTCGTCGCGGACGCCGCCGTCGCCCTCGCCCTCCACGGCTTGGGCCGGCGCTGACCCACTGCGGCCGGTACGGGCGGGGATCGCGGGTCACGGATCGGTACCCAGCGACCGAGCGGTGGACCGCGGTCCACCGCGTCCGGACCGATGGACCAGGTCCACGGCAGGCTCAAGGCCCGCCACACCACCTGCTTCACCGCCCGCCTACCAGGGGCAGCAGTCGTGCCGCGCCCGCACCGAACAGGGCCAGCGGGTCGAGATACCGCTCGCCACGCAGCAGTCCCCAGTGCAGACAGCCACCGTCGGCGCAGTGGCCGGGGTCGGGGCCGAGCTGCCCGATCACCTGGCCGGCCTCGACCGGAGTACCCACGGCGACGGTGCCGGTGACGGGCAGATAGGTGGTACGCAACGGGGGAGTGCCGGAAGCCGGGTGCGTGATCGTGACCACTGGTCGGCCCGCCACGAGGCCGGAGAAGGCGACCACCCCCGGGGCCGCCGCCCGCACGTCCGTTCCGGGCCCGGCCGCGAGATCCACGCCCCGGTGTCCGGCGGCCCACGGCTTCTCCGGTGCCTCGAACCGTCTGACAAGCGAGCCCGGCCCGCCCGTCGGCCATGCCCGCCGCGCCCCGGCGTCGGAACCGAGGCCGCGAGCGCGACCGCGATCAGGACCGGTCTCAAGGCCGGGATCCGCTCCCGATCCAGCCGCAGTCCCCGCCCCGGGTGCCGTCTCCGACGCCCGGTCCGACCGGGGAGCCGCGCGGCCCACCCGTCCGGGCAGGGCGACCAGCGCAAGTACGGTCAGCACCAGCAGCGTGAGCAGCAGCACCCGGCGGGTGGGACCAGGCCCTGGCGGCGGAAGCGGCAGCACGGGGCCGGTCCGCCGCCCCGACGCGGAGCCGACGGAAAGGGAACCGGCCGAGGGGGAGCCGGCGCTGGCCGCGGCGAAGGAGCCGCCAGAGCCGGGATGAGCTGTCATGGGGACGAGGCTCCCCGCCGGACCGTGGCCGGACCACTCGCGTCCCGATTCCTGTGGACAAGCCGGCCCTGTGGAAAACATTCGTCCCTCAAACGGGCGTACGAAGCCAGCCGCCACCCCGCTCCACCCCTCCAAACACCCGTCTGCACCCGCCCCACCCCCACCCCCGCCCGCCGCGGAGTCGCCCGCCGCTCGGCGCTTCCCGTACACTTCACACGCGACCCGGTCCGCCGGGTCGACTTCGCACGCCCCGCCACCGGTGGACGGATGCGGCTCAGCCGCCGCCCTCGCCAGGTGCGAGTGCCGCTCGGTCTGCCGAGCCCGCCCGGTCCCCGGACCGCAAGGGCAGAAGCAGCTCGGCACGTTCGGGGCGTCAGGCGTGGCTGTCACCTGGCTGCCACGGACAAACCGAGCCTGACCCGGCCGTACGCAGACGACCGAGCGGGGAGCGCCACCGCGCGAACCACGACGTCGACTGCGTGAGAGCCGGGCGCAACACCTTAGGAGTACGGCTATGGCCGTCGTCACGATGCGGGAGCTGCTGGAGAGCGGCGTCCACTTCGGTCACCAGACCCGCCGCTGGAACCCGAAGATGAAGCGCTTCATCATCACGGAGCGCAACGGCATCTACATCATCGACCTCCTGCAGTCGCTGAACTACATCGACCGCGCCTTCGAGTTCATCAAGGAGACCGTTGCCCACGGCGGCAGCGTCCTCTTCGTCGGCACGAAGAAGCAGGCCCAGGAGGCCATCGCCGAGCAGGCCACCCGCGTGGGCATGCCCTACGTGAACCAGCGCTGGCTCGGCGGCATGCTGACCAACTTCTCGACCGTCTACAAGCGTCTGCAGCGCCTCAAGGAGCTCGGCGAGCTGGACTTCGCGGATGTGGCCGGCTCCGGCCTTACCAAGAAGGAGCTCCTGGTCCTCCAGCGCGAGCACGACAAGCTGGAGAAGACCCTCGGCGGTATCCGCGACATGCAGCGCGTTCCCAGCGCTGTCTGGATCGTGGACACCAAGAAGGAGCACATCGCGGTCGGCGAGGCCCGGAAGCTCAACATCCCGGTCGTCGCCATCCTCGACACCAACTGTGACCCCGACGAGGTCGACTACAAGATCCCGGGCAACGACGACGCGATCCGCTCCGTCACCCTGCTGACCCGTGTGATCGCCGACGCCGTCGCCGAGGGCCTCAAGGCCCGCGCGGGTGTCGCCAAGGGCGACGTCAAGGCCGAGCCGGGTGCCGACCAGCCGCTGGCCGACTGGGAGAAGGACCTCATCGAGGGCGAGAAGAAGGCTGAGGAGGCTCCGGCCGCCGAGGCCCCCGCCGCCGCCGAGGCTCCCGTCGCTGAGGCCGCTGAGGCCGCTGAGGCCGCGGCCGTCGAGGCCCCCGCCGCCGACGCTCCGGCCGAGCAGGCCTGACGTACCAAGGGTGAGGGGCACCCGCCGGTACGACACCGGTAGGTGCCCCTCTCTCCCGTGCCGGGACCGAACCAGCGGTCCCGGCGCAACCCCACGCAGACACGCGAGACGCGAGAAGAGATTCACACCATGGCGAACTTCACCGCCGCGGACGTCAAGAAGCTCCGTGAGCTCACCGGCGCCGGCATGATGGACTGCAAGAAGGCTCTGGAGGAGGCCGAGGGCGACGTCCAGAAGGCCGTCGAGCTCCTGCGCATCAAGGGCCAGAAGGGCGTTGCCAAGCGCGAGGGCCGCGACGCCTCCAACGGCGCCGTTGCCGCGCTGATCGCCGAGGACAAGAAGGCCGGCGTTCTGGTCGAGCTGAACTGCGAGACCGACTTCGTCGCCAAGGGTGACAAGTTCGTCGAGGTCGCCGAGGCGCTCGCCGCCCACGTCGCCGCCACCTCCCCGGCCGACCTGGAGGCCGCCCTGGCCTCCGAGATCGAGGCCGGCAAGACCGTTCAGCAGTTCGTCGACGAGGCCAACGCGACCCTGGGCGAGAAGATCGTCTTCCGTCGCTTCGCCCAGTTCGAGGGCGACAGCTTCGTCGCGGTCTACCTGCACAAGACCAGCCCCGACCTGCCGCCGGCCGTCGGCGTCCTGGTCGAGCTGGACAAGGAGAACGCCGAGGTCGCCAAGGACGTCGCGCAGCACATCGCCGCCTTCGCGCCGAAGTACCTGTCCCGCGAGGACATCCCGGCCGAGGAGCTCGAGAACGAGCGCCGCGTCGCCGAGGCCACCGCTCGCGAGGAGGGCAAGCCGGAGGCCGCCCTCCCGAAGATCGTCGAGGGTCGCGTCACCGGCTTCGTGAAGGAGAACTCCGTCCTGGAGCAGGCCTTCGCGAAGGACAGCAAGAAGACCGTCGCCAAGGTCCTCGCGGAGAACGGCGTCGCCCTCAAGCGCTTCGCCCGCTTCCGCGTCGGCGCCTGAGCCACGTTCCACCGGGCTCCCAGCACGCTTAGGCTGGGAACCGCCCCCGCCCGCTGACCAGGGCGGGAGGAACGCGCCGAACGGGCTCACCCAGCGTCATCCGTCTATGGGCGGGCCGCGTCGGCACCATGAACGACGAGGAGGCCATTGCCGTGCAGGACACCGTACCGGTTCCCGCGGCAGTGGCCTCCTCGCGTGTACGCGCAGGCCGGGCATCCGCACACCCGCGCCTGTGAACCAGTAGGTGCAGAAGGAGAAGTCCATGCAGGAGACGCAGGAGACCGCGCAGGACCCCCAGGCCGGCAGCCGCCGCCGGGTGCTGCTGAAGCTGTCCGGTGAGGCCTTCGCCGGTGGCGGCGGGCTCGGCGTCGACCCGGACGTCGTGCACGCGATCGCACGTGAGATCGCCACGGTCGTCCGCGCCGGTACCGAGGTCGCAGTGGTCATCGGCGGCGGCAACTTCTTCCGTGGTGCGGAGCTCCAGGTCCGCGGCATGGACCGGGCCCGTTCCGACTACATGGGCATGCTCGGCACCGTCATGAACTGCCTGGCCCTCCAGGACTTCCTGGTGAAGGAAGGCATCGAGACCCGGGTCCAGACCGCCATCACCATGGGCCAGGTGGCCGAGCCGTACCTGCCGCTGCGCGCCGTCCGGCACCTGGAGAAGGGCCGTGTGGTGATCTTCGGTGCCGGTATGGGTATGCCGTACTTCTCCACCGACACCACGGCCGTCCAGCGGGCGCTGGAGATCCACGCCGACGTGCTGCTGATGGGCAAGAACGGTGTGGACGGCGTCTACGACTCCGACCCCCGGACCAACCCGGACGCGGTCAAGTTCGACGCGCTGGAGTACTCCGAGGTCATCGCGCGCGACCTCAAGGTCGCCGACCTCACGGCGATCACGCTGTGCAAGGACAACAACCTCCCGATGCTGGTCTTCGAGCTGCTGGCGGAGGGCAATATCGCGCGCGCGGTGAAGAGTGAGAAGATCGGCACACTCATCAGCCAGGATTCTGTCCGGGCCTGAGCAGCAATCAGCCGTACCGGACGACGTCGACACCACGACCGGCCTCGACGCCGATACCGGTCGGGACAACAGCAGATGAACCGGACAGGGAGTACACAGTGATCGAAGAGACCCTCCTCGAGGCCGAGGAGAAGATGGAGAAGGCCGTCACCGTCGCCAAGGACGACTTCGCGGCGATCCGTACCGGCCGTGCGCACCCGGCGATGTTCTCCAAGATCGTCGCGGAGTACTACGGCGCCGTGACGCCGATCAACCAGCTGGCCTCGTTCTCGGTGCCGGAGCCGCGGATGGCGGTCGTCGCGCCGTTCGACAAGACCGCGCTGAAGGCCATCGAGCAGGCGATCCGCGACTCCGACCTGGGTGTCAACCCGTCCAACGACGGTTCCATCATCCGGGTGGTGCTGCCGGAGCTCACCGAGGAGCGCCGCCGCGAGTACATCAAGGTCGCCCGCGGCAAGGGTGAGGACGCCAAGGTCTCGATCCGTTCCGTGCGCCGCAAGGCCAAGGACGCCATCGACAAGCTGGTCAAGGACGGCGAGGTCGGCGAGGACGACGGCCGCCGTGCCGAGAAGGAGCTCGACGACACCACGGCCAAGTACGTGGCCAGCGTCGACGAGCTGCTGAAGCACAAGGAAGCCGAGCTGCTCGAAGTCTGATGAACGACGCCCCTGACGCCCCTGGCTACTGGGGCCCATCCGACCAGCAGTACCAGCCGTACCGCCCGCCGCAGCAGGCGCAGCCGCCGCAGAACCAGCACCGGCGGCCGCAGCAGCCTGGGCCGCAGCGGGCTCAGGAGTACCCCGGCCACCCGGGCGGCCAGGCCGCCTTCCCGGTCGCGCCGGCTGCTGCTGCGGGTGACCCCGCACACCGAACGGGTCACTCGCAGCAGCCTCCGGTGTACTGGGGCGGTGACGCGGAGGAGACTCAGGTCATGGCTCCCGTACCGGCCGACCCGGGGCCCGGCCCCGCGGAGGGGCCGGCCTGGGAGGCCGGGAGGCTGAGCGGCCCGCTGTTCCGGGACGAGCAGCCGGAGGCGCCGGTGCCGGGCGCGGCGGAGACGGTCGTGCTGCGCGCGATAACCGACGACGTCGCCCCCGGCCGCGGCGGTCGGCCGTACCCGGGAGCCCCGGTGCATCCCGCGCCGCCACCGAGCCACCCGGCGGCCGGGCAGCCCCACCTCGTGCCGACGTCCCATTCAGGGCAGGAGACACCTTTGGCCCAGCCCGATCCGCGGCCGCAGCCGCCCAAGCAGCGCGGCGGTCGCAACCTGCAGGCCGCGATAGGCGTCGGCGTCGGGCTCGGCGCGGTGATCGTCGCCTCGCTGTTCGTCGTGAAGGCGCTGTTCCTGGTCGTGGTGATGGCGGCCGTGGTGGTCGGCGTCTGGGAGCTGACCAGCCGGCTGGCCGAGCGCAAGGAGATCAAGGCGCCGCTGATCCCACTGGCCGCGGGTGGCGTCGCGATGGTCGCGACCGGCTACTGGGCCGGGGTGCAGTGGGCCGCGGCCTCGCTCGCGCTGACCGGGCTGGCGGTGATGGTCTGGCGGATGGCCGCGCCGCCGGAGAACTACCTGCGGGACGTGACGGCGGGGATCTTCACCGCCTTCTACGTCCCGTTCCTGGCCACCTTCGTGGCGATGATGCTGGCAGCCGACGACGGTCCCCAGCGGATCGTGCTCTTCCTGATCGTCACGGTCTGCAGCGACACCGGCGCCTACGCCGTGGGCTACAAGTTCGGCAAGACCAAGCTGGCCCCGACCATCAGCCCGGGCAAGACCCGCGAGGGCCTGGCCGGCGGCATCGGCCTGTCGATGCTGGCGGGCGCCCTGCTGATGCAACTGATCATCGACGGCGGCAGCTGGTGGCAGGGCCTGATCCTGGGCGGCTGCGCGGCGGTCACGGCGACCCTGGGCGACCTGGGCGAGTCGATGATCAAGCGCGACCTCGGCATCAAGGACATGGGAACCCTGCTGCCCGGCCACGGCGGCATCATGGACCGGCTGGACTCGCTCCTGCCGACCGCTCCGGTGGTCTGGCTGCTGCTCGCGGCCTTCGTCGGCAGCTGAGCACCGCACAACCGACCGACGGGCCCCGGACGCCGAAGCGTCCGGGGCTCGCGCCGTTCGGGGCATCCGGAACGTCTGCGACACTGGAACAACCATGCCTAAGCCCGGAGAACTCACCTTTGTCGCGCCGCGTGGCGCCAAGCCCCCGCGACACCTCGCCGACCTGAGCCCCGCCGAGCGCAAGGAGGCCGTCGCCGAGCTGGGCGAACAGGCCTTCCGTGCGAAGCAGCTCTCCAACCACTACTTCGGCCGGATGTCGAACGACCCGGCGAGCTGGACGGACATTCCCGCCGCCAGCCGGGAGAAGCTCACCGAGAGCCTGCTGCCCGAGCTGATGTCGGTGGTCCGGCACGTCTCGTGCGACGACGACACCACCCGCAAGACGCTCTGGAAGCTCTTCGACGGCACGCTCGTCGAGTCGGTGCTGATGCGCTACCCGGACCGGGTGACCATGTGCATCAGCTCGCAGGCCGGCTGCGGCATGAACTGCCCGTTCTGCGCGACCGGTCAGGCCGGTCTGACCCGGAACCTCTCCACCGGCGAGATCGTCGAGCAGATCGCCGCCGGGATGCGCGCGCTGAAGGACGGCGAGATCCCGGGCGGCGAGGCCCGGCTCTCCAACGTGGTCTTCATGGGGATGGGCGAGCCGCTGGCCAACTACAAGCGGGTGCTGTCCGCGATCCGCCGGCTCACCGACCCCGCGCCGGACGGCTTCGGCCTCTCCCAGCGCGGCATCACCGTCTCCACCGTCGGCCTGGTCCCGGCGATGAACCGGCTCGCGGACGAGGGCCTCAGCTGCCGCCTCGCGCTGTCGTTGCACGCCCCGGACGACGAGCTGCGCGACGAGCTGGTCCCGGTCAACACCCGGTGGAAGGTCGCCGAGGTGCTGGACGCGGCGTGGAACTACGCGGAGAAGTCCGGCCGCCGGATCTCCATCGAGTACGCGCTGATCAAGGACATCAACGACCAGGCGTGGCGGGCGGACCTGCTCGGCCGGCTGATCAAGAACCACCGGGTGCACGTCAACCTGATCCCGCTGAACCCGACCCCCGGCTCGAAGTGGACGGCCTCCCGGCCCGAGGACGAGCGCGAGTTCGTCCGCCGGCTGCAGTCGCACGGTGTGCCGACCACCGTCCGGGACACCCGTGGCCAGGAGATCGACGGGGCCTGCGGCCAGCTCGCCGCGGCGGGCTGAACCACCGGATCCTGAATCACGGCGGGCCGAACGCCGCCGGGCGAGGCGTCAGCGCAGCCCGGCGGCCGCGAGCGCGGCGGTCAGCCCGCCGGTGACCAGCAGGACCGTGCCGACCGCGAGGGTACGCAGCGCGACGGCGCCGAACAGCAGCCGGGGCGAGGTGCCGATCCGCAGCAGTGCGGCGGTGACGTCCCGGCGGGCTGTGCGGACCTCGGCCAGCCGGGCCGCCACGGCCGCCGCCGCGCAGCCCAGCACCAAGCAGGCCTCGATCGCGGGCAGCGCGTCGGCGCTGTCGGGGGTGCCGATCCAGTAGCGGACGGTGGTGAGCACCATCGCGACCGCGAGGGTGAGCACGGCCAGCGGCGGCCCGAGCCGGCGGGCCTGCGCGGTCAGGCCCCGGCCGGCCAGCAGCCGCAGCGGCGTGGGCCGGCCGACCGCCAGCAGCCGCCCGGTCCAGGAGAGCAGCGGGCCGGTGAGCAGCGCGAGGCCGAGGGCGACGGCGGCCCAGCCGCCGAGCGCGGCGGTACTGGTGCTGCCGAGCCCGGCCGGGAGGTGGATCGGACGGCCGTCGGCGGCGGCGCCGGGCCGCAGGGCGATGAGCTCCAGGGCGAGGCCGAGTACGGCCAGGCCGATCGGCAGGGCGATCCGCAGCGGGCCGAAGCCGGACCGTGCGGGCCGGGGCACGCCGGGCAGGGTCTCGGCGAGTGGCACCGCGCCGGCCGCGGCGATCCCTGAGGTGAGCGGGACCAGGGCGAGCAGGGTGACCGGTGCGGCGGCGGGCAGCGGCACGCCCATGCCGAGCTCGGGGGCGAGCGAGGGACCGGCGATGTCATTGCGCAGGACCAGGAAGACCAGCAGGGTCAGTGCGCTTCCGACGGTGCAGGCGAGCGCGACCTCGCCGGCGATCAGGGCCCGGATGCGGGCGACACCCGCGCCGGCGGTGGTCAGGCCGGTGATCCGCTCGGGGCGCTGGGCCGGTACCGCGCGGGCGGCGACGGAAGCGAACCAGGCGACGGCGGCCAGTGGCGGCAGGCACCAGAGCAGCCGGACGACGGCGTCGGTGCCGCCGAGCGGGTCGCTCAGCGCCCGGCCGAGGGCGCGCAGCAGAAAGGCGGCGACGATCGCGCCGGCCAGGGCGGTGAGCAGCCAGCGGCCGAGGTCGAGCACCCGGTAGCCCCGGGCCAGACGGAGATAGAACACGTCGACTCTTTCAGCCGCGGGGCGGCGTCAGCGGCGGGTGGCCGATACGGCGGCGGCTCCGGCCGCTCCCGGTGTGCCGACTGTTCCGGGGGCTCCAGGGGCTCCGGGGAGACCGCGCGGGACGGGGGCGGCGGGGGCGGTCAGCCGGCCGTCGACGAGGGCGACGGAGCGGTCCGCGAACCGGACGAGCTCGGGATCGTGGGTGGCCAGGACGAGGGTGAGCTGGTGGGAACGGGCCGCGCTGGTCAGTATCCGCAGGACCTGGTCGGCGGCCTCGCGGTGCAGCGGCGCGGTGGGGTCGTCGGCGAAGACGACGGGCGGCAGCGGGGCGAGCGCGCGGGCGACGGCGATCCGCTGGCGCTGGCTCTGGAGCAGCCGGTCGGGCCGCTGCCTGGCGGCCTCGCCCACGTCGAGTCGCTCCAGCCACTCGTCGGCGGCGGTGTACGCGGCCTTGTTGCCGGCCCCGGCCAGCAGCAGGGGCAGCGCGACGTTCTCACGGGCGGTCAGTTCGGGGACCAGGTGCGGTTCGGAGCCGACGAAGCCGAAGCGGTCGCGGCGCAGCCGCTCGCGGCCGGCCCGGGCCAGGGTGTGCACGGGGGCGCTGTTGAACCAGACCTCGCCCTCGTCGACCGGGAGGAGGGCGGAGAGACAGCCGAGCAGGGTGCTCTTGCCGGAGCCGCGCGGGCCGGTCACGGCCAGTACCTCGCCCTCCCGGACGCCGAGCGAGATGCCGCGCAGGGCCGGGGTGCCGTGATGGGACTTGACGATCCCCCGGGCCCACAGCACGTCGTTGTCAGGCGGGGCCGCTGACATGAGGTTCCATCCTGGGTGGCCGCAGGGATATGACACTCGTCAGATTAGAACGACTGGAGCCGGGCGCGGGTGCGGCGCACTGGTCCATAACGGGCAAATCGCCCGCAATCAGGCGTGTTTGGTCGGGGAGATCGTCCGAAAAAACCGGAGGGAGGCGGCCGGGAGGGGCCGCGAACGCCGAAGGGCGGTCCCGCGGGGAGCGGGACCGCCCTTCGGCGGAGGGTGAGGAAGAAAGATCAGGTGGTCAGATCTTCGCCCACGCGTCGGTGAGGCTGGTCCGCAGGATCTGCTCGATCTCGTCGAAGGTCGACTGGTCGGAGATCAGCGGCGGGGCCAGCTGGATCACCGGGTCGCCACGGTCGTCGGCGCGGCAGTACAGGCCGTTGTCGAAGAGCGCCTTCGACAGGAAGCCGTAGAGCACGCGCTCGACCTCGTCGTCGTTGAACGACTCCTTGGTGACCTTGTCCTTCACGAGCTCGATGCCGTAGAAGTACCCGTTGCCGCGGACGTCGCCGACGATCGGCAGGTCGCGCAGCTTGTTCAGGGTGCCCAGGAACGCCGACTCGTTGTCGAGGACGTGCTGGTTCAGGCCCTCGCGCTCGAAGATGTCGAGGTTGGCCAGCGCCACCGCGGAGGAGACCGGGTGGCCACCGAAGGTGTAGCCGTGCAGGAAGGTGTTGTCACCCTTGTAGAACGGCTCGGCGAGGCGGTCCGAGATGATCGTGGCGCCGATCGGGGAGTAGCCCGAGGTCATGCCCTTGGCGCAGGTGATCATGTCGGGCTGGTAGCCGAACTTGTCGGCGCCGAACATGGTGCCGAGGCGGCCGAAGGCGCAGATGACCTCGTCCGAGACCAGCAGCACGTCGTGGCGGTCGCAGATCTCGCGCAGGCGCTGGAAGTACCCGGGCGGCGGCGGGAAGCAGCCGCCGGCGTTCTGCACCGGCTCGACGAAGACGGCGGCGACGGTCTCGGCGCCCTCGTTGAGGATCGCGACCTCGATCTCGTCGGCGCACCAGCGGCCGTACGCCTCGGGGTCGACCGTGCCGTCGGGGCCGGCCAGGAAGGCCGGGGCGCGGTAGATGTTGGTGTTCGGGGCCTTGTGGGTGCCCGGCACCAGCGGCTCGAACGGGGCCTTCAGGCCCGGCAGGCCGGTGATGGACAGGGCGCCCTGCGGGGTGCCGTGGTAGGCGACCGCACGCGAGATGACCTTGTACTTGGTGGGCTTGCCGGTCAGCTTGAAGTACTGCTTGGCAAGCTTCCAGGCGGTCTCGACGGCCTCGCCGCCACCGGTGGAGAAGAAGACCTTGTTCAGGTCGCCCGGGGCGTAGTTGGCCAGGCGCTCGGCCAGCTCGACGGCCTTCGGGTGGGCGTAGCTCCACACCGGGAAGAAGGCGAGCTCCTTGGCCTGCTTGGCAGCGGCCTCGGCGAGCTCCTCGCGGCCGTGGCCGGCCTGGACGACGAACAGGCCGGCGAGGCCGTCGAGGTACTTGCGTCCCTTGTCGTCCCAGACGTAGGTGCCTTCGCCCTTGACGATCGTCGGCACGGGGGAGTTCTCGTACGACGACATGCGGGTGAAGTGCATCCACAGGTGGTCGTAGGCGGTCTTGGAAAGGTCCTTCTGCGCCGGGTCGGCTGTCATCGGGTGCCCCAGGTGTAGGTCTGTTTCCGGAGCTTCAGGTAAACGAAGCTCTCGGTGCTCCGCACGCCGGGAAGCGCGCGGATGCGCTTGTTGATCAGTTCGAGCAGGTGCTCGTCGTCCTCGCAGACCAGTTCGGCCAGGAGGTCGAACGAGCCTGCGGTGCAGACGACGTAGTCGACCTCGTCGAGGGCGGCCAGCGCGTCGGCGACGGGTTCGATGTCTCCTTCGACCCGGATCCCGACCATCGCCTGGCGGGTGAAGCCGACGGTGAGCGGGTCCGTGACGGCGACGATCTGCATCACACCCTGGTCGAGCAGCTTCTGGACGCGCTGCCGTACGGCTGCCTCGGACAGGCCGACGGCCTTGCCGATGGCGGCGTACGGGCGGCGCCCGTCCTCCTGGAGCTGCTCGATGATCGCCTTGGAGGCGGCGTCGAGGGGAACGCTGGCGTTCCGGTCGCGGTTGGCCACGCCGCCACTGTGCCCGATCGGACCTCTGTTCGCAAGCGTGGCAGCTGCTGATTTCGTCGCGATCTTGGAAATCGCATGCGGATTTCATCGCCTGGGCGTGCTTGGTCTGTCGATTCCAGCAGTTGTACGGCTAACCTGGCCCGGTACGCGCGCAGCTTCGCAGTGGAGCGCGCGTTCCCCCACCAGTGGACCGTGCCGCTTCGGGCTCGGCCACTCGGCATCGGAGGACGGCCGACCGGCAGGTGTGTCGACGTACCATGGCGCCGGACTCTGCAACGCCGCAGGACCAGACCGAGGAGAGACCCGTGAGCGACCTTCGCGCGCTGCGCAACTACATCAACGGTGAGTTCGTCGATGCGGCCGACGGCCGCACGCTCGACATCGTGGATCCCACCACCGGCGAGGTCTACGCGACGTCCCCGCTGTCCGGCGCCTCCGATGTGGACGCGGCCATGGCCTCCGCCGCCGCCGCCTTCCCGGTCTGGCGCGACGCCACCCCGAGCACCCGCCAGAAGCTGCTGCTGAAGATCGCGGACGCGGTCGAGGCGCGCGCCGACGAGATCGTCGACGCCGAGGTCCGCAACACCGGCAAGCCCCGCGCGCTGACCCTCTCCGAGGAGATCGGCCCGATGGTGGACCAGATCCGCTTCTTCGCCGGCGCCGCCCGCCTGCTGGAGGGCAAGGCCGCCGGTGAGTACATGGACGGGATGACCTCGATCGTCCGCCGTGAGCCGGTCGGCGTCTGCGCGCAGGTCGCCCCGTGGAACTACCCGATGATGATGGCCGTCTGGAAGTTCGCCCCGGCGATCGCCGCGGGCAACACCGTCGTGCTCAAGCCCTCGGACACCACCCCGGCCTCCACCGTGCTGCTGGCCGAGATCATCGGCGGCGTCCTCAAGGAGCTGGACCTGCCGGCCGGCGTGTTCAACGTCATCTGCGGCGACCGCGAGACCGGCCAGGCCATGGTCGAGCACCCCACCCCGGCGATGGCCTCCATCACCGGCTCGGTCCGGGCCGGCATCTCGGTCGCGGAGTCGGCGGCCAAGGACGTCAAGCGCGTTCACCTGGAGCTGGGCGGCAAGGCCCCGGTCGTGGTCTTCGAGGACGCCGACATCGCCGAGGCGGTCGAGGGCATCTCGGTGGCCGGCTTCTTCAACGCCGGCCAGGACTGCACCGCCGCCACCCGCGTGCTGGTGCACGAGTCGATCCACGACGCCTTCGTCGAGGCGCTGGCCAAGGCCGCGGCCGAGACCAAGACCGGTGGCGTGGACGACGAGGACGTGCTCTACGGCCCGCTGAACAACGCCAACCAGCTGAAGCAGGTCTCCGGCTTCATCGACCGCCTGCCGGCGCACGCCAAGGTCGAGGCCGGTGGCCACCGGGTCGGCGAGGTGGGCTACTTCTACGCCCCGACCGTGGTCTCCGGCCTGAACCAGGACGACGAGATCATCCAGAACGAGGTCTTCGGCCCGGTCATCACCGTGCAGAAGTTCTCCGACGAGGACCAGGCCGTCGGCTACGCCAACGGCGTCGAGTACGCGCTGGCCTCCTCGGTGTGGACCAAGGACCACGCCCGCGCGATGCGGATGTCGCGCCGGCTGGACTTCGGCTGCGTCTGGATCAACACCCACATCCCGCTGGTCGCCGAGATGCCGCACGGTGGTTTCAAGAAGTCCGGCTACGGCAAGGACCTCTCCTCCTACGGCTTCGAGGACTACACGCGGGTCAAGCACGTCATGACCGCGATCTGAGCGGGTCATGGCTATCTGGCGGGGTATGACCGCGATCTGAGCGGGTCATGGCCATCTGGCGGGGTATGACCGCGATCTGACGCTGATCGTGTGATCTGACAATGGGCCCGGGTCGTTTCGACCCGGGCCCTTGCCCTGTCACCCTGTCGGCCGTTCGCATGACCGCCTGACACGATGAACCTGCACTTCACGGGTGGAACTCCCTAGCCTTACCGGCATGAGCATCCCCACCGCCGACTCAGCCGCCGGCCAGGCCGTCAAGGCCGCCGACCGCGCGCACGTCTTCCACTCGTGGTCCGCCCAGGCGCTGATCGACCCCCTCGCGGTGGCCGGCGCCGAGGGCTCGTACTTCTGGGACTACGAGGGCAACCGCTACCTCGACTTCTCCTCGCAGCTGGTGAACACCAACATCGGCCACCAGCACCCGAAGGTGGTCGCCGCGATCCAGGAGCAGGCGGCGAAGCTCTGCACCATCGCGCCCGGCTTCGCGGTCGAGTCGCGCAGTGAGGCCGCCCGGCTGATCGCCGAGCGCACCCCCGGCGACCTCGACAAGATCTTCTTCACCAACGGCGGTGCCGAGGCCAACGAGAACGCCATCCGGCTGGCGCGGCTGCACACCGGTCGCCAGAAGATCATGTCGACGTACCGCTCGTACCACGGTGCCACCGCCAACGCGATCGCCCTCACCGGCGACCCGCGCCGCTGGCCCAACGAGAGCGGTGTCTCCGGTGTCGTTCACTTCTGGGGCCCGTACGCCTACCGCTCCAACTTCCACGCCGAGAACGAGACGCAGGAGTGCGAGCGCGCGCTGCAGCACCTGGAGCAGGTGATCGCGTTCGAGGGCCCCGGCACCATCGCGGCGATCATCCTGGAGACCGTGGTCGGCACCGCGGGCATCCTGATCCCGCCGCCGGGCTACCTGGCCGGGGTACGGGAGATCTGCGACCGCTACGGCATCGTCTTCATCCTCGACGAGGTGATGGCGGGCTTCGGCCGCACCGGCGAGTGGTTCGCCGCCGACCACTGGGGTGTCACCCCGGACCTGCTGACCTTCGCCAAGGGCGTCAACTCCGGCTATGTGCCGCTGGGCGGCGTGGCGATCAGCGCGGAGATCGCCGCCACCTTCGCGGAGCGGCCGTTCCCCGGCGGGCTCACCTACTCCGGCCACCCGCTGGCCTGCGCCTCGGCCGTCGCCACCATCAACACGATGGCGGAAGAGGGCATCGTCGAGAACGCCAGGCACATCGGCGAGACGGTGCTCGGCCCGGGCCTGCGCGAGCTGGCCGAGCGCCACCCCTCGATCGGCGAGGTCCGCGGCCTCGGCGTGTTCTGGGCGCTGGACCTGGTCAAGGACCGCACCACCCGCGAGCCGCTGGTGCCGTACAACGCCGCGGGCGCCGCCAACGCGCCGATGGCCGAGCTGGCCGCCGCCTGCAAGCAGCGCGGGCTCTGGCCGTTCGTCAACATGAACCGCTTCCACGTCGTCCCGCCGTGCACCGTCACCGAGGAGGAGGCCAAGACCGGCCTCGCGGTGCTCGACGAGGTGCTGTCGCTGACCGACGCGCACACTGTCTGAGGAACCGACAAGGACGGCCCCGGGTCTTGCTCGTGCGCCCGGGGCCGCCGCATGCCCGGAAGGCCCATCCATGCCCAGCACCACCCTCACCCGCCGCCCCCTCGACGGCCGCCGCAGCGGACGCGGCCGGCTCACCCGCCGCTCCGTGCTCGGCACCGCCGGGCTGCTCGGCGTCGGCACCCTGACCGGCTGCGGCATCCCGGCCGCCTACGTCGACGAGGACCGCCGCTCGGCCCCGGACCGCTCGGAGCAGGAGAAGCGGCTGGCGTTCTCCAACTGGACCCAGTACATCGACGTCGACGACAGCGGCCGGCGCCCGACCCTGGACGCCTTCACCGAGCAGACCGGGATCAAGGTCACCTACACCGAGGACATCAACGACAACGACGAGTTCTTCGGCAAGATCGGCCCGGTCCTGACCCAGGGCACCGACCCCGGCCGGGACCTGATGGTGGTCAGCGACTGGATGGCCGGCCGGTACGTCTCGCTCGGCTGGGTACAGGCCATGGACCGGGCCAACCTGCCCAACGTCACCGCCCAGCTGGACCCGCAGCTGGCCGATCCCGCCTTCGACCCCGGGCGCAAGCGCAGCGTGCCGTGGCAGTCCGGGATCACCGGCATCGCCTACAACCGCAAGGCGCTCGGCCGGGAGATCAGGTCCACCGCCGACCTCTGGGCACCCGACCTCAAGGGCCGGGTCACCCTGTTCGCCGGTCTGGACGAGGCGCTCGGCCTGCTGATGCTCGCCCAGGGCGCCGACATCGCCGCCTTCACCGACGACGACGCGCACCGGGCGATGGACCTGGTGCAGAAGATGGTCGACGCCCGGCACGTCCGCCGCTTCACGGGCAACGACTACACCAGCGACCTGGCCTCCGGCGCGGCGCTGGCCTGTCAGGCCTACTCCGGTGACGCCGTCCAGCTGACCGCCGAGAACCCGGACATCGAGTTCGTGGTGCCCGAGGAGGGCGGCGAGCTCTGGGCGGAGAGCCTGCTGATCCCCAACCGGGCCGGGCACAAGCGCAACGCCGAGCTGCTGATCGACCACTACTACCAGCCCGAGGTGGCCGCCGAACTGGCCGCCTTCGTGCAGTACATCTGCCCGGTGCCCGCCGCCCGCGAGGTGCTGGCCGCGAGCGGGGACCAGGAGAAGGCCGAGCTGGCGGAGCACCCGCTGGTCTTCCCGACCGAGGAGATGCGCGCCCGGCTGCGCACCATGCGCGATGTCACCTCCGCCGAGCGGCCCGAACTGCACAAGGTCTGGGGCCGCATCACCGGGGTGTAGCGGGACCGGGCCCGGCGGTCACCGGGCCCCGGTACTCACCGGCGGACGGCGTCCAGCGCGAGCAGCGCCACGTGCAGGGAGAGGCAGGACTCGACCTGGTCGAGATCGACGCCGAGGATCCGCTCGACCTTGTGCAGCCGGTCGTAGAAGGAGGGCCGGGACAGGTGCGCGGCATCGGCCGCCGCGGACTTGTTCCGGCCGTGCTCCAGGTAGATCCGCAGCATCTGGACCAACTGGCCGTTGTGCTCGGCGTCGTAGGCGAGCAGCGGGCCGAGTTCGCGCTCGACGTAGGTCTGCAGCCGGGCGTCGTCGCGCAGCAGGTGCAGCAGACCGCGCAGCCGGACGTCGGGCAGCCGGTAGTAGGCGGCGGCGCGGCCGCCGGGGGAGTCGTGCAGGGCGGCGTCGGCGACCTGGGTGGCCTCCAGCAGGGTGCGCCGGGCGTCGCGGACCGAGCCCACCGAGGAGCCGACGGCGACGACGGGGGCCGGTACGGGGGCGGCGTCCCGGTTGGCGTCCGCCGTCAGCCGGCGCAGCGCGGCGGAGAAGGCGTCCAGCGCGGTGTGCTCGTCCTGCTGGGTGCCGAGCGCGATCAGGACGCCCACCCCCTCGTCGTCCAGCGCTCCGACCAGGGCGGAGAGCCGGCAGCCGCGGATCGCGCCGGCCGCCAGCTCGGTGAAGTCGCGCAGCCTGGCCTGGGCCTCCAGGGCGGCCGGGATCGGCCCGCGCCGCTGCCGCAGCACCACCCCGACCAGCCGGCGGCCCTCCAGCGGAACGCCGAGCGCCTGGGCGCGCAGGGCCACCTCGGAGACGGTCAGCGCGTGGGTGAGGATGCCGGAGAGCAGGGTGCGGTGGGTCTGCCGCTCCAGGCTCTCCCGGTCCCGGACGACCAGCCGGTTGAGGGCCAGGGCGGACGCCCCGCGTTCCAGCAGCATCGTGTGCGGGTGGGCCTCGCCCTCCGGCAGCGGTGCCGGGTCCTCGACCAGGACGAGCCGGCCCCAGTCCTGGCCGCGGGCGCCGACCGTGGTCACCAGCCAGCCGCTGCGCGGGTCGTGGCCGGTGCGCCCGGGCGGACGCACCCCGCGCGAGCGGCGCTCCCAGTCCTCCAGCAGTTCGCTCTCCGGCCGGCCGGCGGGGTCATGGGCCAGTACCTGGTGCGCCAGGTTCTCCAGCACGACGGGTGCGCCCGCCATCCGGGCCACCTGGCGGACCACCTCACCGGGTTCGGCGCCCTCCACCACCAGTTCGTTGAAGACCTGGTGGACCGCCTCCGAGGTCCGCAGCTGCTCCAGCTGGGCGTTGACCACCAGGGCGTGCACGGCCTCGGTGACGGCCACGAAGCGCAGCTCGCGGCGGAGCACGATCAGCGGCAGCCCGCGCTGCTCGGCGGCGTGCACCAGGGCGCGGGGGAGCGAGTCGAAGTAGCGCCGGCCGAACTCGACGACCAGCCCGGCCACGCCGACCTCGTCCAGCTCGCGGACGTACCGGGCCAGCCCGTCGCGGTCCTCGGGCAGCGCGATACCGGTGGTCAGCACCAGTTCGCCGCCCTGGAGCACCCCGGCGACATCGGGCAGCTCACTGACGTGGACCCAGCGGACCGGGCGCTCCAGGCGGTCGGCGCCGGCGACGACCTGGGGCAGGCCCCGCCGCATCACTTCGAGATCGAGCACGCGGGCGACGGTGGGGAGCATCGCGGGGCCTCCAGGGATCAGAGTGTCAGGTAAATCATCCCTCCTGGCGACGATCTGTTGCCCTCCGTGAACCCTTCCACCCTGTAAGGCCCTTCGCGTCGAGGTTGTCGGAGTGACCCTTGTCACGCCGGGGCGGCAACAGGCATGGTCAGCGGGTCGGCTGTGGCGAGACACCAACATCACCGGCGGAATCCGTCGCGTCACCGGGCAGCGACGGCGGAATCCCTTGTCGGGACGCCGCAGGGCTGCCAGGATCGCGCCATCCCGGAAGATCAACCGGGCCGGATTCCCCCGTACCGCAGACGCGGCGACTCGATCAGTCGGACGACGCCGGTACGGGACCGCCGCCCACCGGCATCTGCGGCATGACGGGAACCGGACGATCGGACGATCGGACGCCATGCGGGCAGCCGAACCACCGGCACTTGGAGGAACCAGATGGACCTGACCGACTTCGGAGCGGGCGCGCAGTACATCGCGGGCCGGCAGAGCCGGGGGAGCGGCGATCCTTTCCAGGTCGTCAACCCGGCCGACGGCAGCGTGGTCGAGCAGATCTCCCTCGCCTCCACCGACCAGGTGGACGCCGCCGTCGCCGCCGCCCGGGCCGCACTGCCCGAGTGGTCCGGCGCCACCCCCGGCGCCCGCTCCGAGGCGCTCACCCGGCTGGCCGCCGTCCTCACCGGGGCCGCCGCCGACCTCGCCCGGGTGGAGACCGCGCAGACCGGCAAGCCGGTCAAGCTCTCCACCGAGTTCGACGTCCCCGGCACCATCGACAACGCCGCGTTCTTCGCCGGGGCGGCCCGCAATCTGGAGGGCAAGGCGGCCGGCGAGTACTCCGGTGACCACACCTCCTACGTGCGGCGCGAGGCGATCGGCGTGGTCGGCTCGATCTCCCCGTGGAACTACCCGCTCCAGATGGCCGCCTGGAAGATCCTCCCGGCCATCGCGGCGGGCAACACCATCGTCCTCAAGCCGGCCGAGCTGACCCCGCTGACCTCGCTGATGTTCGCCCGGGCCTGCACCGCGGCGGGCATCCCGGACGGCGTGGTCAACGTGGTCACCGGCGCCGGACGCACCGCCGGGGAGCATCTGGTCTCCCACCCGGGCGTCGCGATGGTCTCCTTCACCGGCTCCACCCCGGTCGGCAGGCGGGTCGCCGAACTCGCCACCGCGACCGTCAAGCGCACCCACCTGGAACTGGGCGGCAAGGCCCCGTTCGTGGTCTTCGACGACGCCGACCTGGACGCCGCGGTGCACGGCGCGGTCGCCGCCTCGCTGATCAACGGCGGCCAGGACTGCACCGCCGCCACCCGCGCCTACGTCCAGCGCCCGCTCTACGACGCCTTCGTGGCCGGCGTCGCCGAACTGTACGGCGCGATCCGCCTCGGCGACCCGCTGAACCCGCGGACCGACCTCGGGCCGCTGGTCTCCCACACCCACCGGGACCGGGTGGCCGGCTTCGTCGAGCGGGCCCGCTCCTACGGCGCCACCGTCGTCACCGGCGGACGCGCCCCGGAGAAGGGCCACGACGGCACCGACCTCACCCGCGGCGCCTACTACCTGCCCACCCTGATCACCGACGCCGCGCAGGACAGCGAGGTCGTCCAGGGCGAGATCTTCGGCCCGGTCCTGGTCGTGCTGCCCTTCGACAGCGACGACGAGGGCCTGCGGCTGGCCAACGACACCCCGTACGGCCTGGCCGCCTCGGCCTGGACCGGCAATGTGCACCGCTCGCTGCGGGCCACCAGGGAGATCGCGGCCGGCTGCGTCTGGGTCAACGACCACATCCCGATCATCAGCGAGATGCCGCACGGCGGCTACAAGTCCTCCGGCTACGGCAAGGACATGTCGCAGTACTCGCTGGACGAGTACACCCAGGTCAAGCACGTCATGTTCGACACCACGGCGGTGGCCCGCAAGGACTGGCACCGCACCGTCTTCGGAGACAGATAACCCTCACCCAGGGGCGCCCCCCAGCCGCCCCGACCTCTCGCCCCCAGGAGGCCCGTTCCATGGCGTTCAACGAGCTCACCGACGGTCTGCCCGAACCGGTCCGCAAGGCCTGGGAACGCAGTCTGACCAGCGGACGGGCCTCCCTCGGCCGGCGGGCGCTGCTGCGCGCCGCCGCCCTCACCGCCGGCGCGGGCACCCTGGCCGCCTGCGGCATCCCGGCGGCCAGGACCGCCGGGACCGGCGACTCGACCGCGAACGCCGCCAAGGACCTCTCGGACAGCCAGAAGGAGGTGAACTTCTCCAACTGGCCGCTCTACATCGACTCCGACGAGAAGGACAAGGAGCGGCACGGCACCCTGGACGCCTTCACCGCGGCCACCGGTATCAAGGTCAGGTACAACGAGGACGTCAACGACAACGTCGAGTTCTTCGGCAAGGTCAAACCGCAGCTCGCGGCGGGCCAGGACACCGGCCGCGACCTGATGGTGCTCACCGACTGGATGGCCGCCCGGATGATCCGCCTCGGCTGGGCGCAGAAGCTCAACCAGGCCAACGTCACCACCGCGATCACCACCATCGACTCCCGCTTCCGCGCCCCCGACTGGGACCCGGGCCGGCTCTACTCCTACCCGTGGGCCGGCATCCAGGTGGTGATCGCCTACAACAAGAAGGCCACCAAGGGGAAGGAGGTCGCCTCGGTCTCCCAGTTGCTGGACGACCCCGACCTCAAGGGCCGGGTCACGTTCCTCTCCGAGATGCGCGACAGCATCGGCATCACCCTGCTCGACCTCGGCAAGGACCCGGCGAAGTTCACCGCCGACGACTACGACGCCGCGGTCGCCCGGTTGCAGAAGGGCGTCGACAGCAAGCAGATCCGCCGCTTCACCGGGAACGACTACGGCCAGGAGCTCTCCTCCGGCGACATCGCCGCCTGCGTCGCCTGGGGCGGCGACCTGATCCAGCTCCGTGCCGACAACCCGGACATCGAGTTCGTCATCCCGGAGAAGGGCTTCGTCTCCTCGACCGACAACATGCTGATCCCGGCCAAGGCCCAGCACAAGACGAACGCGGAAAAGCTGATCGACTTCTACTACCAGCCGAAGATCGCGGCGCAGCTGGTCGCGGGCATCGGCTTCGTCTCCGCCGTCACCGGGATGAAGGAGGAGCTCGCCGCCCTCGCCCCGGACACCGCGGCCAACCCACTCGTCGTCCCCACCCCCGAGATGGCGGCCAAGGCGCACGTGTTCCGCACCCTCACCGAGACCGAGGAGAGCGACTTCGAGCAGAAGTTCTCCAAACTCATCGGCGCCTGACCTCCCCACTGACGGCAGAGACAGCAGAAACCAGGAAGACACCCATGACAGACCAGCTGCGCGACGCGGCGGCCACGGGCGGCGATGTCCGCCTCACCGGCATCGGCAAGACCTACGGCTCCTTCACCGCCGTCCACCCGCTCGACCTGACCGTCCCCCAGGGCTCCTTCTTCGCCCTGCTCGGCGCCTCCGGCTGCGGCAAGACCACCACCCTGCGCATGATCGCCGGTCTGGAGGAGCCCACCTCCGGCGCCGTCCTGATCGGCGGCCAGGACGTCACCGCCCTGCCCCCGTACAAGCGGCCGGTGAACACCGTCTTCCAGAGCTACGCGCTCTTCCCGCACCTCGACATCTTCGAGAACGTCGCCTTCGGCCTGCGCCGCCGCGGCCGCAAGGACGTCAAGAAGCAGGTCGACGACATGCTGGAACTGGTCGAACTCGGCCCGTACGCCCGGCGCAAGCCGCACCAGCTCTCCGGCGGCCAGCAGCAGCGCGTCGCCGTCGCCCGCGCCCTGATCAACCACCCGCAGGTGCTGCTCCTGGACGAGCCGCTCGGCGCCCTCGACCTCAAGCTCCGCCGCCAGATGCAGCTTGAGCTCAAGCGGATCCAGACCGAGGTCGGCATCACCTTCGTCCACGTCACCCATGACCAGGAGGAGGCCATGACCATGGCCGACACCATCGCGGTGATGAACGGCGGCCGGGTCGAACAGCTCGGCGCGCCCGCCGACCTCTACGAGAATCCCGCGACCACCTTCGTGGCCAACTTCCTCGGCCAGTCCAACCTGCTGCCCGCCGATGTCACCGGCGCCGACGGCGGCGACCTGCTGCTCACCGCCGACGGCACCCGCCTCGCCGTGCCCAGGGCCCGCTGCGCCACCGACGCCAGGAAGGTCCACCTCGGGGTCCGGCCGGAGAAGATCACCATCGAGCACGCCTCCGCCGAGGTCGCCGACGGCCGCAACCGGCTGGCCGGCACCGTGGTCGACTCCAGCTTCATCGGCGTCTCCACCCAGTACCTGGTGCGCACCGACGGGGGCCAGGAGGTGACGGTCTTCGAGCAGAACATGGAGCGCGACGCCCGGATCGTCCCCGGCGCGCCGGTCGTCCTGCACTGGAACCCGGCGCACTCCTTCGCCCTGGACGCCGCGCAGGCGATCGACGCGGGCACCGGGGAGGAGGCGGCATGACCACCACCACCCCGGCGGCGCCGCCGCAAGTCATACCGCTCCCGGAGGCCGCCCGGAAGCCGAAGCGCAAGCTCACCCCGTACTGGCTGCTGCTGCCGGGCATCGCCTGGCTGGTCGTCTTCTTCGCCGTGCCGATGGTCTACCAGGGGTCGACCTCGCTGCAGACCGGCTCGCTGGAGGACGGCTTCAAGGTCACCTGGCACTTCGCCACCTACTGGGACGCCCTGGTCGAGTACCGCTGGCACTTCGTCCGCTCGTTCGGCTACGCCGCCACCGCGACGGTGCTCTGCCTGACCATCGGCTACCCGCTGGCGTACACGATCGCCTTCAAGGCGAGCAAGCGGTGGCGCAACGTCATCCTGATCCTGGTGATCGCGCCGTTCTTCACCAGCTTCCTGATCCGCACGCTGGCCTGGAAGACCATCCTCTCGGACGGCGGCCCGGTGGTCGGCGCCCTCAACGCGCTGCACATCCTGGACGTCACCAGCGCGATCGGCCTCACCTCCGGCGACCGGGTGCTGGCCACGCCGCTCGCCGTGGTCTGCGGTCTGACCTACAACTTCCTGCCGTTCATGATCCTGCCGCTGTACACCTCGCTGGAGCGGATCGACCCGCGGCTGCACGAGGCCGCCGGCGACCTCTACGCCCGGCCGTTCACCACCTTCCGCAAGGTCACTTTCCCGATCTCGCTGCCGGGTGTGGTCGCGGGCACGCTGCTCACCTTCATCCCGGCCTCCGGCGACTACATCAACGCCCAGCTGCTGGGCTCGCCGAGCGAGCAGATGGTCGGCAACGGCATCCAGAAGCAGTTCCTGAACGTGCTCGACTACCCCACGGCGGCCGCGCTGAGCTTCATCCTGATGGCCCTGATCCTGGGCATGGTGACGGTCTACATGCGCAAGGCCGGGACGGAGGAACTGGTCTGATGTCCCGAGTGCTCACATGGGTCCGCGCCCATCTGGTGGTGCTGGCAGGTCTGCTGGCCCTGGCCTACCTGGTGCTGCCCAACCTGGTCGTCCTCGCCTTCTCGTTCAACAAGCCGGTGGGCAAGTTCAACTACGAGTGGTCCGAGTTCTCCACCGACGCGTGGACCAATCCCTGCGGTGTGGCCGACATGTGCCAGTCGCTCTCGCTCAGCCTGCAGGTCGCGGTGCTCGCCACCATCGGCGCCACCGTGCTCGGCACCATGGTCGCCTTCGCGCTGGCCCGCTACCGCTTCCGCGGCCGCTCGGCCACCACCGCGATGATCTTCCTGCCGATGGCCATGCCCGAGGTGGTGATGGCCGCCTCGCTCGGCACGCTCTTTCTCAACATGCGCATCCCGTTCGGCTTCACCACGATCCTCATCGCGCACATCATGTTCTGCCTGAGCTTCGTGGTGACGGCAGTCAAGGCACGCGTGATGAGCATGGACCCCCGGCTCGAACAGGCCGCCCAGGATCTCTACGCGACGCCGACCCAGACCTTCCTGCGGGTCACCCTGCCGCTCGCCGCCCCCGGCATCGCGGCCGGCGCGCTGCTCAGCTTCGCGCTCTCCTTCGACGACTTCATCATCACCCAGTTCAACTCGGGCCCGACCACGGTCACCTTCCCGATGTTCGTCTGGGGCGCCTCGCAGCGCGGCATCCCGGTGCAGGTGAACGTCATCGGTACCGCGATGTTCATCGCCGCCGTCGCGCTGACGGTGGCCGGCCAGTGGCTCGGCAACCGTCGCAAGGCCACCGCCTGACCTACCGTCGGGGTGGCCGCCCAACCATCACCTATGTGCAGAAAGTGGCTGATAATGCATGGACTCCGCCCGCGCGCTCAGTGACGCCAGGCCCACCCCCTTCTGGCTGGAGGACCCGGGCCGGCCGGAGGCGCTGCCCGCCCTGGTCGGCGACGCCACCTGTGACCTGCTGGTCGTCGGCGGCGGCTACTCCGGCCTCTGGACCGCCCTCATCGCCAAGGAGCGCGACCCCTCGCTGGACGTCGTCCTGGTCGAGGGCAACGAGGTGGGATGGGCCGCGTCCGGGCGCAACGGCGGCTTCTGCGCGGCCAGCCTGACCCACGGCTTCGGCAACGGCCTGCAGCGCTGGCCCGCCGAACTCGGCCAACTCGAGCGCCTCGGTGCCGCCAACCTGGACGGCATCGAGGCCACCCTCAAGCGCTACGGCATCGACGCCGAGTGGGAGCGCACCGGCGAGATCGACGTCGCCACCCAGCCCCACCAGCTCGCCGAACTGCACGAGATCGCCGAGGCCGTCGCCGAGTACGGCTTCGACATCACCGTGCTCGACGCCGACGCGCTGCGCGCCCAGGTCGACTCGCCGACCTTCCTCGGCGGGCTCTGGGACAAGGAGGGCGTGGCGATGGTCCACCCCGCCAAGCTCGCCTGGGGCCTGAAGGACGCCTGCCTGCGCCAGGGCGTGCGGATCTTCGAGCACACCAGGGCGCTGGACCTGCGTGAGTACGGCAGCGGCATGGCCGTCCGCACCCCCTACGGCCGGGTCTTCGCCCGCCGGGTCGCGCTCGGCACCAATGTGTTCCCGTCCCTGGTCAAGCGGGTCCGCCCGCTGGTCGTCCCGGTGTACGACTACGCGCTGATGACCGAGCCGCTCAGCGAGGAACAGCTCGCCGCGATCGGATGGAGCGGCCGGCAGGGGCTCAGCGACAGCGCCAACAAGTTCCACTACTTCCGGCTCTCCGCCGACAACCGGATCCTCTGGGGCGGCTACGACGCGGTCTACCACTACGGCGGCCACGTCCGGAACGAGTACGACCAGCGGCCGGAGACCTTCCGCACGCTGGCGCACAACTTCTTCCGCTGCTTCCCGCAGCTGGAGGGCGTGCGCTTCACCCATGCCTGGGGCGGCGCCATCGACACCTGCAGTCGCTTCTCGGCCTTCTTCGACACCGCCTACCGCGGCCGGGTCGCCTACGCGGCCGGGTTCACCGGGCTCGGCGTCGGGGCCACCCGGTTCGGCGCCGAGGTGATGCTCGACCTGCTGGCGGGCGAGCGCACCGAGCGCACCACGCTGGAGATGGTGCGGAGCAAGCCGCTGCCGTTCCCGCCGGAGCCGGTGCGCTGGGCCGGCATCGAGATCACCACGCGGTCCCTGCAGCGCGCGGACCGCAACGGCGGGCACCGCAACCTCTGGCTGCGCACGCTCGACCGGCTGGGGCTGGGCTTCGACAGCTGACCGCCGCGCCTCCGGTCGCGCGTCCGCCGCGGTGATGCGTCCGCTGCGGCGACTTTCGGCCGGGTGACGCATCCGATCGGGTGATCCGTGTAAGAGAGACCCGCCGTCCGCCTCTCGTTGGTGACGGCGGGTCTCGGTTCCCGCCGCGCCGCGAGCAGCGTCAGCGCTGAGGAACGGGGACGGCACATGGAGAGCACCGGACTGCACTGGCTCGCCCAGGCGGCACCGGACCCGGAGGCGTTCAGGGAACAGTGGGAACGCACCGGACTGGGACTGATGCTGTTGCCGGCCGGGCGGAGGTGGGACGTCCTCTCGGTGCCCGGCCGACTCGGCCGGCCGGCCCTGGAGATCCTCGGTGACGGCCTCTGCGGGCCGGTCCTCACCGACTTCGGGGGCGAGAGCGTCGGCTTCCTCGTCCCCGTCGGCACGGCGGCCCGGTGGATCGGCACCGGTGTGCGCTGCGCGGGCGACGGCACCTGGATCGTCGTCCCGCACCCCCGGCCACGCAGCCGGGGAGCGCGCTGGCTCGTCCCGCCCGACGGCTCCGGACGGCTCAACGACCCCGCCCTGCTGGAGCTCGCCCTGCACGAGGCCGCGGCCCGGCTCCGGGACTGGTGAGACGGGAGCCACCGGCGGGGCACCGGAGGGCGAGGGCGGCATCGCGTCGGTTGAAGGGTGGAAGGGGCGCGTGGGGGCGTGGGGCGGGCGGTCGCGTCAGACTGGAGGCGTGACCACCGTCCCGGACGCCGTCGACGCGTCCCTTCGCCCGGGCCCGGCCCAGCTGCGGCTCGCCGAACTGGCCCGGCCCGTCTGCGACCGGCTCGGACTGGCCCTCGCCGGCGGCCATGCCCTGCGGGCCCACGGCGTACCGGCCTGCCCCCAGGACGGGCTGACCCTGGTCACCAGCGGCGGCACCGATCTGCCGGAGGCCGCGGCCGAGCTGGCCGCCGCCTACCGGGCGGTCGGCGGCGGCGTCGCGGAGCGGCCGGGCACGCCCCGGTTGGAGCAGCTCTCCGTCCGGCTCACGCTCGGCGGCCGCACCCACGCGGTGGAGCTGCGCAAGGAACCGCTGGGCCACCGACCGGTCCGGCTCGACCTCGGTGCGCCCGTGCCCGGCGGGCCCGCGCTGACGCTGACGGCCGTCGCCCTGGAGGACGCGGCCGCCCTGGCCACCGCGCTGCTCGCCGACCGCGGCCTGCCGCGCGACCTGATCGACGTACACGCCCTGACCGCCTGGTACCGGGAGGGCGAACTGCTCGCACTGGCAGTCTCGTTGGACGCGGGCTTCCAGCCCGCCGTGCTCGCCGACCGACTGGAGACGCTGGCCGACGCCGCCGACGGACGGTTCCGGGCCCGGGGGTACCCGGGCAGCGCGGTCGGCGGGCTGAAGCGGTGGGCGTTGGCGTGGTCCCAGGATCTGCGACTGGATCTGCTGGAGACCCAGGAGGCGGCGGACGGGTTGCACGACCCGTACCTGGAGGAGACGGACGGCGCCGAGGAGACGGACGGTACGGAGGCGGTCTGAGGGAGGGCCGGCGGGGCTTCGCCCGTTCGGCGGATCCGGCCGACGACCTGTAAGGCTGAATCCCCGATCCCCGTCAGCCTGTTCGTTGAGGTGGGCCGTGGAGGCCAGCAGACTGGGAGATGAGCGCGGTAGCCCCGTGAATCCCGTCGCCCGGCCCGCACACGGGCGGCGCCAGACAAGGGACCGGCGGCAGGACGCCGCCCGGGACTTCGGAGGCAGACGACCTTGAGCAAGCACATCACGCACTGGATCGGCGGCGCGCCCGTCGCCACCGCCGGCGCCGCGCCCCGGCGCGGCGACATCTTCGACCCGGCCACCGGCCAGGTCTCGGGCCACGTCGACTTCGCGGAGATCGCCGAGGTCGACCAGGCCGTCGCGGCCGCCGCCTCGGCCTTCACCGAGTGGCGCAACGCCTCGGTCGCCAAGCGCGCCACGGTGCTCTTCAGCTTCCGCGAACTGCTCAACGCCCGCCGGGACGAGCTGGCCGCGATCATCGTCTCCGAGCACGGCAAGGTGCACTCCGACGCGCTGGGCGAGATCGCCCGCGGTCTGGAGGTCGTCGAGTACGCCTGCGGCATCCCGCAGCTCATCAAGGGCGGCTTCACCGAGCAGGCGTCCACCGGCGTCGACGTCTACTCGATCCGCCAGCCGCTCGGCCCGGTCGCGATCATCTCGCCGTTCAACTTCCCGGCGATGGTGCCGATGTGGTTCTTCCCGATCGCCATCGCGGCCGGCAACACGGTCGTCCTGAAGCCCTCGGAGAAGGACCCGTCCGCCGCCAACTTCCTGGCCGGGCTGTGGAAGGAGGCCGGTCTCCCCGACGGTGTCTTCAACGTCGTCCACGGTGACAAGGCCGCCGTGGACCGGCTGCTGGAGCACCCCGACATCAAGTCGGTCAGTTTTGTCGGCTCCACCCCGATCGCTCGCTACGTGTACGAGACCGGCACCCGCTACGGCAAGCGCGTGCAGGCCCTCGGCGGCGCCAAGAACCACATGCTGGTCCTGCCCGACGCCGACCTGGACCTCAGCGCCGACGCCGCCATCAACGCCGGGTTCGGCGCGGCCGGCGAGCGCTGCATGGCCGTCTCGGTGCTGGTCGCGGTCGACCCGATCGGTGACGAGCTGGTCGAGAAGATCAAGCAGCGGATGGCCACCCTGAAGGTCGGCCCCGGCTGCAACGGTGAATCGGAGATGGGCCCGCTGGTCACCGGCCAGCACCGGGACAAGGTCACCTCCTATGTCGAGTCCGGTGTCGCCGACGGCGCCGAGCTGGCCGTCGACGGCCGGAAGCACCCGATCACCGCCGAGGACAGGAACGGTGCGCCGACGGCGGACGGTTTCTGGCTCGGCCCCACGCTGTTCGACCACGTGAAGCCCGGCATGTCCGTCTACAACGACGAGATCTTCGGCCCGGTGCTGTCGGTGGTCCGCGTCGCCTCCTACGAGGAGGGCGTGGCCCTGATCAACGCCAACCCGTACGGCAACGGCACCGCCATCTTCACCAACGACGGTGGCGCGGCCCGGCGCTTCCAGTTCGAGGTGGAGGTCGGCATGGTCGGCATCAACGTGCCGATCCCGGTGCCGGTCGCCTACTACTCCTTCGGCGGCTGGAAGGCCTCCCTGTTCGGTGACGCGCACGCGTACGGTCCGGACGGCGTGCAGTTCTTCACCCGTGGCAAGGCCGTCACCCAGCGCTGGCTCGACCCCTCGCACGGCGGCATCAACCTCGGCTTCCCGACCAACAGCTGAGCCTCGACCGGCGCCCCGAGCAGCCGGCCGGACCCTTCCCCCAGGGGTCCGGCCGGCTTCTTTGCGCGATGTTTGCTTCCTCCCGCCGATGGGCGTAGTGTTCTCTAGTCGCTCGACAGGGAGCACCGGACACGCATCGGCGCGGACGGTCCCGGGGCGGCCAATCCACGAAACACCACTTC